>CAMBAN010000054.1 GCA_945864145.1 uncultured Lachnospiraceae bacterium | reverse complement strand
CCAGGCAGGATTTTTTGTCTTTGAATTTTGTAAAAAAGGAAGACTATGCAGGAAGCTATCAGGGCTTACGCTATATGCTTCATCAGGAAACAGTGGAAGAAGAAAAGAAATTGCAGGTATATATCTGGCCGGAGCCATTTGGTTTTGAGGCCACACCTGCAGAGGTAAAACAATCTGCATTGTTTGAGTTCAGTGAAGAAGGAATGCAGCAGGCCATTGATTGGATGAATGAACATTATCAGGAAATTTATGAACTAAGTACGCGCACAAGCATTTGGAAGATACGAGGTAAAGAATAAAAAGGACAAATAAAAAACAACCCATTGACGGTATGGGTTGTTTTTTTACTCATATATTAAGCCATTTCGTTAACAGCCTTTGATAAACGAGAAACTTTTCTAGAAGCGTAATTCTTGTGATATACGCCCTTAGAAGTTGCTTTATCGATAACGCTTGTAGCGTTTAATAAAGCAGCTGCTGCAGCTTCTTTATCGTTTGCGTCAATTGCTGCATAAACTTTCTTAATAGCTGTCTTAACACCAGACTTGATAGCTTTATTTCTATCAGCTCTTGTCTGAGCAACTAAAATTCTCTTTTTTGCAGATTTGATGTTTGCCATGCTTAACACCTCCCATTTTCATACTTATGGTATCGTTATTCTAAATGAAAATGTTTCATTAAACCCGGACACGGACGTTCTAATGTAAACATACTCAAATATTGTAAATTATGAAATAAGTTCTGTCAATACATATTGCCAAAAAAAGTGGGGAAAATATAGATAAAATCGCAGTTTGGGAGATATGACTATGGAACAATACGAAATCAGAACAGATTTGGCATTAGAAGCCACAGAAACAATGCAGTGCCACGGAAGTGGAGAAATCAGAGGCGTGGAGCTTGAGGAATATGACGTGTTGGAGGATGTCCACATAACAAAAGTGAAAATTGTGACTAAGAATGCAGCAAAAATTATGGGAAAACCGGTTGGAACCTATATTACGTTGGAGTCGCCTGCGCTAGAGGAGTGGGACGAGGATTATCATAGAGATATTTCAGAGGAGCTGGCACATTGCATTCGTGAGATTATGCCGGACATGCAGGAAGAAAAGTCTGTGCTGGTGATTGGACTGGGGAATCGGGACGTGACGGCAGATTCATTAGGACCATCTACTGTAGATCAGCTTTTTATTACAAGACATATGCTAAAGGAATATGGAAAGAAAGCATATAACGTAGAACATATGCATGAAATCAGTAGTTTAATCCCGGGAGTAATGGCAAAAACCGGAATGGAGACTGCAGAGATTGTAAAAGGTGTTGTAACAGAAACACATCCTGATTTATTGTTAGTAATCGATGCGCTTGCTGCAAAAAATGTAAAAAGACTTTACAGAGCCATACAGATTACAGATACAGGGATTCATCCGGGCTCTGGCGTAGGTAATCATAGAAATGGATTAACGAATGCGTCTTTGGGTATTCCGGTAATTGCGATTGGTATTCCGATGGTGGTCAACGCTTCTACAATTGTAGATTGTGCATTGGAAAGACTGGCAGGAAAAAATCAAAAATTTTGTGACTCTTTAGAGTATTTTAGGAATAGTGAGGATACACAGCTTCATAATATGTATGTGACAGCAAAGAACATTGATGAAACGACGAAAAGGCTGAGCTATACATTGTCAGAGGCAATTAATATAGCCTTGGATATGGAGGACTAAGGCACTTGTTGAAAAGAAAAAGGTATCTATGGAAATTTGTATATGTATTTGTAATCTGTTTCTTTTGTGGACAGCTTTGGGGAAAATGGCGGGAAAATATAAAACAACAAGGGATAGATGTGCACAGAAAAGTAGCAGAGGCTGTATTCCACATCGTATTGGAGCAGAGTACACCGATTATGGCATTTATGGAAAATGCAGAAATCCCGGATTGGACAAAAGTAGTCTGGGAGCAGCTTAATCCGGCACTTATGTGTCTCAAGCCCGAGGAAGTGG
Source organism: uncultured Lachnospiraceae bacterium (assembly GCA_945864145.1). Classification (GTDB taxonomy): domain Bacteria; phylum Bacillota; class Clostridia; order Lachnospirales; family Lachnospiraceae; genus COE1. The sequence goes on along the minus strand of CAMBAN010000054.1, from coordinate 15,767 downwards.
AGAAAGATTGGGTACAATCAAAATTTATTTATGAAGAAATGATAGCAGAGCCTGAAACTGAGGTCTTTTGGGAAGAACTGCAAAGGGAAGAGGAAACACAGGTAATGGAGGAGCTTGTAACACAGGAAATAGAAGAAGAACAAACAGAACAGGATTTTATTTCGGCGAAGGAGAAATCCGTCAGTTATACGATAGAACAGCTCCATGATCCGACGTTCTTGAAAGAAACATTTTATACTGTAGACCCCACTACTCAAATCAGCGATGCACAGCTAAGTTATGAAAAACTGGTTGGGTATGATGCTTCTATCGAGAAGAGAACAGACGGAAAGCCTCAGATTTTAATCTACCACACACACTCACAGGAGACTTATGCAGATTCAGTAGCAGGTGATGCCAGTACTTCTGTAGTAGGTGTGGGAGAGAGGCTTACAGAGCTTTTACGGGATAAATATGGATACACTGTATTGCATCATACAGGAGAATATGATAAAGAAAGCAGAGATTATGCGTATTCTTATGCAGCAAAAGGGCTGCAGCAGGTATTAGAGGAGAATCCTACCATAGAGGTAATCATAGATTTACATAGAGATGCTGTAAAAGAGGAAACCCACTTGGTGACACAGCTTCAAGGGAAAAATATGGCGAAATTCATGTTTTTTAATGGTATGAGCTATACCAATGCCGTAGGAGAGTTGAAAAGTCTGCCAAATCCATATATACAGGAGAATATATCCTTTGCCTTTCAGCTAAAGCTCGCAGCAGAGGAGTATTATCCGGGTTTGACAAGAAAGACCTATTTAAAAGGGTATCGTTACAATATGCAATATCGGTCCAAAAGCCTTTTGATTGAGGTAGGAGCGCAAAACAATACAGTAGAAGAAGCCATGAACGCTGTTGATCCTCTTGCACATATATTATCCATGGTACTATCCAGGAAAGAATAGACAATAGAAACCTATCTGTGTTATACTTTTACGGAGTGGGCGTATGCCCGGAACGTATACAGGTTGGAGGAAAATTATGGCAAAGATTGACCAGAGTAAAATCAGGAATTTCTGCATCGTAGCACATATTGACCATGGTAAGTCAACACTTGCAGACCGTATTATTGAGAAGACAGGTCTTCTTACCAGCAGAGAGATGCAGGATCAGATTCTTGATAACATGGATCTTGAAAGAGAAAGAGGTATTACCATCAAGGCACAGACAGTTCGTACTGTTTATAAGGCTCAGGATGGAGAAGAATATATATTCAATTTAATTGACACACCGGGTCACGTAGACTTTAACTACGAAGTCAGTAGGGCACTTGCAGCCTGTGATGGTGCGATTTTAGTAGTAGATGCAGCGCAAGGAATTGAGGCACAGACACTGGCAAATGTTTATTTGGCATTAGACCATGATTTGGATGTTTTCCCTGTTATCAATAAAATCGATTTACCAAGTGCAAGACCTGACTGGGTAAAAAATGAAATAGAGGATGTTATTGGTATTGAAGCACAGGATGCACCGTTGATTTCTGCCAAAAACGGGGTAGGTATCGAAGATGTCTTAGAGGCAGTTGTGCATAAAATCCCGGCACCAACAGGAAATCCGGAAAATCCATTACAGGCATTGATATTTGACTCATTATATGACCCATATAAGGGTGTTATCATTTTTTGCCGTATTGTAGAAGGAAAAGTATCTAAAGGAACAAAGATAAAAATGATGGCAACAGGTGCATCAGAAGAAGTGGTAGAGGTAGGTTATTTTGGTGCAGGTCAGTTTATTCCTTGCGAGGAGCTTTCCGCAGGTATGGTAGGCTATATCACAGCATCTATTAAAAATGTAAAGGGTACAGAGGTAGGTGACACAGTAACAGATGCCAACAGACCTTGTGCAGAGCCATTACCGGGCTACAAAAAGGTACAGTCTATGGTATTTTGTGGTTTGTATCCGGCAGATGGGGCTAAATACCCTGATTTGCGAGATGCCTTGGAAAAGCTGCAGTTAAATGATGCTTCTTTATTTTTTGAGCCGGAAACCTCTATTGCATTAGGATTTGGTTTCCGCTGCGGATTTTTAGGATTACTTCATCTTGAAATTATACAGGAAAGATTAGAGCGTGAGTATAACTTAGATTTAGTAACTACAGCTCCGGGCGTTGTTTATAAAGTGCATAAGACAGACGGTACTGTGATTGAATTGACAAATCCGTCTAATTTACCTGACCCGTCAGAAATAGATTATATGGAGGAGCCAATCGTAACAGCAGAAATCATGGTTACGACAGAGTTTATCGGTTCTATCATGGAGCTTTGTCAGGAAAGACGCGGTCGTTATCTTGGTATGGAATATGTGGAGGAAACAAGAGCACTTTTGAAATATGAGCTTCCTTTAAATGAGATTATTTACGATTTCTTCGATGCTTTGAAGTCACGTTCAAGAGGTTATGCTTCCTTTGACTATGATATTAAGGGATACGAGCAGTCAGAGCTTGTAAAACTGGATATTCTGATTAATCGTGAAGAAGTGGATGCACTTTCCTTTATTGTGCATAAGGATTCTGCTTATGAGCGAGGCAGAAGAATGTGTGAAAAGCTTAAAGATGAAATTCCAAGACATTTATTTGAAATTCCAATTCAGGCAGCAGTTGGTGGTAAAATCATTGCAAGAGAAACCGTTAAGGCTATGCGAAAGGATGTACTTGCAAAGTGCTATGGTGGTGATATTTCCCGTAAGAAAAAGCTTCTGGAAAAACAGAAAGAGGGAAAGAAGCGTATGCGACAGGTTGGTAATGTAGAAATTCCGCAGAAAGCATTTATGTCAGTATTAAAGCTTGACGATGGTAAATAAGAGACAGTAAATGAAAGAAAGGTGTCAAAAGGTATTACAGCAATTCCTTTTGACACCTTATTATAAATGTTGGACTTATTGATGTAAGACCAAAAGAGACGGAGGAAATTAAATGAAGTCGTTAAGTGTGTATATTCACATTCCGTTTTGTGCAAAAAAATGTAACTATTGTGATTTTTTATCAGCACCTGCAACAGCAGAAAAAAGAAAGCAGTATTTATCAGCACTCAAAAGTGAAATGCAGGCAGAAGCAAAGCGATATGAGGATTTCTGTGTGAAATCCGTTTTTTTTGGCGGAGGAACGCCTTCTATTTTGGAAGCACAGGCCATCACAGAACTGCTAGAGGTTCTTAAGACAGCATATCATATGGATACACAGGCAGAAATCACATTGGAGATGAATCCGGCAACTGCAACAAAGGAGAAAATGGAAAGTTGGAAAAAAGCAGGAGTCAATAGATTGAGTATTGGCTTACAGTCTGCTCACGATGAAGAACTGAAAATGCTGGGGCGTATTCATTGCTATGCTGATTTTTTAGAGTCCTATCAGAACGCCAGAGAGGTTGGATTCACAAATGTGAATATTGATTTGATGTCGGGTTTGCCAGGACAAGATATGAAAAAGTGGGAGGATACTTTACAAAAAGTGCTCGCATTAAAGCCGGAGCATATTTCTGCTTATAGCTTGATTATTGAAGAAGGAACAGAGATTTGTCAGAATATTGAACGATATCCTGCATTACCTTCTGAAGAAGAAGACCGAAAAATGTATCAAAGAACCAAAGAAATACTCAAGGAAAATGGTTATACACGTTATGAAATTTCCAACTATGCGAAGGAAGGATATGAATGTAAGCATAATTGCGTATATTGGCAAAGAGGAAATTATGTGGGATTTGGATTAGGAGCAGCCTCTATGGTAGAAAACGTGAGGTGGACAAATACCTGTGATTTTGACAGTTATCTTGCAAAATGTAAGCAGCCATCTGATTTTCAGAAGGAAAAACAGGTACTGACACAAAGAGACTGCATGGAGGAGTTTATGTTTTTAGGACTTCGCATGATACAGGGAGTAAAAAAGGCAGATTTTGAAAGATTTTTTTCAAAAACTATGGAAGAGGTCTATGGGAAAGTGCTTGCCAAATGGGAGGCACAGCATATGCTGTATCAGGATGAGAGCCATGTATGGCTTTCTGAACAAGGGATAGATGTCAGTAATGTTATTTTTTCGGATTTTCTGGCATAGAATAATAGAAATGGCTATGGGAGGCTCTCTTGAAAACCTTTCTCAGACCATTGTCAGCAGAAGAGGAAGTGCATTATCTTCGTGTTCTGCATGGGGAGGATGAAAAAGAAGCAGCACTTGCAAGAGAAATTCTGATTGAGAGAAATCTACGTTTAGTGGCACATGTTGCCAAAAAGTACGCAGGCTTTGGAGAGGAACAGGAAGATTTGATTTCTACAGGTACGATTGGCTTAATGAAAGCGATTATGACCTACAAGGCAGATAAAGGTACAAGACTTGCAACATATGCAGCAAAATGTATTGATAACGAGTTGCTGATGCTGTTTCGGGCCAGAAAAAAAGTATCAAAAGAGGTATCCTTATATGAACCGATAGGTACGGACAAGGAAGGAAATGAAATTCATTTTCTTGATATATGTGAGCAGGAACAGATTGATTTTGCAGACCAATATGATAGAAACTGCAACATAAAAAAACTGGGTGGACTGATAGAACAAGTTTTGACTGAAAGGGAAAAGAAAATTGTTGCCATGCGCTTTGGATTAATGGGATATGAAGAAATGACCCAACAGGAAATTGGTGCATTGCTTGGCATTTCCAGAAGTTACGTTTCCAGAATCGAAAAAAGGGCATTGCAAAAACTAAGAAAAGCACTAAATTCGTAAAAATAAGTATGATTTTTTACATTTCACAAACGAATTTTTACATTTGGATTGTGTTTGACATAGGAGTGTGATATAACTACCCTACATTTGATAAGGAGGTATATCACATGTATAGTAAAGTTACTACCGGGGCAATCAGTGGAATTGAAAGTCTGATTGCCACAGTAGAGGTAGATGCTTCCACAGGCATGCCGGGATTTGAGATGGTAGGTCTATTGAATCACGAAGTAAGGGAAGCCAGAGAGCGTGTAAAGGTGGCACTCAAAAACACGGAAGTGGAAATTCCACCCGTAAAAATCACAGTCAGTATATCACCGGCGGACATTAGAAAAGAGGGCACCGTTTTTGACTTACCGGTTGCAGTAGGCATCATGGTTTCTTTAGGACTGATTCCGGAGGATTATATTGCAGATACGCTAATCATAGGAGAATTGGGACTGGACGGGGAAATCAAAGCGGTAAAAGGAGTACTGCCAATTGTAAAAACGGCAAAGGAGTATGGATGTAAAAGGTGTATTCTTCCACAAAAAAATGTGCACGAAGGTGCTATTGTGGAAGATATCGAGATTATTGGCGTTACGTCACTTGCACAGACGCTTACTTACCTGAATAAAAGTGAAGAACAAAAGGCTGTATATATTCCACCGGCAAAAAGGACAGAAATGACAGAAAGGAAAAAAGCACAGGAGCTTGATTTCTCAGACATTAACGGACAGACAGCAGTAAAAAGAGCTGTGGAGATTGCGGCAGCAGGCTTTCATCACATGCTGATGGTGGGACCGCCGGGCTCTGGGAAAACAATGATTGCCAAAAGGATTCCCACGATTTTGCCGGAATTGACCTTAGAGGAAAGCCTTGAGGTATCCACCATTTATAGTGTAGCAGGTATGCTGGAGGAACAGGAAGCACTTATGACACAAAGGTCATTTTTAAGTCCTCATCATACCATTTCAGAGCAAGCCTTGGCAGGCGGAGGTCGTATCCCAAAGCCGGGCGTTATTTCTTTAGCACATCGAGGAGTCCTATTTCTGGACGAACTCCCGGAATTTAAAAGAAATGCATTAGAGATTTTGCGACAACCCTTAGAGGATAAAAAAATACATATTGCACGAACAAACGGCAGTTTTATCTATCCTGCAGATTTTATGCTGGTTGCAGCGATGAACCCCTGTCCTTGTGGATTTTTCCCGGATAGAAATAAATGCACCTGTTCTGAAAATGAAGTAAAACGTTACTTAAGACGTATTTCAGGACCTATTTTGGACAGGATAGACGTGACTGTGGAAGCACCCAGGGTGGATATTGGACAATTGTCTGCAGAGGTAAAAAATGAAAGCAGTGCGGATATTAAACGGCGTGTTATGCAGGCAAGACGCAGACAGGAAAGACGTTATGCCAATACCGCCTATCGTTTTAATGCAGAGCTTAGGTCAGGAGACATCAAAAAATATTGTCCACTTGGTTCTGCCCAACAGGATTTGATGGAGCTTGTTTTTAAAAGGATGGATTTATCAGCAAGAGCATATCACAAAGTCATTAAAGTAGCCAGGACAATTGCAGACATCGATGATTCAGAAAAAATAACAGAAGAGCATATCAGTGAGGCTATCTGCTATCGCATGACAGATGGGAAATATTGGAGCAGACAGGCAGAATAAAAAAAGAAGGAGAACATATATATAATAGAAGAAACTATGACAATAGTGAATAAAAATACAATAGAAACAGATTGGCAGGAAAAAATCAGTGCGGCATGGATACAGGCAATCCCCGGTATTTCCAGACGTAAAAAACTACAGCTTTTAGAGTCATGTGGACAGGCAAAGAATATACTGCTTTTAAAGGAAAAGGAACTTCTGGAAGTTTTGAATTATGAAGAACTCTTGCGATGGCAGCAGTATGAAAAACAAAAATCACCTTACTTTGTTTGGCAGGAGCTTGAAAAGAAACAGATATCTTTTGTATCATATAAAGAGAAAGAGTTTCCTGAAAGACTTAGACAAATACCGGACCCACCTTTCGGAATTTATTATAGGGGAAGTCTTCCAAAAGGAGAAAAACCAACAATTGCAATAGTTGGTGCCAGAAAGAACAGTGACTATGGACAATGTATGGCAGAGCACTTTGCAGAGCATCTGGCAAGGCAAGGCGTTTCCATTATCAGTGGTATGGCAATCGGTATTGATTCTTATAGTCAGAGGGCAGCGTTAAAAGTTGGTGGAGACTCTTATGCAGTGCTTGGTTGTGGTGTGGATGTTATTTATCCGCCATCAAATAAAAGACTGTATGAGGAGTTGATAGAAAAGGGTGGGGTGATTTCAGAGTATCCGCCCGGGGTTCAGCCATTACCCAAGCTGTTTCCACCAAGAAATCGTATTATCAGTGCTTTTGCAGATGCGGTGCTTGTGGTAGAGGCAAGAGAAAAAAGTGGGACTCTGATTACTGTAGATATGGCACTTGAGCAGGGAAAAGAGGTCTTTGTTGTACCGGGAAGATGTACGGATTACTTGAGCAGGGGCTGTAACAAGCTTTTAAGGCAGGGGGCAACAGCAGTTATTGAGCCGGATGATATCGAAGAAGATATGCATTGGAATTGTCAAATGGAACAAAAAATACAAAAAGAACCTGTTTTATCGGAAATTGGTAAGGATTTATATGAGGTATTGGATATATTACCACATACGCAGGATGAGATTATGGATAAATTGTATAAAAAAAATAAAAAATATACCATATCGCAGCTATGTCAGGGCTTAATAGAACTGGAACTTGCCGGAATTGTACAACGAACATATGGACAATATAAGCTTTCTAGGATAAAATCGTAATAATTTCAGAAATTTTACTTGCACAGAGAAAAAATATGGTGTATAGTTGTTCACGATTACGAAAAATCCAATAAAAAGAGTATTTGTATGGATTTGCGTATGAGTAACAAACAAAAATGTGATAAGGGGTAACTTTATGGCAAAATATTTAGTGATAGTGGAGTCACCTGCGAAGGTTAAAACAATTAAAAAGTTCTTAGGAGCAAATTATGAAGTATTAGCCAGCCAAGGACATGTAAGAGATTTGCCTAAGAGTTCTTTAGGTATCGATGTTGAGCATGATTATGAGCCAAAGTATATTACCATCAGGGGAAAAGGCGATATACTGTCCAAGCTTCGAAGAGAAGTGAAAAAAGCAGAGAAAATTTATCTTGCAACCGACCCTGACCGCGAAGGAGAAGCGATTTCGTGGCATTTATATGAGGCGTTAAAGCTTGCAGACAAAAAAGTTTACCGTATTACATTTAATGAAATTACAAAAAATGCGGTAAAAGAGTCTTTGAAAAATGCCAGAGAAATTGATATGGATTTGGTTGATGCACAGCAGACAAGAAGAATGCTTGACCGCATTGTGGGATATCGCATTTCACCTCTGTTGTGGGCAAAGATAAAAAGAGGGCTTAGTGCAGGACGAGTGCAGTCAGTTGCTTTACGTATCATCGGAGACCGAGAGGATGAAATCAATGCCTTTATTCCAGAGGAATATTGGACCTTAGATGCATCTATTCAGGTAGCCGGAGAGAAAAAGCCAATTATGGCCAAATACTATGGGAAGGGAGATGCGAAGGCTGCGATTTCTTCTGAAGATGAGGTAAATCAGATTGTTAAGGAAATCGAGCATGCAAAGTTCCAGGTAGCAGAAATTAAGAAGGGTGAAAGAGTGAAAAAAGCACCGCTTCCATTTACTACCTCAACCCTACAGCAAGAGGCCAGCAAAGTTCTCAATTTTTCAACACAAAAGACAATGAGACTTGCACAGCAGCTTTATGAAGGTGTGGAATTGAAGGATATAGGAACAGTAGGTATTATTACTTATCTGCGTACGGATTCGACCAGAGTATCTGATGAAGCAGTTGCAATGGCAAAGGATTATATTACACAGACCTATGGAGAGCAATATCAGGCTGCAAGTCAGAATGAGAAAAAGAAAGAACAAAAGATACAGGATGCGCATGAAGCAATCAGACCAACTGATATTCATTACACTCCTGCGGATATTAAGGAGTCTCTCAGCAGAGACCAGTTCCGTTTATACCAGCTTATTTGGAAGCGCTTTGTAGCCAGCAGAATGGCAAATGCAAAGTATGATACAACTTCCGTAAAAATTGATGCCAATGGTCATAAGTTCACAGTAGCAGCTTCTAAAGTTGCTTTTGATGGTTTTATGAGTGTTTATCGTGAAGAGGATGACGAAAAGGCAGAAGGAAATACCTTGGTAAAGGAGTTAACAAAAGAGTCTGTTTTGACTTTAGAAGCGCTTGATCCCAAACAGCACTTTACACAGCCACCTGCACATTATACAGAGGCTTCTTTGGTACGTGCGTTGGAAGAACTTGGAATTGGTAGACCAAGTACCTATGCGCCAACTATTACCACCATCCTTGCAAGAAGATATGTAGTAAAGGAAGACAAAAACCTATACATTTCTGAGCTTGGAGAGGTTGTGAATAACATGATGAAGGAAGCATTTCCTTCTATTGTAGATGTGAATTTTACAGCCAATATGGAAGCTCTATTGGATAAAGTCGCTGAAGGCTCAGTAAACTGGAAAACTGTAGTATCTAATTTTTACCCAGACTTAGATGAAGCAGTGAAGGCAGCAGAAAAAGACTTGGCAGAAGTTAAGATTGCCGATGAAGAAGCAGATGTAGATTGTGATGTTTGCGGCAGAAGAATGGTAATCAAGTATGGACCGCATGGTAAATTCCTTGCTTGTCCCGGTTTCCCGGAGTGTCGAAACACAAAACCATATTTTGAAAAGATTGGTGTCTCCTGTCCAAAATGTGGCAAAGAGATTGTCGTTAGAAAGACAAAAAAAGGAAGAAAATATTACGGATGTGAAAACATTCCAGAGTGTGATTTCATGGTATGGCAGAAGCCATCTCAGGAAAAATGTGAACGATGTGGCGGTATTATGTTGATAAAAGGTAATAAATTGGTTTGCGCAGATGAAAAATGTGGATTTATGAAAAATAAATAAAGAGCTTTCCCCCAAAAAAATGTTCTTTTTTATAAATTGTTAAAAAAACCACAAATTATTGTGCAATTCAGATAAAAAGATGAATAATCTTGAAATATATGCCGTTCCTATTGAAAAATGTGTAATCATATGATAAAATCCCCAATATAAATAATTGTGGTGATTTTTGATAGAATGTTAAAAAAACTTGGAGGTTTGTTATGAGTAGTGTACAGTTATTAGATAAAACAAGAAAGATTGGAAAACTTTTACACAATAATAATTCCAGTAAGGTTGTGTTCAATGATATTTGTAAGGTAATGCGTGATATCGTAAATTCCAATGTTTTAGTTATTAGTAAAAAAGGTAAAGTATTAGGCGTAGGAAATTGTGAAGGTGTGGATGAATTACAGGAGTTAGTAGAAGATAGCGTTGGTGGATTCATCGATCCAATGTTAAATGAAAGACTTTTAGGAGTTCTTTCTACAAAGGAAAATGTAAATCTTGCTACACTTGGTTTTGAAAGCACAGATGTACGTAAGTTCCAGGCAATTATCACTCCGATTGAAATTGCAGGTGAGCGTCTTGGTACTTTATTTATCTATAAATGCAACGAGCAGTATGACATCGATGATATCATTCTTTGTGAGTACGGTACAACAGTAGTTGGACTTGAGATGTTACGTGCAGTAAGTGAAGAAAATGCAGAGGAAAACAGAAAGGTAGCTGTTGTAAAGTCTGCTATTTCTACTTTATCATTCTCAGAGATGGAAGCGATTACACACATCTTTGATGAATTAAATGGAACAGAAGGTATCCTTGTTGCAAGTAAGATTGCAGACAGAGTTGGTATCACAAGAAGTGTTATTGTAAATGCACTTCGTAAATTTGAAAGTGCTGGAGTTATTGAGTCTCGTTCTTCTGGTATGAAGGGAACATACATTAAAGTATTAAATGATGTTGTGTTCGAGGAAGTAGAAGCATTAAAACGTCAGTTAAATAAATAATTGTACAACTCTAAGTATAGAAGACCTGTTAGCGGAAGCTGACAGGTTTTTTGTTTGCATAGAAAACAGAATACCGTAGAAAATAAATAAGTCAAAACAAAATGGAAGGGAGAAAACAAAATGTTATATCCGATACAGACGCAAACAAGGGCAGTAATTGATTTAGACGGTATTTGGGCTTTTCGACTGGATAATGGAGAGGGATTTACAGAAAAGTGGTATGAGAGACCCTTACAGGATGCCATGACAATGGCAGTTCCGGCTTCTTACAATGATTTGAAGGAGGGAGTCAATTTTAGAGAACATTATGGCTGGGTATTCTACCAAAGGAGTCTTTCTGTACCGGCTTTTTTGCGAGAGCAAAGGTTGGTGTTACGTATGGGGGCTGTAACACATATGGCTAAAATATATTTGAATGGAAAACTGCTGTGTGAACACAAAGGAGGATTTCTGCCTTTTGAAGTGCAGATAAATGAAAGCTTGACAGCAGAAGATAATCTATTGACGATTGCAGTAGATAATCGCATTGACCATTCAACATTACCGGTTGGCTCTGAAAATGGCAGTGGAATGTTGGGAAGTTTCATGCCATCGATAGATAGCAAACCTATGAACCATCCTAACTTTGATTTTTTTAATTATTGTGGGATTACCCGTCCGGTTAAGCTGTATACGACTCCTGAAAATTATATTGAGGATGTGACAGTGGTGTCAGAAATAAGTGGCACAACAGCAATGCTATCTTATCAGATACAGACGAAAGGGCAGGGTCAGGTAAAAATAGAAGTGTATGATGAGAACGGAAAAAAGGTGGCTTGTGCAGAGGGAGAGGAAGGAGTCCTTTCTATTCCCAAGGTCAATTTGTGGTGGCCGTTACATGCTTATCTATATCGTATCAAAATTTTTTTTGGAGAGGATATCTATGAGTTACCCTATGGCGTCAGAACAGTAAAAGTAGATGGAAATCGATTCCTGATAAATGGTAAACCTTTTTACTTTAAAGGATATGGCAAGCACGAAGACACCTATCCGGCAGGAAGAGGGTTGAACATTCCTATGAATGTGAAAGATATCAGCCTGATGAAATGGCAGGGAGCAAACAGTTTTCGTACCAGCCATTATCCATATAGTGAAGAGATGATGAGACTGTGCGATAGAGAGGGTATTGTAGTTATTGATGAAACACCTGCAGTAGGAGTGCATCTTAATTTTGGAGGTGGTGCAAATTTTAATAAGGATGGGAAGAAAATCAATACCTTTGATCCTGAGGACGAAGGTGGTATTCGTACCCTTTCCCATCATAAAGATGTTTTAAGAGATATGATTATGCGAGATAAAAACCATGCGTGTGTTGTTATGTGGAGCATTGCAAATGAAGCAGACAGTGCAGGGAAGGGTGCGTTTGATTATTTTAAACCACTGTTTGAGCTTGCAAGACAGACGGATCCGCAGCATAGACCATGTACGATTGTCAGTATGCAAATGCAAAATTACGAGGAAGATTGTACGATACAATTAAGTGATGTATTTTGCTTGAACAGATATTATGGTTGGTATGCCTGTGGTGGAGATTTACCGGCAGCAAAACAGATGTTGGAGAAGGAACTAGGCTTTTGGAATTCTTTTGGCAAGCCCTTTATGTTCACTGAATATGGTGCAGATACGGTGTGTGGTTTCCATGATGCAACGCCTGTTATGTTCACAGAGGAATATCAGGTGGCATATTACAAAATGAACCATGCAGTGACAGATAAGATGAATGGCTTTATTGGGGAACAGGTATGGAATTTTGCAGATTTTGCTACCAGTCAAGGGATTATGCGTGTGCAGGGAAATAAAAAGGGTATTTTTACCAGAGACAGGAAACCGAAATTAGTGGCTCATTATTTAAGAGATAGATGGCTGAAAATTCCTGATTTCTGTTATAAAAATTAGAAAAATATTTAAAAAATAACAAATGTATGATAAAATAATTGCAAGAGACTGATAATATCGACTTGAATAGAAAAAAGTAGTAAAGAAAGGAACACATACGTATGAAGAAAAACTCACTTACTTTAAAGTTGTCTGTTGTGTCAACTATTTTAGTATCTGTCGGTTTTATCGTTTTATTGCTATTATCTGTTAATGTAACACAAAAGAAAGTAACCGAAGCGATGATTGAACAGTTGACCGCTCAGAATATGCAGATTGCAAAGCAGGCGGAAATCCTGATAGAAAAAGGTGCAAGTGTAGAAGAATTGCAAAACTTTGTAGAAGAAACAGCAACCGAAAACAGCAGTATAGCGTATGCCATTGTTATTGATAAAACGGTTACCGCGATTGCACATTCAGATACACAGAAAATAGGAAAGAATTATTCAGATGATACCGGATATACAGTACCGGCTTGTACCAAGGGAGATATCATGACAAGCCAGTTTTGGGCTGATGTACAGAATGCATGGACTTATGATATCATGTGTCCTATCTATGTAAATGGTGAATTGTATGGTTCTATGGATGTAGGTATTTACAATTCTACTGTAGATGTGACAATAAATGTTGTTAGAAAATCTGTATTGATTGCCATGGTTGTACTCTTAATCGTTATCATCGCTTTATTTGATATTTATGTAAGAATGCAATTACATGATTTTACAAAACTGACACAGGCGTGTGATGCTATGGGTGAGGGAGATTTTACTTTTGATTTGGATGAAAAAGTAAAACAAAGAAAGGATGAGCTTGGTGTTGTAGCAAAGGCTATCCACAATATGAAGGAAAATCTTGGTAAGTTGATTGCAACTACGAATGAAGATGCAAGGAGACTTGCAGAACTCGAACAATCCTTAACCAGGCAGGTGGAAGAAACCCGTGAAAAATCGAAAGAAATTGTTGTTATCACACAGAATGCTGTAGATGGAGCGAATCAGCAGAAGGGCATTTCTGATGAAAACGTGAGACTTGCAACAGAAATTGCAGAAGGCGTCAACAGCGTATCCGATAACATTTCCAATATCAGTAATACCGCGACGGAAACAGCCGCTGCGGCAGAGGAAGGTTCAGAAAAACTAAATCATGTAGTAACGCAGATGCAGAAAATTGGTTCTAACGTAACACAGACAAGAGACCAAATCCATGAGCTGGAAAATATGTCAGGAAAGATTGAAAATATCGTAGAAATGATTGCTGATATTGCTTCCCAGACAAATCTTTTGTCTTTGAATGCTTCTATCGAGGCTGCAAGAGCAGGAGAACAGGGCAAGGGCTTTGCGGTAGTTGCATCAGAGGTTGGTTCTCTGGCAATACAATCAAGTAAGTCAGCAAATGATATTGCCGATATGATTAAGCAGATACAGGAAAGCATTAAATTGTCTGTATCACTTATGGAAGAAGGATATGAATCAGCACAGGGTGGTATAGAACTTGCAGAAGATACAAAGGTAAGTTTTGCAGGTATTACAGAAAAAATAGCAATGATTTCTGATGAGATGGTAAATGTAACCAATGTTATGCAAAATACGGCACGGGGCTCTGAAAAACTCCATGGTGCAATGGACGAAATCGATCAGATTTCTGAGCAGGTAAGTGAAAATACAAACCATGTGGCAACTGAGGTAAATGAACAAAATGACCAGATGCACGAGGTTAAGGTAAGCATCAGAGAACTTGGTAAGTTATCTAATGAACTATTGGAAGGATTGCGTGCATTTAAAATATAGAAATGAATAAGAATTAACAGGGTGCGCTAAGGTGGCAAAAACACTTTAGCGCATTTTTTGTGTTTTTATATTGACAGATAGTGAAAAATAATATACTATTCCTATTAAAATGATAGGAATACAGGAGGATGAAAATGAAAAAAGGAACATGGAGAGTGAGAGACAGTATATTAGCAGGACTTTATATTGGAGTTTTTCCTTTGAAAACTATAGAAAAATTGTATTTCAATAAAAGCTGTTCCGTGTATAAAAACGTGGCAAAACAGAAATAAAAGTGATATACTCTACAAAGAAAGAAACAGCTCTGATGAGGGGCTGTTTCTGATAAACGGAGGATAAAAGGAGGAACAAGGATGAAAAAGAGGGTAATGGCACAAATAATTGCAGCAGCACTTATTGTGGGACTGACAGGCTGTGGTTCTTCAAAGGAAAGCACAAGCGCAGATAAGAAAGTAATAAAGGTAGCAATGGAAGGAACTTATGCACCTTATACCTATCATGATGAGGAGGGGAACCTCACTGGTTTTGAAGTGGATGTAGCCAATGCTATCGGTGAGAAAACCGGTTATGAGATAGAGTTTGTAGAGGGAGAATGGGATTCTCTGTTTGCAGGATTGGATAATCAGTCTTTTGATGTTATCATGAATCAGGTAACCATAACGGATGTAAGAAAAGAAAAATATGATTTTTCCACGCCATATATTTATACAAAGCCGGTTTTGATTGTGGCGGCAGATAATGAAGATATCACATCCTTTGATGATGTGGCAGGAAAAAAAGCAGCTGAGGGACTTACCTCAAACTTCAGTGAGATTGCACGAAATCTTGGAGCAGAAATTGTAGGACAGGATAAATTTGCACTTGCGATGGAGCTTGTACTTAGTGGAGAGGCAGACTTGACAATCAATGATGAATTGACTTATGCTTATTGGAAACAGCAGAAGGGTGATACAGAGTCATCTAAGATTGTTGCAGCATCTGATGATGTGTCTTGCAGCGCAGTTGTCATGAACAAAGGTAATGAGGAATTGCTAAAGGTAATCAATGACGCCTTGGCAGAAATGGCATCTGATGGCACTCTGACAGCTATTTCAGAAAAATACTTTGGTATGGATATTACCAAAGAATAGTAAAGGATTGGGGAAATCATGAGCAGCACTGGCATTTTAGTTGTATTGAACATTTTGAATGAAAGGCAATGGGAACTGGTAAAGAAAGCATTTTGGCCAATGCTAAAGCATGGACTGATGTATACGATACCACTGACACTTGTGTCATTTGCAATCGGTGTGATACT
>CAMBAN010000053.1 GCA_945864145.1 uncultured Lachnospiraceae bacterium | reverse complement strand
TGAAGAAAAAAGCACTGATAAATGCTGTAGAAAGTATTCTCGGGGTAATTCATAAGAGGGTAACACCGATATAGTTAGATTTGTGCTATTTCGTTGAATTCAATTTGACATTTTGTTTTTAGTAAGATATATTATCAAATAATTCATAAAGTAAATGCGAAGAAAAGAAAGAGTACATGTTTATTGGATTGCAGAGAGAGGGTGTATGGTGTGAACCCTTATGAAGATTACATGGAAGGCGTCTTGGAGCAGCGGAGTGAATAAAGTAGCGTCCGACGGAAAATTCCACCGTTAAAAGGAATGTAGTATAAGATGATAAGTCCGTACTATGAGGAAAGCGCAGATAGATATCTGAATTTAGGTGGAACCGCGGTTATATTCGCCCTAAGTATAATTTTTTATACTTGGGGCTTCTTTTATTTTATAAGAAAGAGGGTAAGAACATGGAAAAAAGAAGTTTTTCAATGGAGGAAGTAGTTGCGTATTGCAATCAGTATGGTTTTATTTTTCAGCGAAGTGAGATATATGGAGGACTGGCAAATACGTGGGATTATGGTCCTTTAGGAACTCGTTAAAAAAATCAAGTTAAAGATGCCTGGAGATATTATTTTATTCAGATGCGTGAGAACAGCTATGAAGTAGATGCAGACATTCTCATGAATCCGAGAGTGTGGGAAGCAAGTGGACATCTTTCCGGATTTACTGATCCGTTACTTGATTGTAAAGAATGTAAGACAAGACATAGAGCAGATAATCTGATACAGGATTATGACGCAAGTGTCAATGCAGATGCCATGACACAGGAAGAAATGGTTTCGTTCATTCGTGAGAAGCAGATACCGTGTCCAGTATGCGGAAAGTCAAACTTTACAGATATCAGACAATTTAATCTGATGTTTGAGACAAAAAGAGGTGTGACAGATGATAGCACCAGCAGAATTTTCCTCAGACCGGAAAATGCACAGGGAGAGTATGTAAACTATTTGAATGTCATGCGTTCTATGAGAGCAAAGCTCCCATTTAGTATAGGACAAATCGGAAAAGCATTTAGAAATGAGATTACTCCTAAGAATTTTACTTTTAGAACTATTGAATTTGAACAGATGGAGTTTCAGACTTTTTGCAAGGAAGGTGATGATAGTGAGCTATATCAGTATTATAAAGAATATGGTAAAAAGTTTTTTGAAAGCCTTGGTTTGCCGGCAGAAAAATTAAGATTTCATGATCATGAGAAATTGGCTCATTATGCGAAAGAGGCTTGTGATATTGAATATCAGTTTCCGTTTGGATGGGGAGAAATCAATGGTACTCATAACAGAACCAATTTTGATTTGAGCAGACATCAGGAGTATTCAGGAAAGTCAATGGAATATTTTGACGAGGCTACAAAGGAGAAATATATACCATACATTATTGAGTCAACGTATGGATTAGACCGCATTGTATTGGCTTTGCTATTTGAGGGATTACATGAAGAAAAAATCAGTGATACAGATACTCGTATTGTATTTAATATTAAGCCGTCTTTAGCACCAGTCAAGGTCAATGTACTTCCTTTAATGAAAAAGAAACACGCTGATAAAGCAAGAGAAATATACCAAAGACTGTCAAAATATTTTATGGTGCAGTATGAAGAATCCGGCAGCATTGGAAAAAGATATCGTAGGGGGGATGCCATAGGTATTCCGTATGCCATTACCGTAGATGATGCTACATTGGAGCAGGAAACTGTAACGGTTAGAGATAGAGATACGATGGAACAGGAAATAATGTCTGTGGAAGGGCTGGTAGAGTTTTTACGAAGGAACCTAGAATAATTTTGACGAAAAAGTGAAATATATCGCACAAAATGTCCTTGACATTACTACCTATGCAAGAGCATACTAAAAAAGCAATATTATGCATGTTTATGCAATATGGAGGATGTATGGAAACGGAAGTAAAGAAACAAATTAGGAAATATAGCATTTTGTTTGGTTTGCTTGTTTTAGGCTATGTGATTCTCTATTTGAGAGTTTCAGACTTTAATCGTCAGGAGAGAGTGATTTATATATCTGCTTCTGATACGGAGGAAGAATGGACGGAAAGAGATATTCGCATAACGATGGCGCCTAGAGGTGGAAGTACAGATACCTGGATTAAGCGTATTTATGAGGAAGATAGCAATGGTGAGCTGCAGGAAGTACAGTATGCAGGTATCATATATGATATTATGGTAGTGAATCAGGCACAGGCCAAGGTTGTTGACTGGAAATTGCAGATTGAGGTTCCGGATGACTGCTTTTTGAATAATGCATGGTGTGGTGAATTGGAAATCCACCAGAATGTAGGGGGAAATGAAGTTTATCAGGCACTTGATTTGAGAAAATGTATTGAAAAAAAGGTTGATATTCATTTGAATCATAAGATAGAGGGAACAGATTTGATGATTCCTGTGTCAAAGGGTGATTATTTTGTCTATCTTCCCAGTGTGCGTGATGAAGAAAATGTAATTGAGCAGAGGATTCAGAATACAGATGATTATTATAGTAAGCGTGTAGATTTTATTTCATATCATAAGACTGCGGGAGAGGATATGACTCCTATGGAATTTACACAAGCGAAATTGACCTACCATTTGGAAAAAGATATCCTGCGTATGCATGCATTTAAGCTTTTATTAGTGTTGTTTTTTATATGGGCAATTAGTGTGATTATTGCAATTAATGTTGATATTAAAACAAAAAAGCTTTTAAAACAGCGTAACAGAGATGTAAAGATTATTGAGCAGTCAATGACTGCATTTATGGGATTTATTGATGCGAAGGATTCCAGCACAAACGGACACTCACTTCGTGTAGCACAATATTCCAGAAAAATAGCAGAGAAGCTTGGCTTTTCAAAGGAAGAATGCGAAAGAGTATACTACATAGGACTTATGCATGATTGTGGGAAAATTGGTATCCCGGAGAACATTTTGAAAAAGCCGGATAAGCTTTCGCCGGAAGAGTATGAAATCATGAAGACACATACGGTGTTGGGAGAAAAAATATTAAAGGATTTCACTTCCATAGACGGTATTAAGGATGGTGTAAGATATCATCATGAGAGATTTGATGGAAAGGGCTATCCGGATGGTTTAGCAGGTGAAGAGATTCCGCTGATTGCTCGAATTATTTGCGTAGCAGATTCTTTTGATGCTATGAATAGTGTGCGTTGTTATCCAAATCATTTATCAAAGGAAGAGATAGTAGAGCAGCTTATAAGCAACAGGGGCACGCAATTTGACGGAAAAATTGTGGATTGCTTTTTGGAAATGTTGCAGGATGGAACTATAGAATTCTAACTATTGTGTAAGTAACGATGGTAACATTTGTCTTATCAAGGCAATGGTATATATGTTGTAATTTAATCTAAAAACCGCTATACTAAGGAAAAGATTTGGTATAGCGGTTTTTAGCAGGAGGAAGCTGATATAAGGGAGGAGCGGAAAAAAGGATGGGGCTTTTTTTAAATCCTGGAAATGAAAGATTTGCAAGTGCATTGCGATCTAAAATATATATAGATAAGACCGGTTTGCTGGAATATACAAATTCGGTGTTAGATACGGAACAAAGATACCTTTGTGTCAGCCGTCCAAGACGTTTTGGAAAGTCTATTACGGCAGATATGTTATCTGCATACTATTGTACTACTTGTGATTCTAAAGAGATGTTTTTAAAATACAAGGCAGCAAAGTTAGAGGATTTTGAAGAACATTTAAATAAATATCAGGTCATTCAGATGGATGTGAATACATTCCGCCACAGACGTGATAAAGAAACAGGGGAAACAGTAACGGCAATGCAGACCGTAGGTCTGATTCATACAGAAGTGATAAAAGAACTGAGAGAGCAGTTTGGAGAGTCAGTAAAGGAAAATGATAATGATTTACCATCTGTTCTTTCCAAAATCAATGAAGATACAGGGGAAAAATTTATCATTATTATTGATGAATGGGATACCATTTTTCGTGAAGATAAATATGATGAAAAGGCACAGAAAGCATATATTAGTCTGTTACGAGGACTGTTTAAGGACAGTGGCTCTAAGAACTTTTTAAAACTGGCATACATCACAGGAATACTACCAATTAAAAAGTATGGAACACAGTCGGCACTCAATAATTTTAAGGAATTTACCATGATTACGCCGGGAGCGCTTGCAGAATATATTGGTTTTACTGAGGATGAGGTTTATCAGTTGTGTAAGCAGTATGATATGGATTTTGATGAAACAAAAAGATGGTATGATGGATATTCTTTTCGCAAGGTAAAACACATTTACAATCCAAATGCTGTTGTAAATGCAATGTTGGATGGAGAGTTTAACAGCTATTGGACACGAACGGAAACTTATGAATCACTGAAAAACTATATAACCATGAACTTTGATGGATTAAAGGATGCCATTGTGCAGATGCTGACAGGTGGGCGTAGCAAGGTAAATCCCGGTAAATTTCAGAATGATATGGTTTCCATACAAAGCAAGGATGATGTATTAACGCTACTTCTTCATTTAGGATATCTGGCATATGATGCAGACAGGAAAGAGGTTTATATACCAAATGAAGAAGTGCGGGAAGAATTCCGAAACGCAGTAGAAGATACGGGATGGAATTCTGTAGTTGAGGCAATTGCAGCATCAGAGAATTTGTTAAAGGCAACATGGTATAAGGATAATGAAGCTGTTGCAGCAGCTATTGACCGGATACACAGTGAGAATACTTCAATTCTTAATTATAATGATGAAAATGCCTTAAGCTGTGTGATTACTCTGGCATATTATGATGCAGTCAATGAATATACACTGATTCGTGAATTCCCGACGGGATATGGCTTTGCAGATATCGTATTTATTCCGAAAAAAGGTTCTGATAAACCGGCAATGGTTATAGAACTGAAATGGAATCAATCAGCTCAGGGAGCTATCGCTCAGATAAAAAGCAAAAAGTATGTACAGTCTTTGAAGGAGTATCAGGGAAACCTGCTGTTGGTTGGTATTAATTATGATAAAGTAAGCAAAAAACATGAATGTGTGGTGGAAGATTTTTCTATTTAAAGTATAAAGAGGGTTCCCAATTTGCTGGCGCAAGAGGGAAATCCTCTTTTTTGTTAGGGGTAGGTCATGAATTTGATATTTTTTATATGAATTTGATTTATTTCTTTTATAGTGCTGGATTAGAATGACTGCGAGGAAAAAGAAAGGATGAAAAACATATGGGAAAGATTCAGTTCAGCAGTAATGATGGTTCTTTTACAATGAAGCAGCCGGAAAACTACAGTGATTTGTATTTTCCTATTGCAGGGGAAAAGGGAATCAAAAGTTCAGTAACACCTGATTTGGGTGGTGACAGCAAGATAAATCAAGAGACATTTTTATTGGAGCCGGTCAGTGTAGAAAATCTCCACAATAATCGTGGAAGCCGCAACTTCTGGTGTGACGTAGAAGGAGTGGGTCTTTGGTCAGCAACAGGAGCATCTGCAGAAGCAGAAATGGTTAAATTTACTTCTGAACAGGATGATAGCCAGTTACAGGCAGGACTGATGTGGCATACTGTTAACAGACAGTCAAAGAAGTATCAGCTTTCTGCAAAAGTGACCAGCTTTGTTCCATTAGAGTATAATGTGGAATTGATGCATGTGGAGATTATCAATACTGCAAAACAGTCATGTACCTTGACTCCGGTGGCAGCGATTCCTGTTTATGGACGAAGTGCAGACAATATCAGAGATCATAGACATGTAACTTCATTACTTCATCGTATCGAAACACAGAAAAATGGTGTAACGGTAAAACCTACCATGTCTTTCGATGAAAGAGGGCACAGGAAAAATCATCTTACTTATTTTGTACTGGGAGTAAGTGGACAGGGTAAGGCACCGGTAGCTTTTTATCCAACTGTGGAACAGTTTGTTGGAGAGGGTGGTACCTATACGCATCCAAGAGCTTTATTAGAGCATGAAGCAGGTGTTGAGGCAGGTGTACAGTTTGAAGGAAAGGAAGCTTTTGGCGGTATTTGTTTTGAAAAAATAACTTTACAGCCAAAAGAAAAAGCAGACTATCTTGTTATAATCGGTGTAACTGAGCAGGTAAAACAGATAAAGGAAATTGTACAGGCATATGACTCAACACAAAAGGTAGAAAATGCTTTACAGGCGGTGCAGAAGTACTGGCAGACGAAGGTAAATGTAAACTATCATACAGGAAGTGCGGAATTTGACAATTTCCTTCGTTGGGTAAGCTTCCAGCCTATGCTTCGTAGAATTTATGGATGCTCCTTCCTGCCTCATCATGATTATGGCAGAGGAGGCAGAGGCTGGCGTGATTTATGGCAGGATTGTCTTTCTCTACTCATCATGGATCCAAGCGGTGTAAGACAGATGATATTGGATAATTATGGTGGTGTCAGAATTGATGGAACCAATGCGACCATCATTGGAGATAAACAGGGTGAGTTTATCGCAGACAGAAATAATATTACCCGTGTTTGGATGGATCATGGTGTATGGCCATTTATGACCACAAAGCTCTATATCGATCAGACCGGAGATATCGAGATTCTGTTAGAGCAGGTGCCTTATTTTAAAGATAAGCAGTGCAAGAGAGGGACTACCACAGACAGCAGATGGAAAGATAAATATGGCATGCAGCAGAAAAACGTAAGTGGTGAGGTTTATTACGGAACTATTTTGGAGCATCTGCTTTTACAGCATTTGTGTGCCTTTTATGAGGTTGGTGAGCATAATCATATTCTCCTTCGAGGTGCAGACTGGAATGATGCACTTGATATGGCAAATAAGCATGGTGAGAGTGTAGCATTTACGTGTGCTTATGCAGGTAATCTCAGACAGATAGCAGAGTGTTTACAGATATTGAGTGAAAGGACAGGCATTCAAAGTGTAGAACTGTTAGAGGAAACCCGTATTTTGCTAAATGGCAGAGAAGAACTGCATAATGATGTTCAGGAAAAGAAAAAATTATTGGAAAATTATCTGATTCTTTGCAGACACAATATCAGTGGTAAAAAAGTACAGGTTCCGATTGCAGACATAATCGAAGTGCTTTGTCGTAAATCAGAGTGGATGATGGAACATATCAGACAATCAGAGTGGATACAGGGAGAAAACGAAGAAGGCTGGTTCAACAGTTATTATGATGACCATAAGAAAAAAGTAGAAGGATTTTTTGACAGTGGTGTCAGAATGATGCTGACAGGTCAGGTGTTTGCAGTAATGAGTCACACAGCAAAAAAAGAACAGGTAGCAAGCATCTGTCGAAGTGCAGACCATTATCTCTATGCAAAGGAAGTTGGTGGATATCGACTAAATACAAATTTCCATGAGCAGAAATTTGATTTGGGAAGAATGTTTGGTTTTGCATATGGAGAAAAAGAAAATGGAGCAGTATTTTCCCATATGACAGTTATGTATGCGAATGCGTTGTATCAAAGAGGTTTTGTAAAGGAAGGCTATAAGGCATTGCAGACATTGGCTGATACTGCCTTGGATTTTGAAACCAGTAAGATATATCCGGGTATTCCTGAATATTTTAATGCACAGGGACGAGGCTTGTATCACTATCTGACAGGTGCGGCAAGCTGGTATATGCTGACTATGGTAACAGAAGTATTTGGTGTACGTGGTAAGGTTGGCGATTTATTGATACAGCCAAAGCTTGTAAAAGAACAGTTTGATGAAAAGGGAATGGCGTCTATTAAGCTTCTATTTGCAGATAAGGAACTGGAAGTGGTATATGCAAATCCCAAAGGTCTTGATTATGGACAGTATCATATAAAGAAAGCAGTTTGCGATGATACGATAGAATTTTCATGTATGCAAGACTGTGGATTAATGGATAAGAAGCAGTTAAGCGAACTTACCGGATTAACCCACAGAATTTATGTAGAATTAGGATAAAATGAGAGTTACCAGGAAGTACGGTAGAAACGGTCACGATACTTCTTAGGAGTCATTCCAACCATTTTTTCAAAGGTTTGGATAAAGTGACTCTGTGAGGAAAAGGATAGATAATTAGCAATTTCAACCGGCGTGAAATCAGAGTATTTCAAAAGGTTCTGTGCTTTATCTATCTTTTTTTCCCGAATATATTCGCTGACTGAGATACCAAGCTCTTTCTTAAAAAGTCTGGATAGATAGCTGGGAGATAAGTCAGTATAGGCAGCTAAATCTTCGATGGTAATACGGTCATGAATATGATTATAGATATATTCAATGCACATAGTGATAGATTTTGAAATAATGGATTGTTTTTTTAATAAGAGCATTTTTCCTGTAAAATCCAGAACCATGCTGTCGTGAAGAGCAGCAATGTCATCTATGGTTGATAAGGAATCCATTTTTAAAATATAGAAGTCACTCAATCTATATGCCTGTTCCAACTCCATGCCGGCTTCTACACAGTGTCGGGTAATCATAGCTACCGTGACAACAAAATGATATCTGAGGTTTGTAAGTGCATTACGGGATAGAAGTCCCATTCCTTCGGGATTGCGGAAAGCACCTTCTTTGATGTTTTTTCTTACATAATCCATATCGCCGCAACTGACTGCTGTATAGAAAGAATATTCTATCTCTAAGGGACGATGCGGCTTATCTTCTTCACTCATTTTCAGTTCTTTCATATACCATTCCTGTTGTAGATTCATATAGATTTCCTCCGTTTTTTTGAATTGGAACTATTATGACATGATTTTTATATTTTTTCAATAAAAACCACAGCATCATTCTGATATTTTGGACAGCAAACTGGTATTTAAGAAAAAGTCCTTTTGCTATGATGTAGTCAGTAACCACCCAGGGAAGGTGATTATTACGGATACATTTTAGAGAAAGGTGAGGGTATAAGTATGACAAAGTGGAAGGTTGTGAAAAGAAGGAGTAGGGGGATAGGAACAAAGAGCCTTGTGGCTGTTATCGTTGCAACAGCGGCATTAGGAACAGCAGGCTGTTCAAAAACAGAGAGTAGTAAGCAGAGTGTTGTTGAAACACAGGAAACAACAGAGGAAGAGCAATCCTTAACAGAACAGGAAATTGCAGAAGAAACAAAAGAGCTGACAACGACGGAAATGACAGAGGAAGAAGCAAGTACACAGCTAAATGAGCAGGCAGATGCGAAAGAACAGGTTGCAAAAAAGCAAAAAGGGACCGGAAAAATGCAGATAAAGAACAAAGAACCTGAAAAACAAGAGGAGAATAAGGAGGTGGTTAATATCGTGGAACAAAAGGTGGCAGAGGCAGAAAAGCCACAAGTCCCTCAGGTAAGCAATCCTTCTAAAAGTGAAAATGAGAATCCTTCTTCTGGAAGCAGTTCTTCCACAGAAGAAAATAACACAACCGGAAATCAGACTAAGCCACAGCTTGAATCAGCATACAAGCTGGTATGGGAAGACGGTTTTGAAGGTGATGAGCTTAACCGTGATGATTGGAATGTAGAGCTTCATGAGCCTGGCTGGGTAAATCAGGAATGGCAGGAGTATGTTGATTCTGATGAAAATATCTATGTAAAAGACGGTAATCTGATTATTCAGGCTATAAAAACAACGAAAGACGGTAAAGATTATTACACCTCAGGCAGAGTAAATACACAAAATAAGCATGATTTCAAATATGGAAGATTTGAAGCAAGAGCAAAAGTACCAAGCGGAAAAGGATTTCTTCCTGCATTTTGGATGATGCCTACTGATGAGAGCTTTTACGGACAGTGGCCTAAATGCGGAGAAATCGACATCATGGAGGTACTTGGCGACAATACAAAGACAGCACATGGTACCTTGCATTTTGGAGAACCACATACACAAAGACAAGGTACATACAAATTAACCAAAGGTGATTTCTCCAGCGAATATCATGTATATGCCTGTGAATGGGAGCCGGGCGAGATACGTTTCTATGTGGATGATGTATTATACTTCACAGAAAAAGACTGGTTCACAAAGAGAAATGGCTTTGGCGAGGTCGCATATCCAGCACCATATGATCAGCCATTTTATATGATACTGAATGTGGCAGTAGGAGGAAGCTGGGTAGGCTATCCAGATGAAACAACACAGTTTGATGAGAATGCAAGACTGGTTGTTGATTATGTGAAGGTATATCAGAAGGATGAATATGACGAGAATGTCACAAAACCTGAAAAGGAAGTAGTCCTTAGAGACCCGGATGAAACAGGAAACTATTTGAATAATGCAGACTTTTCTACAAATGAATCTCTGGAAAATGGACAGGACTGGCAGTTTCTAACAACACTTGGTGGTGTTGGAAATGCACAGATTACAGATGGTAAACTGGAGATTTCTACAGAAAAGGAAGGTACAGCGGACTACAGTATTCAGGTAGTACAGGCAGATGTTCCTTTGGAAAAGGGATGGAAATACAGACTGTCTTTTGATGCATATGCAAAAGAAGCAAGAACGATGATTACCAGTGTGACAGCACCGGATTTGAATTACAGCAGATATTTTGCAGATACAAAGTTAAATCTTTCGACAGAAGCACAGAAATTTGAATATGAATTTGATATGACCTCAGAAAGTGATGCAAATGGCAGAGTAGAATTTAACTTAGGTAATCAGAAATCCACAGCTACTGTATTCATTGACAATGTAAGAGTGGAAAAAGTTGAAAAGATTACAATTAAGGATGAGGAAAAAAGCGTTTTACCGGATGGTAATTACATTTATAACAGCTCATTCAATGAAGGCAGTGACAGACTGAATTACTGGGAAATTGACAATCGCTGTGAAGGTGCAAAAGCATATGTGACAAATGACAATCTGAAAAGAGAGTTTAAGGTTCAAGTGCCGGAAACAGTAACAGCATTGGATGAAGTAATTTTAAAACAGTCACCGGTGGCATTAAGTGGAGGTAAGACCTACAAATTTACAGTAGACGCTTATGGCACAGAAGAAAAGGAGATTGAAGCGAAAATAGCAGGTCAGACATTTGTGATTCCGGTAAAGAAAAACAAAGAAACTTATACCTTTGTATTTAATACAGAGGATTCTTTAAAAACTACTGATTTGGAATTTTTGTTAGGCACAGCAGGTACTACTTATTTAAATAATGTACGAATTCAGGAAGACGGCATGATTGTCAATGGCGATTTTGTCAATGGTACAGTAGGATACGAAATCTATATCAATGAATCAGCAAAGGTTTCCTATGGCGTAGATGAATTGAAAGAAAATGCAGCAATGGGCTTTACGATTGAAGATACCGGAGACCAGGATTGGATGATTCAGCTCAAACAAAATAATATCAAGCTTGAAGAAGGAAAGTGGTATAAGATTACCTTTACTGCGAAGTCAGATTTAGACCGTACTATCATGTACGCATTACAAAGAGACGGTTCCAATGACGATAACTGGATTCCTTACTCAGGAACACAAAAGATTCAGGTTAACAGTGAATATCAGACTTATGAGCATGTTTTCAAAATGAAAAATGATACCGATGAGAAGACGATTCTCAGTATTTCAATGGGCGCTGTAAACGGCGAACGTATCACAGAAAAGCATACCGTATTTATCGATAACATCACATTGGAAGAAACAGAGGAGCCACAGATTCCGGAAACTCCAAAGGGAGATGGACTTATTCAGAATGGTGATTTTTCTAATGGTACAGATAAATGGGAAAATGCAATTACAGCACCTGGTAAAGCCACTGTTACCTATGAAGACAGTAAGGCAATTTACCGGATTGAAAATGTAGGAGAACAGGAATGGCATATCCAGTTAAAGCAGTCCGGTATTACTTTGGAAAAAGGAAAAAATTATGAACTGTCTTTGAAATTAAAATCTGATGAGGCTAGAACTGTGAAAGCAGCCTTGTTGACTGAAACATATGACTGGTACGGCGGAGCAGACATAGATTTAGCAAAAGAGCAACTGAAGGAAGTAACAGTTCCATTATATATTGATAAAGAAACTGACACGAATATCACTTTTGTATTATCAATGGGGGTTATCGCTGGAAAAGATACACCGGCATCTACTATTGAAATCGACGATATCAGCCTAAAGGAAGTTTCAACAGCTTCCTATAAAATTGAGAAAAAGGAAGAAAAAGAGGTAGTAGAGGAACAGTCGGAAACAGCTTCTGAAACAGGAGAAGCGGTTACAGAAACAGAGGATACTACTGAAGAAAACAGCACAGAAGAAATAACAGAAGAAACTTCTGAAACAGAAGAATCTATAGAAAATATCAAAAAGATAGATAGCAAAGTGGAAGAGGAAACAGAAGAAAACTCTGAAACAGAGCAAAATCTATAAATAAAAAGGAGAAAGAACTAATGCAGTATGGTTATTTTGACGATGAAAAAAGAGAGTATGTAATTACAAGACCGGATACACCGGCACCTTGGGCGAACTACTTAGGTTCGCCGGAATATGGTGCTATCATATCCAACAATGCAGGCGGCTACAGCTTTGCAAAATCAGGTGCAAATGGCAGAATTTTAAGATATGTATTTAACAATTTTGACCAGCCGGGCAGATATATCTATTTGCGTGATAATGACAGCAAAGACTATTGGTCAGCTTCCTGGCAGCCTGTTGGAAAAGACTTGAATGAATATAAGAGTGAATGTCACCATGGTATGTCCTATACCAGAATCAATGCGGATTACAGCGATATTCATTCAGAAGCACTTTATTACGTACCTTTGGATCAGTCCTATGAAGTGTGGAATTTGACAGTAACAAACAAGTCTGATAAGGTAAGAAAACTGACTGTTACAGGTTATGCTGAGTTTACAAATAACAGCAATTATGAACAGGATCAGGTTAACCTTCAGTATTCACAGTTTATTACAAGAACTTATTATCATGATGACCGTATCAGGCAGCTGATTCATGGAAATCTTGATGAAATTGAAGATGGTAAGACTGTTGATGAAAAAATCGTAGTTGAGAGATTCTTTGGATTATGTGGTGCAAAAGCTACTTCTTACTGTGGAGATAAAGAGAAATTCCTTGGCAGATATCACAGCTATGCAAATCCTGTTGGAGTAGAAAACGGAAAATTGAATGATACGCTCAGCTACAACGGAAACGGATGCGGCGCACTTGCAACAGACATCACACTTCAGCCTGGAGAAACAAAGGCAATTGCGTTTGTATTAGGCATGAAATATGATAAAGAAGCTACGGAAATCATGAACAGATATAACAATCCACAGGAAACCTGTGAAAAGGAATTGAATGAGCTTGTTGTTTTCTGGAACAAGAGATTTTCTAACTTCCAGGTTAAGACGCCAAGCCCGGAATTCAATACTATGATTAATACCTGGAATGCATATAACTGCTTTATGACATTTATATGGTCCAGAGCTGCATCCTTCATATACTGTGGACTCAGAAACGGATATGGATATCGTGATACCGTACAGGATATTCAGGGCGTTATCCATTTAGCTCCTGAAATGGCAGCAGATAAGATTCGCTTCATGCTTTCTGCGCAGGTTAATAATGGTGGTGGACTTCCACTTGTGAAGTTTACACATCATGCAGGTCATGAAGATACACCGGATGACGCATCCTATGTGAAAGAAACAGGACATCCTGCCTATAGAGCAGATGATGCACTTTGGCTTTTCCCAACTGTATATAAATACATTGCAGAAACCGGTGATTTAAAATTTATTGATGAAGTGATTCCTTTTGCAAATAAAGAGGAAGGAACTGTTTATGAACATTTAAAACGTGCTATCGACTTCTCTATGAAACGTCTTGGAAAGCATGGAATGCCGGCAGGTCTTTATGCAGACTGGAATGACTGCCTCAGACTTGGCGCTAATGGCGAGTCAGCCTTCGTAGCATTACAGTTCTATTATGCAATGACAATATTGAAGCAGTTTGCAGAGTATAAGAAAGATACAGAGTATCTGAAATATCTGGAAGAGAGCCAGAATAAGTTACATGAAGTCATTGAAAAAACATGTTGGAATGAGGATAGATTTATCCGTGGTTATACAGAAGATGGCGAAGCTATCGGGCTTAGAACAGATAAAGAAGCAAATATGTGGTTAAATCCTCAGAGCTGGAGCGTAATCAGTGGTTTTGCATCAAAGGAACAGGCTGAGGCAGCTATGGAAAATGTCTTCACAAAGCTCAACACTGCTTATGGTGCTATTCTTATGGATCCACCATATCATGCAGAGGCCTTTGATGGCGCTTTGGCAGTTATTTATAATGCAGGAACTAAGGAAAATGCAGGTATTTTCTCTCAGTCTCAAGGCTGGTTGATTTTAGCTGAGGCACTGATGGGACATGGAGACAGGGCATTTACCTACTTCATGGAAAATGCACCGGCAGCTCAGAATGATAAAGCAGAAGTTCGTGTGCTGGAGCCATATTGTTACGGACAGTTCACAGAAGGAAAGCATAGCTTATACTTTGGACGTTCGCATGTACATTGGTTAACAGGTACTGCATCTACAGTTATGGTAGGATGTGTAGAGGGTATTCTTGGTATGAGACCTGATTTCTATGGCTTAAAGGTAGATCCTTCTATTCCGGCAGAATGGGATGGCTTGGAAATCAATAAAGTATTTAGAGGAAAACAGCTTCATATCGTTGTCAATAACAATGCCCATGTACAGTCGGGCGTAAAGAAGATGGTAGTAAACGGCAATGAAGTAGCAGGAAATTATATTCCGGAGGAAATATTAACGGAAAAAACAGAAGTGGAAATATTCATGTCATAAAATCAAAAAAAGTAGGTCATGAATTTGATATTTTTTCAATCAATTTTATATAATGAAACCGTTATGAAATCTATAATAACACTTGTAAAGCAAACAACTTATAGTTAATAAGGGAGGAAGAAACATGAAGAAAAAAGCTTTAAGCACATTACTTGCAGTTTCCATGGTAGCAGGAATGGTTACCGGATGTGGAAGCCAGACAGCAGATACTGCAACAACAGACAAAGCAACAGAGACAACAGAGGTTGTTGCAACAGCAGATACAACAGCAACAGAAGCAGCTGTAACAGAGACATCAGCAGAAGAAGGAAAGGTTCTTAACGTATACTGCTGGAACGATGAATTCCAGAGACGTTTAAAGGCACATTATCCTGGATATACAGAAGTAGATGCAACTCATGGTAAAATCGGTGATATTGAAGTGGTATGGAACATGACTCCAAATACAGACAATGCATACCAGAACAACCTTGATGAAGCATTACTTGGACAGGAAAGTGCAGCAACAGACAGCAAAGTAGATTTATTCCTTGTAGAAGCAGATTATGCATTAAAGTATGTAGATTCAGACTATGCAATGCCAATCGCAGATTTAGGAATTACAGATGCAGATACAGCAAATCAGTATCAGTATACAAAGGATATCGTAACAGACAGCAATGGTGTATTAAAGGGTCTGTCCTGGCAGGGATGTCCTGGCGTAATGTTCTACAGCCGTGAAATTGCAAAGGAAGTATTTGGAACAGATGATCCGGCAGAAGTACAGAAAAAAGTATGTGATTGGGATACCTATCGTGCTACAGCAGATGAATTAAAGGCAGCAGGTTACCAGATTGCTTCTTCTGCAAACGATTCATACCGTGTATTCTCTAACAATGTATCATCAAAATGGGTTGTAGATGGAAAAATCAATATTGATGAAAACATTATGAAATGGGTAGAAATGTCTAAGGAATTAGTAGATGCAGGCGAAGTAGCAACTCATGATATGTGGGGCGATGACTGGTCAAAGGGCTTCTATCCGGAAGGAAAAGTATTCAGCTATTTTGGACCAGCCTGGTTAATTAACTTCTGTATGGCAGCAGACCAGGAAGGCAGTATTGGTAACCAGGGTGGCTGGGCAGCTACAGAAGGACCACAGGGCTTCTTCTGGGGCGGTACATGGATTTGTGCAGCAGCAGGAACAGATAATGTAGCAACAATCAAAGATATTATGTTAAAATTAACATGTGACGAAGAAATCATGAAGAGCATCGTAGTAGAAGACGATGATTTCGTAAACAACAAGCCTGCTATGGATGCAATGGCTCAGGATACAAGCTACTCAAGCAAGGTATTAGGCGGACAGAATCCATTAGGTATCTATTGTGCAGGTGTTGAGAACCTTGACTTAAGCAATCTTTCTGCTTATGACCTTGGATGTACAGAAGAGTTCCAGAGAGCAATGAAGAATTACTTCGAAGGAAACGCAACCTTAGAGGAAGCTAAGGAATTATTCTACAAGGCTGTTGTAGAGAAATATCCGGAACTTACTTACTAATTATATATTTCAACTTTCAGTACCTGTATCAGCTGGTACAGGTACTGAATACAAAATGACAAAAGTCATAAATGCTATAGAATGAGCATGAATGGAGGAAGTGTAGATGAAAAGCGCAAAGAGAGGTAAGGTCGTGAGCTATAATAAATGGGGATATATTTTTCTGATTCCCTTTGTTGTAGTGTATCTGATATTCCAATTTGTACCATTAGTAACCACGATCGCAAACAGTTTTTATGAGAATTACCGCTCTGGACTGACACAGATTGGACCTAATTTCATAGGTTTCGATAATTATGCTGCTATTTTAAAGAATCCGGATCTTTGGATTTATGCAAAAAATACCTTAATTATGTGGGTTATGGGCTTTATTCCACAGATTTTAGTATCCTTATTGCTGGCATCATGGTTTTCTAATCCAAGCCTTCGCTTAAAAGGACAGGGATTTTTTAAGACAGTAATTTATCTGCCCAATCTGATTATGGCATCTGCATTTGCTATGTTATTCTTTACTTTGTTTTCAGAGGGAGGTCCTGTGAATTCCATTTTAATGCAGTTAGGAATTATACAGGAGCCATTTAAATTTTTTGCAAACGTTTGGGGAACAAGAAGCCTTGTAGCCTTTATGAATTTTGTTATGTGGTTTGGTAATACAACAATCCTGTTAATGGCAGGTATGATGGGAATTGATACTTCCTTATTTGAAGCAGCACAGGTAGATGGTGCAACCTCAAAACAGATTTTTTTCCGCATTACCTTACCATTATTAAAACCAATTTTAGTATATGTTATGATTACTTCTCTGATTGGTGGTCTGCAGATGTTCGATGTACCGCAGATTTTGACAAACGGAAGTGGAGAACCGATGCGTTCTTCTATGACTCTGATTATGTATTTGAATAAGCATTTGTTCAGCAAGAACTATGGTATGGCAGGTGCGTTATCCGTCCTTCTGTTCATCGTAACAGGTATTTTAAGCCTGATTGTCTTTAAAATGACAAATGCAAATAAGGAGGACTAGGAAATGAGCGAAAAAAAGAAATATAAAACAGGAAACGAAATGGGCATAAGAGGAAGAAGAACAGTTGCCTATATCGTATTGGCACTGGTATCATTCCTATGTTTATTCTGGTTTTATGTGTTATTTATTAATGCGACACGTTCTCATGGTGAACTGACAAAGGGCTTTACCCCTCTTCCAAGTTCCCATTTGTTGGATAACTGGTCCAGCATGATGCATGGTAATCTTCCCGTATGGACAGGTATGATAAACTCTTTCATCATCGCAGCAACATCAACTTTATTATCGGTTTATTTTTCTACGATGACGGCATATGCAATCCATGCATATAATTTCAAATTAAAGAAATTTATGTTTACCTTTATTTTAATGATTATGATGATACCTACACAGGTTACAGCGCTTGGTTTTTTACAGGTGATTGGTAAGCTTAATCTGGACAATTCCTTTATTCCATTAATTGTACCTGCCATTGCATCTCCGGCGACTTTCTTTTATAT
>CAMBAN010000052.1 GCA_945864145.1 uncultured Lachnospiraceae bacterium | reverse complement strand
TTGTGCCTATGGTATCAGAACAGAAAAGAACTGGCAGAAAGTATGGAAAATGGATTTCTAAAGGAGTTTGGTGTGACGCAAATGGCAGGACTTTCCTGTGCCAGACTATCTGGTGGTATGAAGAAAAAAGTAAGTATTGCCTGTGCACTTGCCGGGAAACCGGATATCCTGCTCCTGGATGAGCCTTGTGCAGCTTTGGATTTGAGCTCGAAAAAGAGGCTTCGTGCGTATTTGCAGGAGTATGCCAATACCGGACATACGGTTATTTTTGCAACCCATGAGGAAGCAGATTTTGCTATATGTACCCAAATGATAAAAATAGAAAAAGGAAAGTGTATACAATATGAATGGAAAAGAAATATGGAGTAAATACAAAAAATGGTGGATAGTGCTATTGATAGTAGTGCTTGTATCAGGTGCAGGCATCTGTGTGTATGCCAGACCGGAAATCAGGCTTTTGATGTGTGCAAAAAATGTACAAAAGGAACTTGAAACATTGGAAAAGCCTGCGCTTTTTGAATTATCTCCGCTTTCTATTTATCAAAAAAGACAGGAAGAGGCTTATCATGACACCTTTGATGTGACGATTTCTTCGCCGGCTTTTGCTTTTTCCGGGTTGTCTTCAGATACCTATACGATGGACCAGATAACGGTAGCGTATGATGGAATTTATGATAATCAGGCAAAGGAAATGAAGGCAGATATCGGTTTTGGTGTTATGGGGCTGGATTTGTTGCAGGGAAAGCTCTATGTGCAGGACGACAGAGCCTATGTGACAGTACCGACACTGCTTCCCGACTGCTATTTTGTGGAGCTTTCTACTTTCGGAACAGATTTTAATCATTCAGAACTTGCTGAAACTATGCAGATAAGTATACCGGAAGGATTAAGCATCAGTGCTTTTACCAAGGGAACTATGACAGACTGGGAAGCCTTACAGGAAATGAAACAGTATCTGTTGGAGCATGCAAAAACTTTAAAAAGCTATGTTACAGTGAAAAATGGCACAAAAACGCAAAAGGGAAGACCTGTAACAATTACTTTGGATGCTTATGCTGTGAATGATATGATGCATTATTTGGAAAGGGTCTGTCTGCATAGCGATTTGTATCAAAATCAGGCAGGGCATTTATTTGTAAATGAGCAGCATAGAGCACGTTTTGAAGGTATTTTTGAGACTGACTATACAGAAGATTTGGTGCTTAACTGCTATATGGATACAAGCAGACATCTGACAGGTGTGGAGACTGCTTCTCCTGTGTCATTGGGGGATGCAATGAAATTGTCTTTCAGCATGGAGCCTTTGGGAGAAGAAAATTCCTTATCAGATATGCTGTTTTCTATCACACTCATGAGGCAGGGTGTGGAGACAGGCATTTATGAAATAGAAAGAAGGATAACAAAAACAGATGGAACCAGTACGGAAACAATTCTGATAACAGAGAATGGAAGCAACCTTGTAGACTGCAATCAGATATGGGATGCAGACAGTAAAAATTATTGCATGAAGGCTTCTTATGTAGAGGAAGAACAGCTGATAGATATATCTTTAAAGGGAAGCTTTCTCTCTTTAACATCCGGTGAGGGATTTGATTTTCAAATTGCAGATTTGTATATAAAGGAAAATGGAGAGGAACTTTTGCGTGCTGCCGGAGAAGTTTCTATGAAGGTAAATGGCGATAAAACAGTCGCTGTAGACGAAATGGATGTAGAAGGTGCAAAGGACATTTTTGCCATGAATCGTGCAGAACTGTTCGGATTAGTATATGAGGGAATCAAGAGCTTAGGAAAAACATTGCTTTCAGGCAGTTCTTTCTTTTCTCTATTCCAATAACAGGGGATAGTTGGAGGCATACATGAAAAGAGTAGCGGCATGGATAAGACTGGAAGAAAAAAGAATGTGTAAAGAGCTACCAAAGAGCTTATTGGCAATAGCCATATTTGTCCTTGTGACAGGTATGGCTATTTTGTGTGCATATGGATTTTTGACAGAGGGAAAACAGACGGGAATCCAAATTGGGTATGTGGCTGAGGATGAACTGACAAGGATGGCAGCAGCTTATTTTGAGGAATTATCATCTGTGACAGACTGGTGCCATTTCAGAGCCTGTTCCAAAGAACAGGGAATGGAAAGCATGGAGACAGGAGAACTACAGGCACTCTTTGTAATGCCACAGGGGATGGTAGAAAGTATTTTAAACGGGGAAAATAAAGTTCCGGTTCTCTATCTTTCCCAAGAACTTTCAAGCTTTGAGGTCCTTTTCGAAGAACTTGGTAACGCCGGGATATCGATGCTACAGACAGCACAGATGCAAATATATGCGGCAGTAGGGCTTGGGCTTTCCTCTTTCTGTGACAGAATAAATACACAGAATTTGGAATTGGTTGCAAACAGAGAACAGCTTTTTTATACACAGACACTTTCTTTTACAAATAGACAGGGTATTCAAAATTATTATATAGCAGCAGGATTTACTTTGTTTTTTCTATGTATGCCTATGTTTTTATGCTTTTGTCTGGAGAGAGATGCAAAGCAACAACAACTGTTTCAGGAAAGATTGGGGATAGCTGTGTTATTGCAGACTGCTTTGCACATGACATTTGTGTCATTTCTTGTTCTGATTGGATTGGTGATGTGGAGAGGAATTTCTTTGACAGCTTTGCTGCTTGCCTGCAGCATTGGTGCGTACAGCAGTTTTATTAACAGCCTTTGTGGGAAAAAGCAATATGTTGTGCTGTTTGGAAGTCTGATGATGATATTGTCAGGATATTTAAGTGGATGTTTTTTGCCAGAAGTACTTCTATCTAATAATATCCAGACATTTGCAAGATTTCTGCCATGTTATGCTTGGAGAAATGGGGTATCATCCATGTTATGCAAGACAGAACTTGCAAATAATTGCCAATTATCCTGTTTTGTGTGGACAGCTATTTTCCTGGCAGCACAGGTAATTGTTATGAAATTACGTATTCTTTTCCAAGGCGAAGGGGCTTTGCATAGAACGAAAAAGACGCGATTTTATCAAAAACCGGTATCATGCATTCTTTTACAGAGATTATGCAGAGACTATAGATTTTGGCTTTGCATTTTTGTTCCTTTTTTTCTATTACATATAGTCTGTTATTTGGAGCAGACAGGAGAAACGGTTATTTCAGTTGGCGTCTATGATGAAGAAGGTATTTGGTATCAGGCGCTTTCATCTGGAAATCGTGCATTTGCTTTTCAAAGCTATCAGGATGAGGAAAGCATGAAAAAGGCAGTGCGGAAAGGAGAGCTTGCCTGTGGATTTGTTTTACCAAAGGATTTGTCTGAGAGGTTGGAGAAGGGAGAAAATCTGACGTGGTGTATTCCTGTTTACGAGAGAGAGGATGCGCTGCTGACCGAAGCAATAGAAGAATGTTTCTATGCAGTGCTTTTTAATCATATATCCAATGCACGCTATCGGGAGCTCTTACAGGGGCAGATAGAAGAAAGGGAGCTTGAGGCTGTTTTGGAAAGTATGAGAGACAGCACCTTTCATATAGAAAAAAAGCAGCTTTTTTCACAGGAAGTAGAAAGAAAGAATAAGGAAAGAGCAGCCAGGTATTCTATGCTTAAGGAAGGGATGAAGCTTGCCATGTGGTTTTTGTGCGCAGGATTTGGTATTTCACAAGTGTTCTATGATAAGGAAAAGGAGTTTTATCATAGAAAGGCAGGGACAATTATCCTTTTTGATATGGGATTTCCAATTTTATTTTGTTTTTTATTACAATTCCTATTGACGTGATAGGAATTGAGTGGTATAAATACAACATAGAAAGTTGAAGTGCAAGCTTGAAGAGATAGCTTTCAAGCATTGATGAGGAATCTGCTAAAGCAGAAAGAAGGGTGTAAGAATATGACGATTTCTACTAAGGGTAGGTACGGATTACGAATTATGTTAGATTTGGCTGCTCATAGTGAAGAAACTGTAAAGTTAAAAGATATTGCTGCACGACAAGGTATTTCAGAAAAGTATATGGAACAGATTATTGCCATATTGAATAAAGCAGGTTTTGTACGAAGTACAAGAGGTGCACAGGGCGGATATCAGCTGGTCAGACCGGCGGATAAGTATACGGTTGGAATGATTTTAAGACTTACGGAAGGGTCTTTGGCTCCGGTAGAGTGCTTGTCAGAAAATGCCATGCCATGTGAAAAAAATGGTGGTTGTGCAACAGTAGAGATTTACCGCCGCATTTATGATGCAATCAATCAGGTAATTGATACTACTACTTTACAGGATTTACTGGATATTCAGCAGGAAAAGAGTGCAAACGATTATAGCATTTAATGCATAATAACGATGGAGCGTACGCAGTACGCTTTTTCTTAAAAACAATATCATAGTAATCATATAGGAAATTGGAAAAAATAGAAAGGACAAAATACATGATTTATTTAGATAATGCAGCCACAACACGTGTGCTGGATGAAGTATATGAAGAAATGAAGCCATATTTTTGCGAAAGCTATGGAAATCCTTCTGCGATTTACAGCTTTGCAAGTAAAAATATGACAGTCGTAGATAAAGCAAGAGAAAAAGTAGCCAAGGTGATTGGTGCACAGCCAAATGAAATCTATTTTACAGCGGGCGGCAGCGAGTCAGATAACTGGGCACTTAAGGCAACCGCAGAAAAATATGCTGAAAAAGGAAAACACATCATTACCACAACAATAGAGCATCATGCGATATTGCATACCTGTCAGTATTTGGAAAAGCAGGGCTTTGAGGTTACTTACGTAGGCGTGGATGAAAATGGTGTTGTGAAACTGGATGAACTAAAAAAGGCAATCAGACCTGACACCATTTTAATTTCTGTAATGACAGCCAATAATGAGATTGGAACAATTGAACCAATCAAAGAAATCGGGGAGCTTGCTCATGAGCATGGTATTCTGTTCCATACAGATGCAGTACAGGCATATGGACACATTCCGTTAAATGTGGATGAGATGAACATTGATATGTTAAGTGCCAGTGGACATAAGTTTCATGGACCAAAAGGCATTGGCTTTTTATATATCAGAAAAACTGTCAAAATCGGTTCTTTCATCCATGGTGGTGCGCAGGAACGCTCCAGACGGGCGGGTACTTTGAACACACCGGGTATCGTAGGAATTGGTGCAGCAGCAGCCTATGCGCAGAAGACCTTAGAAGAAAATGTAAAAAAGGAAACAGAACTTAGAGATTATTTAATCGACAGAGTTTTAGCAGAAATTCCTTATACCAGATTAAACGGACATCGTACCAACAGACTTCCCGGTAATGCCAATTTCTGTTTCCGTTTTATTGAGGGAGAGTCCTTACTGATTTTATTAGACCAAAAGGGAATTTGCGGGTCTTCCGGTTCCGCTTGTACATCAGGCTCTTTAGACCCTTCTCATGTACTTTTGGCAATCGGACTTCCACATGAAATAGCGCATGGCTCCTTAAGACTGACATTGTCAGAAGAGACTACAAAGGAGCAGATAGATGAGGTCGTTGAAAATTTGAAAACAATCGTGGCACGCTTAAGAAGCATGTCCCCATTATATGAGGATTTTGTAAAGGAACAGGAAAGGAGAGGTTAGGCGATGTATAGCGAAAAGGTCATGGACCATTTTAACAACCCAAGAAACGTAGGAGAAATGGAAAATCCAAGTGGTGTCGGCACCGTAGGAAATGCAAAATGCGGCGACATCATGCGAATGTATTTAGATATAGATGAAAATGGCATTATAAAAGAAGCAAAGTTTAAAACCTTTGGCTGTGGGGCAGCAGTGGCAACAAGCTCTATGGCAACAGAGCTTGTAAAAGGCAAAACTGTTCAGGAGGCTTTACAGGTTACCAATAAGGCAGTATGTGAGGCATTAGATGGACTTCCACCTGTAAAGGTGCACTGTTCGCTGCTTGCAGAAGAGGCTATACATGCAGCCCTTTGGGATTACGCAGAAAAGAACGGAATAAAAATTGAAGGCTTAAAAAAACCTGTAAATGATATAGAGGAACGTATCGAGGAAGAAGAATAATACAATATGGAGGAATGAGCACTATGAGCAAGAAAAGTTATAAGGACAGAGATTTAAAATTTGAGACATTACAGTTACACGTAGGACAGGAAAGTGCAGACCCTGTCACAGACTCAAGAG
Source organism: uncultured Lachnospiraceae bacterium (assembly GCA_945864145.1). Classification (GTDB taxonomy): domain Bacteria; phylum Bacillota; class Clostridia; order Lachnospirales; family Lachnospiraceae; genus COE1. The sequence goes on along the minus strand of CAMBAN010000052.1, from coordinate 11,977 downwards.
CAGTACCCATTTACCAAACATCATCCTTTGTCTTTCACAATTCCAAGCACGCTGCAGATCGTTTTGGTTTAAGAGACGCAGGAAATATTTACGGAAGACTGACAAATCCGACAGAGGATGTGTTCGAACGAAGAATTGCAGCCCTGGAGGGTGGTGTAGCAGCACTTGCAGTAGCTTCCGGTGCAGCAGCAGTTTCCTATGTAATTCAGAACCTGGCACTTGCAGGTGACCATATTGTAGCAGCAAAGAATATTTATGGTGGTACTTATAACTATTTAGCTCATACAATTATAGACTTTGGTGTAACAACAACGTTTGTGGACCCACTTGATCCAAAGAATTTTGAAGCAGCCATTAAAGAAAATACAAAAGCTCTTTATATTGAAACCCTGGGAAATCCAAATTCAGAGGTAGCAGATATTGAAGCAATCGCAGAAATTGCACATAAGCACAAAATCCCATTGGTGATTGACAGCACTTTTGCTACACCTTATTTGGTAAGACCAATCGAATATGGTGCAGACATTGTAATCCATTCTGCAACTAAATTTATTGGCGGACATGGAACAACAATCGGTGGCGTTATCATTGATGCAGGTAAATTTGACTGGAAGGCAAGCGGAAAATTCCCACAGTTAACAGAGCCAAATGAGAGCTATCATGGTATCAGCTTTGTGGATGCGGCAGGTTCGGCAGCTTTTATCACCAGAATCAGAGCAATTCTATTACGTGATACAGGTGCAACACTTTCTCCTATTCACAACTGGATTTTCTTACAGGGTCTGGAAACCTTATCATTACGTGTGGAACGTCATGTAGAAAATGCATTAAAGGTAGTAGATTTCTTTTCTAAGCATCCGCAGGTAGAAAAGGTAAATCATCCGGCAGTCACAACTGACCCGGAGCAGCAGAGATTATATAAGAAATATTTCCCAAATGGTGGCGGTTCTATTTTTACCTTTGAAATCAAAGGCGATGAAAAGACAGCACAGGACTTTATCGATAATCTGGAGTTGTTCTCCTTATTAGCAAATGTGGCAGATGTAAAATCACTTGCGATTCATCCGGCATCAACAACACATTCAGAGTTAAATGCCAAGGAGCTGGTAGACCAGGGTATTAAGCCAAATACCATTCGTTTATCAATTGGTACAGAACATATTGATGATATTATCGAGGACTTATCAGAAGCATTTAAGGCAGTAGCAAAATAAATAGACACAATGAAAAAAGGGTTATAAAATTAAGAAAAAGGAAGGTAGGAAAAAAAGATGGCAAACGTTTATAAGAGTGTATTGGATATTATTGGAAAAACACCTCTTGTTGAGGTAACAAATTTAGAGAAAAAATATGATTTACAGGCAAAGCTTTTAGTAAAGCTTGAGTATCGTAACCCGGCAGGAAGCGTAAAAGACAGAGCAGCTAAGTATATGATTGCAGACGCAGAGGAGAAGGGCTTATTAAAGGAAGGCTCCGTCATCATCGAGCCTACTTCAGGAAATACAGGTATTGGTTTAGCAGCAATTGCAGCTTCTAAAGGATATCGTACTATTTTAACGATGCCTGAAACCATGAGTGTAGAAAGAAGAAATATTTTAAAGGCTTATGGTGCAGAAATCGTATTAACAGAAGGCAGCAAGGGTATGAAAGGTGCCATTGCAAAAGCAGAAGAGCTTGCAAAGGAAATCGAAGGTTCCTTTATCCCTGCTCAGTTTGATAATCCTGCAAATGCAAGAGCTCATTATGAAACAACAGGACCTGAAATCTGGGAAGATACAGACGGAAAAGTAGATTATTTTGTTGCAAGTGTCGGAACAGGTGGAACAATTACAGGAACAGGAAAATACTTAAAGGAACAGAGCAAGGACTTAAAAGTAGTTGCAGTTGAGCCGGCAGCTTCTCCTGTTTTATCAGGCGGTCGGCCGGGTGCCCATAAAATCCAGGGTATCGGTGCAGGCTTTGTACCAAATGTATTAGACACAAATGTGTATGATGAAATCATTAAGATTGAAAATGATGATGCGTTTGCTACTTCAAAGGATTTAACAAAAACAGAGGGTATCTTAACAGGTATTTCCTCAGGAGCTGCTTTATCAGCTGGTATTCAGCTTGCAAAGCGTCCTGAAAATGCAGGAAAAACTATCGTTGTTCTTTTACCGGACAGCGGTGACAGATATTACTCTACACCACTTTTTACTGAATAATTCTAACTGTGTAGCTCTATTTACCCCTTAGAATACAAAATAAATGTATTCTTAGGGGTATTATAGTTGAACCGCAGGTTTGTTAAATAAATATCTTAAACCGGGATAGTGAAAAAGTTCTAGCTATTTCAGAAACTTCATGTTACACTTAATATGGGTAGAAATGTAAGCGCTTACATTTCCTGATTTCTGAAAACGCAATGATGACATAGAAAGGCATAGGTATGTTATGGAGAAAAGAAGAGAATTTGACTTACTAGCACTTGGTGAAATCTTACTACGTTTATCACCACCGGTAAATGAACGATTAACAAGAGGAGATGCATTCCAAAAGCAGGCCGGCGGCGCTGAACTGAATGTGGTGTCCGGTGTATCCCTGCTTGGACTTAGAACAGGTGTGATTTCCAAAGTACCTGCAAACGATCTTGGAAACTATATTCAGAATCGTGTTCGTTTCTGCGGTGTCAGTGATGACTACTTAGTATACGATAAGTCAAAGGACTCCAGACTCGGCATCTATTATTATGAATATGGTGCACATCCAAGAAAGCCAAATGTTATTTATGATAGAAAAAATACTGCATTCGCAGATATCAGTATTTCCGATTTCCCTGACGAAATGTTCCGTGCGACCAGATGCTTCCACACCACAGGTATCACGTTAGCACTGGGGCAGAAGACACGTGAAACTGCAATTGAAATGATAAAGCGTTTTAAAGAAAATGGTACTCTCATTTCTTTTGATGTAAACTTTAGAGGAAATCTTTGGACAGGTGCTGAGGCAAAGGCCTGCATCGAAACCATCCTTCCTTATGTAGATGTCTTCTTCTGTTCTGAGGATACGGCAAGACTTACCTTTGGTAAGGAAGGTACCGTGCAGGAGATGATGAAGAGCTTTACGAAAGAATATCCAATCAGTGTGGTAGCGGCGACACAAAGAGTTGTTCATTCGCCAAAGGTTCATTCCTTTGGTTCCTGCATCTACGATGCCATCAATGACCGCTTTGTACAGGAGCCTGCTTACGAAAATATTGACGTTGTTGATAGAATTGGTAGTGGTGATGCATACATTTCCGGTGCTTTATATGGTCTGCTTTCCCACAATATGGACTGCCAGAAAGCCATGGAATACGGAAATGCAACTGCTGCTGTGAAAAATACGATTCCTGGTGATTTACCTTCTTCCAATCTGAAGGAAATTGATACCATCATTCAGAATCATCAGTCTACCGGTCCACAGCTGGAAATGAATCGATAAAAAATGAAAGCAAAGTCAGAGGGAAATGAAGATTTTTCATGATACCCTCTGACTTTGTTTGTTTTTTGGAGAAAGGGGAAAAAAGCTTAGTTACCTCTGAAAACCAGTAAAACAGGGAGAAATAACTGACTTGACACAGTTTCGGAAAAGAGACAAAATGGAGAGAAAGCAAAAATAAGGAGCATACAATATGATTAAAGTCATTTTATGGGATATAGACGGCACTTTGCTCAATTTTAAAATTGCAGAAAAGGTAGCTTTTTTTGCGTGCTGTAAAGATTTGGGTATCCAGAATACAACAGAGGAAATGCTGGGTCGTTATTCAGCTATCAACCACATATACTGGCAGAAGCTGGAGAGGAATGAAATTACCAAGAAAGAGGTGTTAGAAGGCAGATTTATCGAATTTTTCACAAAAGAAATGGATTTGGTAAAAGAGAAAAAAAGTACCCTGTTACTTCCCCAAAATGGTAAGACCATAGAGGAAATCGCAGTAGCCTTTAATGCTGAATATCAGAAAAAGCTGGGGGACACCTCTGTGTATAACCCATATGGAAAGGAAATCGTTGAGGCATGTCAGGGGAAGTATAAGCAATATATTGTTACCAATGGCACCTCCACAGCGCAGCACAGAAAACTGAAAAATTCCGGTTTGGAGCATATGGTAGATGGCTGGTTCATTTCGGATGAGATAGGGATAGAAAAACCAAATATCGGATTTTTTGATGCCGTCTGGGCAAAAATCGGACCCTATAAAAAAGAAGAAGTGCTGATTGTCGGAGATTCTCTGACAAGTGATATCAGAGGCGGTAACAATGCAGGGATTCTGACCTGCTGGTACAATCCGGATGGGTTACCCAATCTGCAAAAGGAGCCGGTAGCTTATGAAATTACAGATTTAAAACAAATAGAAGATATCTTGGAAAAAGAAGAGCGCTTATAACAAGAAATTTGCTTTTCGTCAATAGGAAAAAAATAAAAAACTCAATTTTTTGCGAAAATTTTTACTTTTCTATTAAGTCCTGGAAGAAAAATCCGATAAACATAATAGAAAATATGAGTAACTAAGTATTGACAAAGGTTACAAATATATCTATCGTATGGTAGGCACACGCGCGATAAGGGGAGAAAGTTGCGTGACACAGATTAGAAAGGAGGAGTCTAAGATGCGTATAGATGCATACAACCAAATACAACAGATATATGGAGTCTCCAATGTAAAGAAGGCAGAGGAGAAAAAGGCAGCAAAAACAAGCTTTAAGGATGAACTATTGCTTTCCGCAGCAGGAAGAGATTCACAGATAGCAAAGCAGGCAATTGCAAATACTCCGGATATTCGTGAGGACTTGGTAAATCCGATTAAGGAAAAGATTGCAAATGGAACCTATGAGGTTTCCGCTGACGAATTTGCTGACATGCTGTTGGAAAAATATAACGGATTATTTTAGAAAATCGGTATTAGTTAACATAATGTGAGGTAATCAGGTGGCTAGTTTATTAGAGAATTTAGTGGAAATTCTCGACAAGGAAAATACAGAGTATGAAAGCTTGGTAGTCCTTGCCGATGAAAAAACTCCCGCAATTATACAGGGAGATATTAAAAGCCTGGGAAAAATCACGGAAGATGAACAGGATATCGTAGGCAGAATCCAACATTTGGAAAAATCCAGACAGGAAGTTCTGGCTGATATTGCCAACGTAGTAAACAGGGATGTTGAAACATTGAAACTCAAAAACCTAATTCAGATGCTTGAAAAGAGACCGGATCAGCAAAAGCTGTTGGTGGATGTACATGCGAAGCTGAAAAAAACCATTGAACAATTACGACAGGGAAATGAAAAAAATCAACAGCTCCTTGAGGATGCAATGGACATGGTAAGTTTTAATTTACATATGCTTCAAGCCCTGAAATCTGCGCCGCAAACAGCCAATTATACAAAAAAAGCATTTAATTCAGGAAGTCCCCTGGGTAATGTATGTGGTCGTTTCGACGCAAGACAATAACTGCGCGAGGTGAGTCCATGTCATTATTTGGGGGATTATACGTTGGAGCAAGTGGATTGAAAACATCGCAGAATGCGCTCAATACCACTGCTCATAACTTATCTAATATCAATACAACCGGCTATACCAGACAACAGGTAGCAGAGTCGGATGTCAATTACACAACAATTTCTACCGCACAGTCCATTGCCAAATCACAGATTGGTGATGGTGTCAAGTATTCCGAGTGCCGTCGTATCAGAAATTATTTTCTGGATGAAAGCTATCGTACGGTAAACGGAAGATATTCTTTTTATGATGTATCCTATGCAGCAATCAATGAGGTTGAGGATATTTTAGGTGAATTGGATGGAGCAGCCTTTAAAGAATCTATGGAGGGATTATGGACAGCAATAGAAGAGCTTTCCAAATCACCAAGTGATTCCACCTATATTTCCCTGCTGGTTTCCAAGGCAGCCTCCTTTGCAGAAAATGCAAGTGCTGTATATGCATCCTTTCAGGAATATCAGTCTAACTTAAATTCACAAATTAAATCAACTGTAGACACCATTAATGAAATTGGTGCCAGAATTGCAGAATTAAATAATGAAATCGCAGCGATTGAGTGCGGCGGTCTGGAAAATGCAAACGATTTACGGGATGAAAGAGATTTACTGTTAGATACGCTTTCCCAGTATGGTCCGATTACTTATGAAGAGGACGAAAACAACAGAGTTTCCGTACGCTTCAATAACGTAGACTTTGTTTATGGAAAAAATGCGTTTGAAATCGGTATGCTGCAGGATTTGGAGACAGGCTTTTATACACCGTATTGGAAACAGAACGTATTGCAGAAAACAGATGCAAACGGAGAAGTTTATGATGATTATTCCTCTGCCTATCTGTTTGACCTGACAGATGAGATTTCCACAGATGCCGGTACAGATGTAGGCGGATTAAGAGCAATGTTGCTTGCACGTGGCGACCATGTAGCAAATTATACAGATTTGGATGCAGCAACAATGACAGAGCAGAAGCTCAATTCCCTTGGCATTACTATAAACCAGTATAACGAAGAACAGGGAAAAGCTTATTATAATGATTATATCGCAAACTCAGTCATGATGAACATGGAGGCAGAGTTTGATAACATTGTCCATTATGTAGCAACTGTAATAAATCAGGTGCTTGCCGATAATGCGGACCCGAAATCAGGTTATTTGTGTAATGAAGATGGTACACCAATCCAGTTGTTCCAGAAAACCAATACAGATGCCTATGAAAAGAAAACCCATACAGGTGACGCAGATGCTACTGCAGCATTTGTAGCAGAGCAGAATGAAGCAGCAGGACATGCAAAATATTTCCAGGTTTATGATGAGGACGGAGAGGCGACCAATCAGTACTGGGTATATGTAGAAGAAAATCCGGAGCTTAGTGAGACACGTTATGGTGCCAATAATATCAAGGTAAATCAGGAATTAATACAGACACCTACAAAGCTGGGATTTGTCAAAGAGGATGGAAAAACAGACTATGTGCTTGGTGCAGCATTGGTAGATGCCTTTGAAAAAAATCAGCTCTACTTAAATCCAAATGCAACCAAGGAAAGCAGCTTTGAAAGCTGTTATATTGACCTGGTTTCCCAGGTGGCAACATCAGGAGATGTATATAAGAGTCTGTATGAATTCCAACAGCTTTCCGCAGAGCAGATTGAAGCGAACAGACAAAGCTATGTCGGCGTTTCTTCTGACGAAGAGCTGGAACGTATGATTATGTATCAAAACGCTTACAATGCAGCCAGCAGATATATTAATGTGGTGAATAGCCTGTTAGATTCTTTATTATCTATCGGAGCCTAAGTAGTAGTATGAAAAGGAGGAGATTAGAATGCCATCTACATTTTTAGGACTGAATACATCCTACAAAGGCTTGGTAGCAGCCAATGCAGGTTTAAATACTACTGCCAATAATATTTCCAATATTGAGACAGACGGCTACTCCAGACAGGTGGTCAATCAGGTAGCAGCGCAGGCTTTGCGGACCTTTACCAGCTATGGTTGTGTCGGCGCAGGTGTAGATACCTTAAGTGCAGAAAGAGTCAGAGATATTTTCTATGATGAAAAATACTGGAATAACAATTCCAAGCTTGGCGAATATGAAAAAAAGCAGTATTATGCAGCTTTGATTGAAGACTATCTCAACGATACAAAGGGCTCGAATGCAGTAGAAGGCTTTACCACTATTTTTGATAAATATCTGGCAGCCATGGAAAGTCTGTCCACACATACGGGAGACAGCAATTATGCCTTATCCTTTATAGGGGCAGCAGGAAATTTGTGTGAGTATTTCAATATTCTGTATGATAATTTCCAGTCTATGCAGAATGATATCAATGATGAAATTAAAATCGAAGTTGACCAGATAAACGGTATCGCTTCACAGATTGCTTCTTTAAATAAGCAGATAAATACCATTGAAATGGATGGTTCAAGTATTGCCAATGACTTAAGAGATAAAAGAGATTTGTTGGTAGATGAGCTTTCCAAAATCGTAGACGTGAGCATTGAAGAGAACGATGTCGTAGATGAAGCAAACGGACTGGAAACAGGTGCCACAGAATATGTTGTAAAAATTGCCGGAGGACAGATTCTGGTAGATGGATACAATTACAGAACCCTGGCATGTGTACCAAGAGAGACTTATCAGAAGGTCAACCAGAATGATGTAGATGGGCTGTATGATGTAGTATGGACAGACAATGGGCAAGACCTTGGCGTATATGCAAATTCTACACAGGGTGAGCTAAAAGGCTTATTCTCTATGAGAGATGGTAATAATGGGGAAGCCTTTCACGGAAAGGTAGCCGGTGTAGACGCCGGGGCACAAACCGTAAAAATAAAGGTAACAGATGATTATCTGACAGATATGTCAAAAAGCACGATTCCTTTGACCAATGGCTGTATTACCATAGGCAGCACGGATTATATCTATGACAGCTGGGTAATGGAAACAGATGCGGATGGAAACAGCTATTATACTTTCCAGCTTTCTACAGATGAAACCAAAAATCCGGAGGCAATTACTTCAGAAAAAGCAAGTACAACCGCAAAGGTTGGTGAGCAGGTCAAATATCAGGGTATTGCTTATTATTTGGAGCAGATGAATGAATGGGTCAGAGACTATGCAGCAGCCTTTAATTCCATTTATGGACAGGATGGTGCAGCAAACTACTATGAAGGTCAGGATTGCGAGGGCAATTATTTCCTGACCGGAACAGATGGTGTGACAGGAGAGCAGTACAATTTAAGCGGCGTGACCTTGAAAGTCACAAGTGCCTCCTCTTCACAGGTTGGTTACCAATATTTAACAGCAGGCAATTTTAATGTCAATAAAGAGATAGAAAATGACCCCAATCTTATGGCGACACATACCGGTGCCTGGGATGGTGTATCCAAATATGACATGATTGACCAGTTAAAGTCTATGGCAACAGATACTTCCATGATGAAATTCCGAGGCTGTAAGGCAGAGGACTTCCTTGTTTGCTTAATGGGCGATGCTGCATTAAATGCTGCAAGCGCAAACAGCTTTAGTGGTATTTATGAAGATATTTCCAATAGTATAGAAAATAACCGCATTTCCATCAGCGGTGTAGATGCCGATGAAGAAGCGTCAAATATGATTACGTATCAGACTGCGTACAATTTATCAAGTAAAATGATACAGGTTCTGACAGAGATTTATGACAAGCTGATTCAGGAAACCGGTGTATAGTATGAAAAGAAAGGGCAGGTAGTAAGCCATGGCAATGAGAATAACAACAAAAATGATGCAAAGTCGTGCGTTGACTAACATCAACACCAACAAAGCATTACAGGAAAAACTGACACAGCAGATGTCAACCATGAAAAAAATCACAAGACCTTCCGATGACCCTGTTATAGCTATTCGTTCTTTGAAGTTAAATGCTTCTTTGAATAAAATTGACCAGTATTATGAGAAAAATACAGAGGATGCAGAAAGCTGGCTGGAGCTTACAGAGTCAGCAGTAAATACAGTTTCTAATATTCTGACTTCTGCAAGAAAGTATATTGTGCAGGCTGCTAATGGGGAATTAACTGCGACAGACCGTTCTGCTATTGTAGAAAACCTGTCAAACTATATTACAGAAATCTATGCAACAGGTAATGCAGACAGCGATGGCAGAAGTATTTTTACAGGCTATCGAACAAATACCTCACTGACCTTCCAGCAGGATAAAACAGAAAAATACGAAATCACGGAGCAGTGGAGTAACACCTGCCTTGGTACAGAGGTCTTTGTCAGAACAGGTGATTTAGCAACGATAAATGAAGGTAACTTTACTACAAAGAGCACAACTCAGTACGAGGTAGAAAGTGTAGTTGTACCAAGAATCCGTATGGCTTACAAAAATCTGGATTTTGATGCAACGGCAGCAAATAATGCAGATGCAGCAAATGTACAGATAGGTTTTCAGGTGGATACAGAAGTGACCAATGACGCCACTTTAGGAGCTGGTGTGACAGTTAATACCACAAGCTGTACAATGTTTGTAGCACAGACAGCGACTGCAACCGGAGAACTGCAGGTGTCAGTCACAAACAGTGATGGAACAACAGCTGATTATACAATTCCAAATAATGGAACTGTAGTTCCCATAGGAAATAATACAGAATTATCCATTGTAAATGGTCAGTTAGTGATTAACGAAACCAGCAGTAAAACAGGTCAAGTATATAAGAAAACCACCTTGGACTGTAAGTTGGATGGCACTTCCTATACACTTGGCTCTCAATACGAAACAAGCCTTACCGTTACGAACCGTTATTCCTCTATGACAACCTGTAATCCGGATGGCAGCTATACCTATGCCTATGACCAGGTTCTTGGAGAAGCTAATGCAGACAATATCGTTTACGTGGCAGAAACAGGGGAACTGTTGCTTGGTACCAATATTCAGGCACAGCTTGCGTCACTTGCTTCTGATGCAACTATCAATATTACCTATGATAAGACAGAGTGGGAGGAGGGAGACTTAGACCCTATTCATTACTTCTATGCAAAAAAATATGAGGATATTGACCCGGATGTCAACAATTATGTTGCAGGTACCAAATATATTGAATACAATGCAGAAAAGCTGACAGACCCGGATAGTGATAATGCCAATCAGATTATTTCCTATGACGTAGGAAATAACCAGAGTATTCGTGTCAATACAACCGCAGACGAAGTATTCACGCATGATATTGGTAGAGATATGGCAGAAGTAGTCAATATGTTAAATGACTATATTACCTTAGACGAAACTTATTCAAAGATTGATAAACTTATTAAATCTGAAGAGTATGACGGAGAAGAGTTGGATAAATTAAAGGCACAATTAGAAGCACTTGATAAAGCCAGAGCACTGGCAAAGGACAAGGTGCAGACAACCTGTACCTCCTTAATCGGCACCTGTGACGGATATATCAAAAATACCACACTTGCCTACACAGATATCGGTGCACGTGCTTCCAGATTGTCGTTAATCCAAAACAGACTGGGTGCACAGCAGACAAACTTTGAAGAACTGGTAAGTAACAATGAGGATGCAGATGTCACAGATTTGGCAATTCAGTTAAGTAGCGTGCAGCTTACCTACGAAGCAGCATTATCTTCCATAAGCTATGTTATGCAGACAAGTCTGTTGGATTACATTTAAAATACTATTGAAAAAAATAGAAGAAATTTACATAAAATATAGCATAAATTGTAGTTGTATGCTATAATAATTCTGACAATTAACGGAGTGATGACAATGGTAGAAGTAAACACAAGAATATTTGGAAAAATTGCAGTAGACGAGGATAAAATCATTCGTTTCGAAAAGGGTATTTTAGGTTTTCCGGATTTAAAAGATTTTACACTGATTTTTGACGTAGATAAGGGAAATGATGCGAAAATCAAATGGCTGCAGTCTTTGGACGAGCCAAGCTTTGCACTTCCGGTCATGAATCCTGAGCTTGTTATTCCGGGCTATACACCGGTATTTCCGGAGGAATTGTTAAGTCCTTTGGGAGAGGATGTAGAGACACAGGAAAAACTGATGTTTGTTACTGTGACCGTACCCAAAGACATTACCAAAACTACTGTAAATTTGAAAGCACCGATTATCGTCAATTTAGAAAATCTGAAAGCGGTGCAACTGATTTGTGATGATGAAACATTTAGTATTAAGTATGCCATTTACGATACATTAATGGCAAATCAGCATTAGACAGAAAGAAAAGGCGGGTGAAAGGTATGCTGGCATTGTCTAGGAAAAAGGGCGAAGCCTTAATGATTAACAATGATATTGAGATAACAATATTAGAGGTAAAAGGGGAACAGGTAAAGATTGGAATATCAGCACCAAAGCAAGTACCCGTATATCGTAAAGAGGTGTACATCCAGATACAGGAGGCAAATAAAGAGGCTTCTAATGTTTCCGGTGTAGAACAGTTAGCAGGTTTATTGGGATAAGAAT
>CAMBAN010000051.1 GCA_945864145.1 uncultured Lachnospiraceae bacterium | reverse complement strand
GGATTTTTATCCACACGATACAGCTCTGTATAGGCTTCAAAAACATGTAACAGAGTATTCATGGTTTTTGCTGCCATAACACCGTTTTCCGAAAGCTTTTCATTGTCAATTTCATGAAAGCTTTCATCGAAGGCTTCTTTATAACCCTGCTCATCACGCATTTTGGTCTCTATGATGTCATACAGCTCATAAGCAAGGGAAAGTGCCTCTTTATCTCCACTTGCATCATAATAGGAAGATAATGCGTAAATGGAAAATGCCTGATTGTAAGTATGCTTTAGGGTTTCCTCCGGTTTTCCGTCATAAGAAACGGACCAGTATACTCCTCCATTTTTTTTATCAACACAATGATTTTTTAAAAAATCATATCCGTGTTTTGCATATTCCAATAAGCTCTTATCCTTTAAAGTCAAATAGGCATTTGCAAAGAACCAGGTAATTCTGCTGTTTAAAATACATCCTTTCTGTGCTTCTTTATTTAACTTCAGTCCATAAGTGACCTGTCCGTAAAAACCGCCATTTTCCTCATCTCTTAATGATTTCCAGAAAGGAATCAAATCTTTGGTCAGATGAGCCTTGATTTCTGCTTTTCTATTTCTGTCCTGCATTTTTATACCCTTTCTAGCCCTTTACTGCACCGGCTGTCAAACCTGAATAAATCTGCTTTTGGAACAAAATAAAGATAATTAATGCCGGTGTCAGACTAATCAGTACGCCTGCACAAATCAGGTTATATTTACTTCCCAATGGTCCTGTAAAGGTATACAGCGACATCGCAACTGTCTGCAGCTTTTTATCCTGCAAATAGAGCTGTGCGCTGTAATATTCGTTATATACACCTACGCCCTTCAATATCATACAGGTCACAATGGCAGGCTTTAATAACGGAAACAGTATTTTAAAGAAAATCGTAAAATAACTTGCTCCATCCATATAAGCCGATTCATCCAAAGAAACTGATATGTTTTCAAAGAACTGGATAAAGATGTAAATGGAAATAACATCAGTACCCATCATTAAAATAATGTAACCATATAGATGATTGATAAATCCTATTTTATACATTAACTGATAGGTAGAAACCTGCATGGCAATACCCGGCAGTAATGTAGCAAACAAAAACAGGCTGCGAATCAATCCATTTCCCGGAAATTTAAAACGGTTCAATACATAAGCAAGCATGGAACCTACCAGAACAGAGCCGCCTACTACAAACACTACCACAATAAAGGAATTTAAAAAGGCTCTTCCCATATTTGCCTTTTGGAAGGCATCAATAAAGTTTTGAAAGTTGAGCCAGCTCTCAGGTGGTGTCATAACGTTTGTCATCTGATACTCTTCATCTGTTTTAAAGGCTGTAATCACGCAGGAAACAACCGGCAGTAATGCAACAAAAGCAAAGAAAACAACTGAAAAATATTTGATAAATACCCAGATTGCATTTTTTATTTTATCTACTGCGCTCATGCTCTTCCCTCCCTTGCTTTTTGCTTCTTCATTGCTTTTGCAAGCTGTTTTTCTCTCTTTTTGCCTGCATTCTTATCTTCATCTTCTGCGTCCTTAAATACATAAGCAAAGAACAGCTTCTGCAAAATCGTCACTACAAAAATAATCAATAATAATACAATTGCCATTGCAGATGCAAGACCTACCTTTTGGTTTGTATGTGCAATTTCATGCATCTTTACAAAGTAAGTAGCTGTTCCGTTTCCGCCGCCTGACATGATAACGTATGGTGGCTCGAACGCACTTAAGGAACCTGTAATTGACATAATTAAGTTGAGCATAACAATTGTTTTAATGCTTGGCAGCATAATATATCTGAATTGCTGCCATTTATTTGCACCGTCCAGCTGTGCAGCCTCATATAAAGAGGAATCTACTGACATCATTGCACCAATAAAGAGCACCATATTCTGTCCAAAATATTTCCAGACACTGGTTGCCACCAAGGAAACATTATTGATGCTTGTGTCCTTCAGCCAATACGGAAGATTTTCCAAATCAAAGCCTAACCAACCAAGAACTGTGTCTAACACAAAGCCTCTGGTATAAAAGAATTTAAAAATAAAACCAATCGCAATACCATTAATTAAATATGGGAAAAACATACAACCCTTGAAAAAGTCTCCACCCTTAATACCAAAGCAGAAAACAGTTGCAAGATACAGTGCCAGCGCAAGCTGTATTACAGCGCCTCCCATATAATACAGAGAAAGCCACAATGCTCTAAAGCAATCATCTCTCTGAAAAACTGTGATATAATTTTTTAATCCGACAAACTTTCGCTCGCCAACATATTTCATATCATAAAAACTGAACTTAAACATTTCCGCAAAAGGGAAATAAGTAAATACAAATAATAATAACAAAGGAATAATAGAAAATGTAATAATTACTACTGCCTGTTGTCCCTGTCTACTCCGTAGCCACTTGTGGATTTTGCCCATAAAGCACTCTCCTTCATAAAAAACAATGTCACTTTTCTTCTTTTGGCAGACGGGCATCCAATACCCTGTATTGAATGCCCCCCTTTGTCTGCTTTTACTTTATCTTAATTATTTACTTCAATACCAAGAGATTCCTGTGCCTGATTCCAACGTGCTGTCCAATCTGCCATAATGTCATCAAAGCTTGCTCCCTGGTCTGCTGCTTCAATAATAGCCTGAACCTTTGTATTTCCACCTGCATTAAAGCCAAGCTCTGACTCTGCATTCATGTCATTTAAGAAAGTCTCTTCTCCGGAAAGTGCCGGTTCATCAATCAAAAGCTCACAGCTATCAAATGCTGCATAAAGCTCTGGATTTTCTCCGTCCTTATCTACAGTATATCCACCTTCAAATGCGCACCAGCCTGATTCTTCTGTCATCCATTTTACAAAAACAAGAGAAGCAATCTTATTCTCATCGCTGGAATTTACATTGATACCATAGCTGTAGTCAGCACCTGCATTTGCATACTGTACACCATTTACACTGATTGGGAATGGCATATAGCCGATATCCTCGCCATGTTCACCGGCATCAACCATCTGCTGATATGCCCAGGAACCAAGTACCATACAACCAATCTGTCCGTTGTTAATCATACCCTTGCAGCCTTCCCAGTCTGTTGTAGTATAATCTTCTTCTGTTAATCCTAAGGCAACTGCATCATATAAAATCTTGAATAAGTTGTAGATACCTGCGCCATCTCCTCTGTCTGAGAATGGGTCTGCAGTATGTACAAATTTCTGATTGAAGTATGTATTATCTCCCTCTGTAACAATACCGATGTAAGCATCCCATGCACCCATGGTCCAACCTGCTGCGTAGTTTGTATAAAGAGGAATGATAGAAGAATCATAATCCTTGATTGCCTGTAATGCTGCGATAAATTCTTCCGGTGTCTTTGGAAGCTCTGTTACACCTGCTGCTTCAAATACTGCCTTGTTATAAACAACACCCTGTGCATTTCCCATGTAAGGAACACCATAGCTTAATCCGTCATACTCCCATGCATTTGCAAAGTTGATTTCCTTATCCATAGCTTCTAACGTATCAAATGGCATAAAGTAAGTAGAAAGCTCATCCTTATCTACTGCCGGGATAAACATAATGTCTCCCCAATCTCCTGTTGGAATTCTTAAAAGTGCTGTCTGTGCATAATCGGTAATTCCTTCTGTCTGTACTGTGATGTTTGGATATACCTTATTGAATTCTTCAATATACTTTGCAATGGTACCATCTTCTTCACGGTCTGTTTTATGATGCATCCACTTGATAGATGCTGTTAAATCCGTGTAATCCTCACCCACTGTAATCTCTGAGTAGCTTGGTACACCACTCTCCGTTGTTTCTGCAGATGCAGTTTCTGTTGCTGTGGTTTCTACTGCAGTTGTTGTTTCTGTTTTTGCACCCTCTGTTGTTGTCTCTGCTGAGCTGCCACATGCAACTAATGACATTCCCATACATAAGGTCAGTCCTAAACTTAAAATTTTCTTACCTTTCATGTAAATACCTCCCATTTCCTTTCGTTACGTTAACTTTGTTTAAGTTATTTTTAGTTTAATTTAGTTTTTCTGTTTAGTCAACCAATTTATTCTATTTTTACCCATCCGTATTGCATTTTTTCCCTTTTTCATAACTATGTAACCATCTTTTTATTCAATTTAACCAAATTATTTTTCTATTTTTAACTAATTTAAGTTAAATTAATCTTATATGCAAAAGTTTTTTAACTAAAAATAGTGTATCCTGCCTTTTGGCAAAATACACTATCTTTTTATAAGCATTCTCTATCCTCTTATATTCCGGTTCTTTTCTTTACGCTTTCTCTTTCAATCAATTTTCCGGAAACCACATGAAGCTTCACTTCCTGCGGTATATGCTCCATATATTTGATAAGCAGCTTAATCACTGTTTTCGACATACCTGCCATGTCTACAGAGTAGGTAGTAATTTTAGAATCTCCAAACTCCGGATACAAATAGTCATCATACCCTACTACTGAAATGTCCTCAGGTACACGATATCCTTCACCCTCCAACTGTTTTATCAAAGCATACGCTGTTATATCATTATTGCAAACAAAAGCCGTTGGCATATCGGCAGGCATTTCAATATGATAACCAAGTCCTATGGTTCCATCATTGATTTCTCTATCCTTTAGCACCCAGTCTTTTCTCTGCTCAATGCCATTTTCCATCAGTGCCTTACAATATCCCAAATATCTGTCCGTAATACTTTCTGTATACAAAAGTGTTCCTACATAGGCAATTCTGGAATGTCCATTTTTAATCAGATACTGTGTCAGTCTGTAGCTGCCATAAAAACCGGAAGATACGACAGAGCTTACCTTTTCCTCTTCATCATAAAAATCCATAAAAATCATAGGGATTTTATTGTACTGATAAAGCATTTTTAAGTAATCCTTCTTTGGACGTCCCAAAATAATGACCCCATCTACTTTTTCTTCTGTAATCATTTTGGGTGCCACTCCCTCATCCTCATCAGCAGGAGAAATGACCTCCAACATCGAAAAGCAATTTTTCTTTACGGCTCTGGTCGCAAGCTCCTGATACATTTTCCAGTAAAAAGAAGCCAGTTTGGCAAAATAATTTTCCAAAGTCACCACACCAATTGTATAGGTTCTTCCAGTGCCCTGATTTTTTGCATGCACCGGCATATAACCCATTTCTTCTGCCAATGCTTTGATTTTTTCTCTTAATTCCTCACTGACACCCTTTTGCCCGGAAAGAGCCTTGGATACTGTAACAACACTTACTCCAACCTTTTCTGCTATATCAGCAAGCTTTACCGCCTTTACCATACCTATCGCTTCCTTCAAATTAACTATCTTTTAATCTATTTTAGGTATTTTTAAGCGTTCTGTCAAGCTTCTACAAAATGAAGGAGCTTTGCCTGAAAATCTCCCCACATATTTTGTAATAAAATTCCTGCATGCATCAGTGTATCTCCGGAGTAAACTGTTGCTTCTCCCTCGATT
This sequence comes from uncultured Lachnospiraceae bacterium, assembly GCA_945864145.1. GTDB lineage: Bacteria > Bacillota > Clostridia > Lachnospirales > Lachnospiraceae > COE1. Next base: position 12,941 of record CAMBAN010000051.1, on the reverse strand, counting down.
TTATAGTATTTATCTGCATCCAAGCCCTTGAGCAACAGCCTTCTTGACTTAAAGTTTGCACGATTCATGACCTGTACAAAGGTAACAAGTGCTTCTGTTTTGTCCTCACTTACTACCTCCCAGCAGTCAAACTTATGATTTTGACTATAGGAAGCCAGTCTATAGTAATCTCCCTGTCTTACCAAATCATTATATTTATGATACATGGCAACCTGTTCAGGGATTTTATCTCTATCCTCTTTAGAAATCTTTGTGACATCCAGCTCATAGCCAAAAGTACCTGCCAATGCTACGATTCCTCTTGTTTCAAAAGGGGTAACTCTTCCCACTGTATGGTTTGGACAATCTGACACATGAGCACCCATCGTAGATAATGGATAAATCAGTGCTGTTCCTTCCTGAATTTCCAAACGTTCTATGGCATCTGCATCATCAGAGCACCAGATTTGAGGACTGTAGTAAAGCATACCCGGATCAAATCTTGCGCCGCCACCGGAGCAGTTTTCCAACAACAGTTTCGGAAATTCCTTCATCATTCTATCCTGTAATGCATATACCGCAAGCACATAGCGATGATAAAGCTCACCCTGTCTGTCAGCAGGCAAATCATAGCTTCCGATATCTGTCAGCTGTCTGTTCATATCCCACTTTACATACTCAATATTTGCACTTTTCAAAATGGCAGAAATACGTTCATACACATAGTCTATCACTTCTTTTCTGGATAAATCCAGTACATACTGCTGGCGTGACTCTGTGGCAGTTCTTCCCGGTACTGCAATTGCCCAGTCCGGATGTGCACGATACAGTTCTGAATCCGGGGAAATCATTTCCGGCTCCATCCAGATACCAAATTTCATCCCCAGCTTATTGACCTCATCTACCAAATAAGAAAGTCCGCCAGGCAGCTTTTCTTCATTAACAAACCAGTCTCCTAATGCACAATTGTCGCTGTTTCTTTTACCAAACCAGCCATCATCCATAACAAGCATTTCAATGCCCAGCTTAGATGCTTCTTTTGCAATGGATAGTAGCTTCCCGGTATCAAAATCAAAATAGGTTGCTTCCCAGTTATTAATCAGAATCGGTCTTTTTTTATCCTTATATTCTCCACGAATTAAATGCTTTTTGTACAAATGATGGAAAGCAGTTGTCATACCATCTAATCCCTTATCGGAATATACACAGACAACCTCCGGCGCCTGAAAGCTTTCCTGCGGCTCCAGCTTCCAACAGAAATTTTCCGGATGAATACCCATAGACATACGTACCGAGTCAAACTGTGATACTTCTGCCTGTGCTCTGAAATTTCCGGAATATACAAAGTTCATGGCATAGACATCACCTGTCTCCTGTGTAGTATGCTTTCCAAGCAGTGCCAAAAAAGGATGGTCCTGATGGCTGGATTCCCCTCTGAAGGAGCTGACATTCTGAATACCATAGCCAAGGGGTTTTCTCTGCATATGACGCTCTCTTGCCCAGCTTCCATGTAAGGAAAGCATATCATATTCTTCGTTATCCATGTCAAAGCTTGCAGAAAATACCTTGGTCAAATAGAAAGCTTCCTTGCCTGTATTGGTCACCCTTACGCTTCTGGTTATGACATCCGCGTCAGAAAATGCAGTATAAAAAAGCTCTACCTGCATACCTACAATACTGTCTTCACAAATTACTTTTAAGGTAGTACAGCTGTCCTTATCTCCAAAGGTCGCAGGAAGTCCCTCCAAAGCAGGCTTTCCGTCCATGATTTCATAATCCTTATAAAGAAGCTGGGAAGCCACGTGTCCCTTCTGCGTGCGGATACTGATTGCGCTTTCCCTATAATCACCTACACCACCTGTCGGATATTCAAAAGGAAATCTGTCATAAAAAGAACAACGCTCTCTGTTGTTTTTACTTGGTACAAAAGGTGGCTCCTGTGTACGAAGCAAATAAGAAACATTACTATTCTTTAGTTTTTTTCCATAGTAGATATGCCCCAAAAATCCTTCCTCATCTACCACACCAAGGATATAGCTGGTATTTGGAGTATCCAGTTTAAAAATTCTTTCCTTCTCGTCATATGTAACACCCATACTTGTCTCTCCTATTTTCTGTGAATTCTTTTTTTAACCCATCTTTCCATACCCACCAGGACTAACGCCACTACAAAATCAATACATACCTGTATCAGATAAAATTGCAACGTATACAGGTGCATATTCACCATCTGCACAAAGGTTTTTACATACATCCATCCATGTAAAAACCACATATAAGTAGAGCAAATGCCAAGTGGATACAGAATTTTTCCTAAGACCTTACAATTTCCCACAAAGAGCAACAGCCCATAAATGAGAATCGGTGCAAGGATAAAGTCCATTGTTGCATAAGCAGCATCGGTAGCCAGCTGTATTCTGACAGCCACCACAAGTACAATCAGCAGCATACCAAGGAGCAGCTGTAACAGTACCGGGCACTTCTCCATTTTCCCATTTAGCTTACGGAAAACAGAAAATCTTGCCACAAAATATCCGACTACAAAAACTGCAGTATAGGCAAGACGAAGCTTTTCCGGTAAACCCTTTAACAGCTCCCACAATGGTCTGTAAGCCACACGTCCGATAACTGCAAGTAAAAATACTGCTGCCACACAAGACGTATAAAAGATTCGTTTCTTATTCTGCTCCTGCTTTTTTCCAAAAGATGTAAAGAATAAATCCAAAAATGGTAAAATTATCATCATTTGCACATATTGCTGCAAGTACCAAAGACTTCCATTGTAAGAAATACTTATCGTAAACATATTTTTCACAAACTCTATCGGATCTATCACCTCATCAAAGAAAATCAGGTCAACTCCCTTTGTCAAAAACAAAATAAACCAAAATTTGAGATACAAAGAAATGATTTTACGAAAAGATATCTGTAACCCCTTACCAAGAGCAGGAAAAAAATGCTCCTTATTTACTCTCTGCATGACATAATACATGCCATATCCACTTACAAATGCAAAAATTCCGACACAGATTTTTCCAAACCAGGCAAATTTAAGCACCCAGTCTACATGTACTACAGTACAAGGGCAAAAATCCATAGCCAGAAAAAAATGATGAAACATCATCAGTAAAATAGCAACTCCCTGAAGCATGGTGGATTGTTCTTTTGTAATTCCTTCTTTTGTCTGCATGAACGACTCTCCTGTTATTTTTAGTATTGACTTAACTATTATACTATTGATTTTACTATTTTTCTATTTTATGATATGAGTATACACTTTTCCATATCAGAAAGAAAGGTACAAATCCTTATGTTATATTTTGAATCACTTACAGCTGCAGAAGAGGTTTTTAAAGCTCTCAGCACTCCTATGCGTTTAAAAATCATGGAAATGATTTATAAAGACAATACCTTAAGCATGAATGATTTGTCGGAAGCCCTGGGGCTTACCAATGGTGCCATTTCCATGCACGTCAGCAAGCTCGAGGAAGCCGGTCTTGTCAGAATAAAAACTACCTCCGGTAAAAGAGGTACTATGAAAATCGTATTGCCAAAGTACGACAGAATGATGATTGATATGGCTCCGCAAAAGGAAGCTGCCTTATGCTACACGGATGACATCAGAATCGGTTATTATACAGAATGTCATGGGGCCCCCACTTGTGGACTTGCTACCAAAAATGAAATCATCGGTTCCTTTGATGACCCTAGAGTTTTTTCGTTTCCAGACCGTTTTCAGGCTGGTATTCTTTGGTTTACCCATGGCTATATTACCTACAATCTGCCTAACCATTTACAGGCCGGTCAGACCCTGACTCAGTTAGAGATTTCCTTTGAAATTTCTTCAGAATGTCCGGGGACAAACGAAGATTATCCTTCCGATATCCATTTTTCCATCAATGACCAGCCACTGGGTGTCTGGATAAGCCCCGGAGATTACGGAGACAGAAGCGGTTTTGTTTCGCCTTCGTGGTGGCCGGAAGCATTAAATCAATACGGTCTGTTAAAAACGCTGATAATAAATAATGAAGGTACCTTTATGGATGGCACAAAAAAGCTTTCCGCTACCACCATAAATGACCTTCATATTGATTATAACAGCTATATTACCTTCCGTTTAGAAGTGCCAAAGGATACACCAAATTGTGGTGGATGTACCCTTTTTGGCGAGGGCTTCGGGGATTACAATCAGGCAATCCGCGTGAAAGCCTTTTATCTCGAGGAAGAAATTGAAACTAAATCAAGCCTGTAAAGCCTGCTAACAGCACAATCGCACCAAGCACGATTCGATACCATCCAAATACCTGAAAATCGTGCTTTTTTATATATCCCATCAGAAAACGAAGCACAAAAACAGATACAACAAAGGAAACCACAGTACCAACAAAAAGAACGGTAAGCTCTAAGGAAGTAAAAGAAAAGCCAAATTTTATCACCTTTAGAAGACTCGCTCCAAACATAACAGGAATGGCAAGGAAAAAGGTATACTCTGCTGCCACTGTTCTTGATACACCAATCAGTAACGCACCAATAATGGTTGCTCCTGAACGTGAGGTTCCCGGAAAAACAGCTGCAATGACCTGAAAAATACCAATCCACAATGCTGTTTTATAGGTCAATTCTCCAATACTTTTAATCACCGGTGTTCTTCCCTTATTCCAGCGTTCAATCACAATAAATGCAATACCAAAAATAATCAGCGCCAAAGCTACACAGGTCGGATTATAAAATAATGCAGTAAATAAATCATCGAACAATAAGCCAATCACTGCTGCAGGTACACAGGAAATCAGGATTTTTGCCCATAAAATCCAAATATCCTTTTTAAAATACGCACCAATTCCAGTTTGTCCCTTACGCTCCTTTTTCGTTAAGGCGAAGGGCCAAATCTGCTTCCAGAATAAAAGTACAACCGCAAGAATTGCACCTAACTGAATAACTACATCAAACATATCAAAAAAATTTTCACTTGTTCCCTGAAAAGGCAGAAGCTGTTCTACCAGAATCAAGTGTCCGGTACTGCTGATTGGTAACCATTCCGTAATACCTTCTACAATACCATATATAATTGCCTTAATAATTTCTATCATATCTCTTTCTCATCTTTCTCTAAAAATGTCATCAAATCCTGATACTGTCTCTTTGCATCCTCATAACCAATCCAATAGAGCTTTTCAAGCTTTTCCCTGTCCTTTTCTATTCTGCCAATGGAATTAGCCTCCTGTGGACGAAGCACAAATGCCCGGCCTGCCTTTTCCTCTTCTTCTATCAGCTGTAAGGTATTCTGATAAATGATATGTCTGTCCCTCATCAGCTCATATATTTTTGGATAATTCGGATAACGAAGCTTAAAAATTTCAGGATGAGAAGTGGGCTTTCTTACATAGCCTTCCTCTTTTGTCAAAATAACCACATTTTTCTGATTTCCCTCTGCAATCGCATGCTTTAGCGGAATCATATCTGCCAGACCACCATCTAAATAGTAATTGCCACGAATGGATACAAATCTGGAAACCAATGGTAACGAAGCAGATGCTCTCACATGCACAATGTCCCGATGCATTTCCTTCATCGGTAAATATTCTGCCTCTCCTGTTTTGACATTTGTTGCTACTGCATATGCATTTCCCTCATATTTTGCAGCCATTTTGTAATCGTATGGCTCCAATTTATTGGGAATGGTATCGTAGCACATTTTCACATTAAATAAATCTCCCGTAGTCAACAGGCTTCTTGCGCTACAATAATTCTTATCCTTTAAGTAATTCAAAGACACTCTGTAGGCACGTTTTGGCTGCTTGGAAATATAACTGCACAAATGGCATGCTCCTGCGGAAACACCGTAACAATTTTGAAAATACAAATCCTTTTCCATGAAAAAATCCAAAACACCGGCGGTATATATCCCCTTCATGCCACCGCCCTCTAACACTAATCCTGCCTGTATCATTTCTTACCTCTCTATCACTAGCTTCGCGGATATTCTGTTTCCACAAATTTACGAAGTGCAGTCAAAGAACGTTCCACCTTTTCTGTATCGATACAATAAGCCATACGAAAATACCCCGGACATCCAAAAGAGTCACCCGGTACCAGTACCAGATCATATTTCATTGCTTTCTGGCAGAACGCAACAGAATCTTCTTCTAAAGCCTTAGGGAAAATGTAGAAGGTTCCACCAGGCTTCACACATGTAAATCCAAGCTTTACTAACTCATCATAAATCAAATTCATATTTGTTTCATAAACAGAAAGCTCTGCCGTCAGTCCAAGCACCTCTGCGACAGCCAACTGGATAATAGAAGGCGGACAGTTATGTCCAATACCTCTGGAAATCTGTGCACACATCACGGAAATCAAGGCAGCATCTGTACATTCCGGATTTGCCGCTATGTATCCGATACGTTCTCCCGGTAAGGATAACGATTTCGAATAAGAATAGCAGGATAAAGTATTTGCATAGTATTTTGATACATATGGAGCATCCACACCTTCAAATACAATTTCACGATACGGTTCGTCAGAAATGATAAAAATATCGTGTCCATATTCCTTTTGCTTTTCCTCTAAAAGCTTTGCCAGAGTCTGAATTGTCTTTGTAGAATACACAGTACCGGACGGATTGTTTGGCGTGTTAATCAATATTGCCGCTGTTTTTTCATTTAATAACTCTTCCATCTTTTCAAAATTAATCTGAAATGCTTCTGTGTCAGCCGGTACAATTTTTAAAACGGCACCCGTTCTGTTGACATATTGCTGATACTCGGGAAAATACGGGGCAAATGTAATAACCTCATCGCCGGGCTTTGTCACAACTCTGACTGCATGTGCAATTGCTCCTGCTGCTCCTGTTGTCATAAAGATATGCTCTGCTGTGTAATTCATGTCAAAAGTTTTATTTAAATACGCTGCAAGCTTTGCTCTGACAGCAGGAATACCCTGAGACTGGCTGTAGCCATGAAGCTCCATTGGGTTTTTGGTCTGTAAAAGTTCAATCATCTTATCTGTAAATGCCTGTGGGACAGTTACGGAAGGATTGCCAAGACTGTAATCAAATACATTTTCATAACCAATCTCAGCACCTCTTTTCGCTGCCCATTCGGACATCTGACGAATGACTGATTTCCCATTTAACATTGATTTATAATCTTCTGAAACCATATCTAACCTCCATCAAAATCTCTCAACTTCATCCCTTTAAAGTTAACTCATTTTGTAAACTGCGTCAACCGGTATCTGAGGATAAGTCATCAGAGTGACAAAGGAATTATCTCTGTCCGGATTATCAACCCGTGCAGCCACAGACTCCACCAGTCGTTTTCCGACCTCTTCTGTTTTTACTTTGACCGTCAAAATATCTTTCTTAAAAAAATCTGCCTGCAAAAGTCCATAATATCCTGTAATCACTGTCTTTTTTGCAAGCTCCGGGTCCATTTGCAGTAAAAGCATGGCTACCTGCATGGCAATGTCATCATTTTCACATACAATACAATCCGGTATTTCCTCCATATCATGTATAATTGCCTCCACAATAGCATGGTCAAAGGCTTTATGTGAAAATGGATTTGTAAACAAATAGTTTTGATTTAAACTGATTTGATGCTGATTACAAGCTCCAAGAAAACCCAGATATCTTGCCTGTATACCGCGTGAACCTTCTGCATATCCCAAAAACGCAAAGGATTTACAATGCTTCTCTTTTATGCAATAAGTTGTAATCTTATTCATGGCATAAAAGCTTTCCAGACTATATACATCGCCCAATGCAATATATTCCTCTGCATTTACCGGTGTATTAAAAAAGGTCATGGGAAGCCTGGCTCTTGCAATCCCCTTTACAAAGCGAATAGGGAAAACACTCAAAAAAAGAATTCCCTTTACATCCTGCTGAAGCTGTTCCACAATTTCATCCCCATCTAAATCGTCTTCTTCTACCAGATGCAATTGCATACGCATTCCATATTCTTTGACACCATCACCGATTCCCGTAAGCACTTTAGAAAAAAAGAGCGATTCTGTTTTATTCATAAGCACCAGTAAGGTTCCCCTGTTCTTCTTTTTATTGCCTTCCTCCAGCTCTTCCAGCATAGATTCATCCAGCTTTGTATATCCCATCTCCCATGCCTTTTGAATCACTGCTCTTCTTGTCTCTTTAGAAACTTTTCCATCGTTGAATGCCTTTGCTACTGTGTTTCTGCTAAGCCCCATTTCCTTAGCTATATCCTGTATCGTTACCTTCTTCATGCTTATATCCCTCTATCTGCTTTCTCAGATTCACAATGATTTTATTTGTAATTTGTATATATAAAATTGTAACAATTATGTGCATTAACTGTCAATAATTGAGCAAATATGTGCATTTTAATTTTTTTCTTTATTTTTTTACAATTAAATGTACAATATGCACTTTTACCATTTGACTATTTTAGTCAATTTTGTTACAATAAATATGCACATAGTATAGAAAAAAAGAAAGGACAAAGCTGCGTATGAAACAGATTTCTGTAAAAGACTTAATACCAGGTATGATTGTCGCCAGCGACATTCTCAATTTTGAGTCTCGCATCATCGTACCAAAAGACGTCATACTGACAGAAAATATCATATCAAGATTAGAGAACTATTCTATCTACTATGTTTCTATCAAGGATCAAGTATTTGAAGAGCTTTCTACCCCTATGACTGGTGCTGTTTCTATCGATGAACAGCTTTCCGATTCTGATGATTTATCCAACAAGGAAAAAATCCGGTCAAGTACACAATTTCTGCGTTTCAGTAAAGATTTTGACAAATGCGCAGAGCATTTTAAAGATAACCTGATGAATGCCATCTACCAAAACCAGCCTTTCTATGCTCAAGAGCTTTTGGCAGAGACCATGCAGCTCTTAACTCAGGATGATGGTAGTGTCAGCGTGTTTGATATGCTTTTGAATATGCGCAATATCGATGACTCTGTTTATGCACACTGTATTGACGTTGCTTTGATTTCCAATATGCTTGCCAAATGGCTTCACTTTAGTGAAGAAGACCAGATAATGGCTACTTCCTGTGGTCTGTTCCATGATGTAGGTAAATTTATGCTTCCTCAAGACGTTTTAAGAAAACCCGGAAAGCTTACCTCTCAGGAATTCGAAATTATTAAGACTCATACTATCGAAGGTTTTCATCTGCTTGGAAAATACAGTAACATTCCACAAACCGTAAAAAATGCCGCTCTGATGCATCATGAAAAGTGTGATGGCAGTGGCTATCCTTATGGATTAAAGGGAAATGAAATAGACCGCTTTTCAAAAATTGTTACAATTGCAGATATCTTTGATGCTATGACAAGTGAGCGCGTTTATCGTAAGGCCATGTGTCCATTTTCTGTGATAAAGGCCTTTGAGGATGAAGGAATTCAAAAATATGAAATGAAATATATCCTGACTTTCTTGGAGAATGTAGCAAACTCTTATTTGAACCACAGAGTTTCTTTGACAAATGGTTTAGAAGGAAATGTTATTTTCATCAATAAAGATGATTATTCCAGACCTGTCGTATTGACAGAAGACAATCAGATTATTAATCTACAAGAGCAGTATTATAAAAATATCATGGATTTGTCCGCAAACAAAAATATTTCTATAGAAACAATTATCTAACGACGTTTTTGACCTTAGCCGGTTTCCTAATAGTTTAAGAAATGCCTCGCACGACACTGTGTGAGGCATTTCTTTCATCATCCCTATTTTGATGCTAATATTTTCAATAGCTCATTGGCACTATCCTTCCTCCATTTCATATATAAAGCATTTACAATCCTTAAGGTCAGTTTCCGCAATGGCTTGCTTTATTTTCTCCCAGTCTTCCCTTTCACACCACAGTTCTGCTTTTACCTGCTGGAGCATCTTCGTCTGATAACAGGCTCCTCTGTATTTTTTTTGTGCGCCTTCCCCTGACTGGTATTTCATGATTTGCGAAAAAGCAACTTCCTTCACTGAAAGACTTTCCACCAGCTGCTGAAATGCTCCTAATTGCTCCGGAGCTATGATGATTTCTACCTTTTTCAAATCCCCTCTGTCCTTTCCTGCTGCTTCATTGCTGCCTTATTTTTATACATGGATACATCTGCACGCTTACGGATTTCCTCAATCGAGTCTCCTTCTCCTTCGTAGCATGCATATCCACAGGCAATGCACATTTCTATTTCATTTGTATGCAAATTGTACTCACTTTCCCGCCTGCGCAGTTGTTGTATGCATTTATCCACACTAATTTTTGATGCTTTGGGAATGACCACCAGAAATTCATCCCCACCGATACGATAACACTCACCGATTTTTGCAAATACAGCTTTAATGATTCTTGCTGCTTCTATGAGATATTGATCCCCTACTAAGTGACCCTTGGTATCATTGCAGAGCTTCAGGTTGTTCAAATCAAAGGTGACCAAGGCGATATCCTTACAATCTGTTACCTTCCTTTCCCACTGCTCATAATCATTTCTGTTACGAAAACCGGTCAGGGTATCTATTGTGGCCAACTCCTTATAGTAGCTGAATTTCCTGTTTTCTTCCATCTGATAAAGAAAATCTGTCATAACTTCTACTGTAAGAATGACAATATAAGTCAGCATGCCAAATCGCCCTATCATATCATTTACCAGATTGGCTGCATAATAGGTAAACAAATCCAAAAGGGCAGAAAACGCCAGTATTCCGATTCCAACCATATTTACAACAACTCTTCGTCCCATGCCATACTTCACAATATAGGACACGAAACAATAAATCACAAATATAAGTACAAGTACAATCTGTGCATGAACAATTTTTGCCATTTGACGCATTTCCACAACGCCACTAAGATGCAAACCCATGCACACAAACATGGAGGCGGAAATTATCACACAACAGATATTGCGAAAAACAGTCTCTTTCATATGTAAAAAAGCGTGAATAAAAAGCACCAGCGGCTGAAACATGGTAAACAGAAGAATAAAACCAATCAGGGAAGCTGCAGTTCGATTAGGAAACATCAGCGTTGCAAGTCCCGTTTCATTAAGAGTCCAGGCGCCTAATAAAGAAGCGAAAAAGCCAAAATACAAGGCACTGTTTTCCATATCTATTTTTCTTCCTGCAACCAGCCAGTATGCTATCAAAAGCATCCCCAAAATTATCAGGAAACAGCTTATCATTGCTTCTACCAGAGAGTTTTGAATAATGTGCTTAAATGCAAGGATTCCATCTGTCTGATAAAACTCCAATTGCGCCTTATAAAGCTTCTGATATACTCCTTCCACTTCTACAATCACTTTTCCGGCAGATGGTGGAATCTCTACAAAATGGTATTGGGAACCACTGGTCTTGCCAAAAACAGTTCCAACAGCAGAAAATTCATAAATCAGCTTATTCTCCGTAATCTCATCCGCATAAGCCTTAACCATCATATGCGCAGTACGAAAAAAAAGACAAGTTCTGCCTTCTGAAAAATTTGAAGTGTCAAAAATATACTGTCTTGTATACTCTGACTCCTGTGCATCACTTACAGGTGCTATCGGTTCTTCCGTAGTATCCCACATATTTCCAATATAATTATTATTTTTTGATAAAGTAGCCAAACCTGCAATAAGCATCCCAGCCACAATACAGATTAAATATAGTTTTGGAATTATTTTCTTCATTAAAAGTATTCTCTCATTTTTTATTTACTCTTTTTATCGTCAGTTTTTTATATTTCCTATATTTAGTATACCACATTTTTCTATTTTTTAATGTACTTACACAGAAAAATTCCCCGCCTGTCTATTACAACAAACGGGGAAACTATTTAAAGGGATTTACTAAAAAGCTTATTCAACATCTGCTAATGCAGCCTTGTCTTCTTCACCTGTACGAATCTTTACAACCTTTTCTACGTTGTAAACGAAAATCTTACCATCACCAATGTGACCTGTGTAAAGAACCTTCTTAGCTGTCTCAATTACCTTGCTAACCGGAATTGTTGAAACAATAACCTCAACTTTAACCTTTGGTAATAAGGTAGCATCTACTTCAGCACCACGGTATTTCTCGCCGGCACCTTTCTGAATACCACAACCCATAACCTGTGTTACAGTCATACCTGTTACACCGATATCATTCAATGCTTTTCTTAATACATCATATCTTGATAACTTGGCAACAATAACAACCTTGTAAATTCCTGTTGCAGAAGCGATAGGAGCCTGAGCAACCTTAACAGCTGCATTCTTCTGGAATTCTGATGCCTTATCATATTCGTCAGTACCAAGCTCTGTATTCTCGTTAGCTTCCATAATCATTGTGTTGGAAACATCCATCATAGAGAAGCCTGCATATGCTGATGGAAGACCATGCTCCATCTGATCAAGACCAACAATTTCCTCTTCCTCTGTAACACGAAGTCCAACAACCTTTTTGATTACAATAAATGTAATAGTAATGGTAACTGTTGTCCAGGCAACTACGCTAAGGACACCTAATATCTGAAGACCAAGTAATTCAAAACCACCGCCATAGAACAGACCTGTAAGTTCTTCACCTGCTGCATTTGCAATGCCATATCCAGGTGCGGTTGGAGTTGCAAAAAGACCAACTGCGATAGTACCCCAGATACCGTTCATCATATGCACTGCTACAGCACCTACAGGATCATCAATATGTAACTTATAATCTAAGAACCAAACACCAAATACTACTAAAAGACCTGCAACCGCACCGATTACGATAGAACCAAATGCGTCTGTTACGTCACAAGGAGCTGTAATAGCTACTAAGCCGGCAAGAGATGCATTCAAACACATAGATACATCAGGCTTACCATATTTAATCCATGTAAAAATCATACATACTACTGTTGCAACTGCAGGAGCAATTGTTGTTGTCACAAAGATAGAACCTAACTGCTCGATTGATGTTGCTGCTGCACCGTTAAATCCATACCAGCCGAACCAGAGAATGAAT
>CAMBAN010000050.1 GCA_945864145.1 uncultured Lachnospiraceae bacterium | reverse complement strand
TCTCTGCCACCGCCAGTGATATGATTGTTTTATTTTCTGCAATACCTTTAATGCGAAAGATATCTCTACCTTTTATTTTGTGCTGATCCAAAATGATTTCTTTTACAGCACCGTTAGGATAAATGACGGTATCGTCATGCAGACAATCCTCCATCACACAGTCATATATCCAATAGGTTCCGGATGCTGCCTGAATATCTTTCTTTTTATCGGGATACACTTGTACTGCTTTAAATAAAATACGGTCATCATACATTTTCATGACCTTACGAATCACATCAGAGACCATATACGTAGGCTGTGTCAAAATATCCGGTATTTCCTGTGTTTCTTCATACTGAATATATGCAACCTTAACTTTGTCCAATTGCTTAAAATCTTTATGCGTCATTTGGGTCGTATATATGTTGGAATCAAGGTTCAGTATTTTAATGGGATTTATGACATTGCTGTTTTGTTTTAGTAGGTAATATTCCATTTTATTCCTCATTTCTGCGCACGTTTTTTGCGCATAACGAGTTTGTGTCAAGTGTGCGCAGACACAAATCTCGCGTGTGAAAATTTATTTTTCACACTGTATTCCTTCTTTTAGAATCGTTTCATCATCAGTTATGCAATCTCTGAATTCTACGTTTTTATAGAAGTCCTCTATTTCAGTTACATTTTCAGGTTCTTCATGCCATGTAATCTCATGAAAGACATTCTTCTTAAGCGTAGTATCCATAAAAGTACCACCACTAAAATTCACGTTTTCAAATGTGCAGTGATAAATTCTACAATGTTCAAAAACAACATCCTGAAATGCAACATTTTGGAAATGACAATGTACAAATTCACAATGAACAAATTTTGTATACCTTAAGTCTAATTTATGGAATTCTTTGCGGTTATATACAGCTTCATAAAATCTGCAATAACACAGGGATTCCATAGAATCATGAAAAAATATATCCAACTGTGGTCTTTTTACATACAATATCCTGCTCCAGTCCCGATATCCCCCTATTGTCAGCTTGAAGCTTTCGGTTAATAATAATTTATCCACAGCTTCCAGTCTTTCAAACTCTCTTAATGGATATTTGGCAAGGACACACATACTCTGCGTCAAAAAAGGAATACTTTTATACATCATCTGTCTGACAGCCTCAGTGTGAATATAATTCTCAGCATGCAATTCTTCTATCTGTTTTGTGATTCTGTCCTGATACTTATTCCATTGTGTAAACAGCCAGGAAGCATCATACTTAATCTGAAATAATTCATTACCGTATACGCCTCTCATATCATAAGCTGCAATTCCTATCTGAGGTTTCCCCAAATACAGGGAAGTCTGTAATAAGGAAATCTGTATTTCTCCAATAGGTACAGGAATTTGTTGTTGAAATTTCACGGCAAACTCTGTAGTTGTTTCCATTTCTTTCCATAGCTGTTCACAGATAGCATCATGATTCTCCATAACACTGTCCATGGTATTTTGCTTAAACTCTTCTTTCATAGCCGGTAGATATGTCTCTTCAAATTCTGCTATTGATATTCTCATGCTTCCTCCTACTTAATAACTACATTTTCTGCACCAAGCTCAATTCCTTCCGGTTTAATGTCTATGTAAGACTCTGCTGAACTGATTAATATATCATTTTCTGCATTAATGTTAATGGTGTCATTAGAAATCAACGAGAGATTCTTCTTTGCACATATGGTTATATTCTTATTGCTTGATATGGTAATGCCATCCTTATCTGTCAGGTTGATAAAAATTTTATTATCACTTGCATTGGTCGTAATATAAATTCCTTCTTTTGTCATAAGAATCTGTTTACCTTCCGGTCCTGTCCATTGCTTATCCGTAACATCAGGTGCAGAATTCACACTTACACTACTGGCTGCAAATGCTTCTCCTTCATTACTTCCCGGGAAGAAAACGCGAACCTGATCCCCCTCTGCCGGCATACAATAAAATCCGCTGCCGTCACTGGAAGAATAAGCTGTTGAATATGGCAGCCATACGTTTCCTCCTGCATCATATTCACTGTCAATATCAACGAGATGAACCTGAACCTGATCTCTTTGAACCGCCTGTACAATTCCTGTATACATTTTCCCAGATATTTGTGTATTGGATACCATAGGCTGTGCAAAACTCTTTTCTGTCGAAATGCATACTGTACTAATCAACATGCCACTCTTTAATGAAGCTGATACTCCTGAAACCTTCTGATTACCACTTCCAAGTGAAATTGCTTCTCCCAGGAACATATATTGTGTTGTTTTTATACTTGTTCCTAACATATCCTGAGCCATAAATTCTTCATTCACTGTATTTCCCGATTCTGTATGTAATTCTACATCCGCTAATTGATATGTTGTTCCTCTCTGTGGAATACCTATTGTAAACACCGGTACCGGCGCATTGATTGATGTAATGACCGGCGCATTCAGTCTGGATGCCATTCTCTTACAAAACTCCCATGCAGTTTCATTACACTGTACAATAATGCTGCCAATTGCACGATCTGTTACCTGCATCTGTATCATTGCCTGTCCGGCAACCGCCTGAGTCATAATATCTTCATGTGTCTTACCTGTATTCTGATAACTTTTATTTTTCTTTTCATAATCCAATAAAACACTTGTAGATGTGACTACCAGCTGCACTACTGCATAATCGCTCATTTTTTGCATACCAACACTGGTCGCAACTCCATAAAAAAGGACTTCAGGCTGTCCCTGTGCAGTTGTTGTTATCTTAACTGCTGTTTTCTCATCCGCACGATTCATATAATTCTGTGCCGCTTCCATAGACATTTCACCTGAAATATTAGCTACTCCATGTTCATTTACATTATGTTTGATTTCCAGTGATAACAGTCTTGTAAATGTCACTCCCTCAACCTGTATGTTCAAATACGTAATCGGTTCCATCATTTACCTCCTAAACAGCT
This sequence comes from uncultured Lachnospiraceae bacterium, assembly GCA_945864145.1. GTDB lineage: Bacteria > Bacillota > Clostridia > Lachnospirales > Lachnospiraceae > COE1. The sequence continues at coordinate 15,903 of CAMBAN010000050.1, read as the reverse complement.
CTCGCTCTCTCTTACCTTTACTCTTTTTCTGTCCTGATAATTTCTATGCTGCGAATCATTTCCTTCGCTATAGGAATCATTCGCTTTTTAAATTTGCTTGGGAAGTTTATTGTTCCAAGTAACAGCTGTCCATCTATACTTACAAAATATTGTATATTGTAGACCATCATATCTACCGCTCTTGATACAAAAGCAATCATTCCAATATGAAAAGACTCTCCATTATCATCTATTTTTTCTTCTACTATTTTTTCTACAATGGTAACTTTCGGTCCAATAGCCTGCAGTATTTGGGCAGATGTATCAACAAACTCTTTCATTCCACTATCCGGAACCTTATGCACTGTCTGGCTCAATGCCATTTGAAAATTAATGTCTTCTCCTGCAAATACATGACTTGGTGCATTTCCTGCAGGATAAATCATTTTTTTAATATCATCTGCTAACTGAAAGAAATTTTCCGGCATATATATACTCACCTTCAGCTCAGGTATCTGTCTTCTTTCAAAATGTGTTTCAATACCAATAATATGGACTTTTTCATCATAAATAGACTCCTGTGCTTCTGCTTCCTGATTTTTGTTTGCCTCTATCCTTTTTTCTGCCTGCTCTATTTCTTTTTTTGCCTTTAATATCTCTTCATCCCTATATGCCATAATAGTAACCTTCCTTTTTGTTAATCAACAATAATGCGTCTTTGCATTCCCGGTGAAGCCGTTCTATGCTCCATTCCCGTTTTCCCTGCATTGTGCAATATTTCCTGCAAGCCCCTGTAAATATCCATATTGCTCATTTCTGTATAATTTCTCTGTAGTCTGGAATCTATATAGAATTGAATGGCATCCCGATTCATACTCTTACTGTCAAGTGCCAGAATCTGCGTAACAAAAGCAATATCGGCCTGTTCCTTAACTCCTTTTTTCATAGCTTCTTTCGCAAATTCTTTTAACACCCTGTTAGAGATTGTTGGTTTTTCATATCCGGACCATTGAGCGTAAATTTCATTAATCGTATCAAATTCTGTTGTCAGATCCTGAAAATCCCTGTACTTATTGCGAAGTAACGCTCCATTCTGTAAACGGAATCTGCAGATTTCTATTTTATCCTTACTTTCCTGTATATCCGAGGTCAATTCCAGCTGCATATCACCAATCAGAAAATTTTTAGCTTTATTCATATTACCAATCCGGATTCTCAAAACCTGCCATTGATTTCCCGGATTCACAACAATATTCATCTCCTTAGACAGGAAATACAATTTCTGTTCGAATATTAACATCCCTTTATGAATATACAGCATATTTCCTGACATCGTTACCTGGCATCCTGAGAGGATTCCATCCGAATATCCTGTATAACTTAAATTGCCCAGGTCTACTGCATATCCTTTTAAAGCTTCCAGCATTTCCTGTGTCAATACAGAACCTTTTTCAAATATCGGTATCTTAAATCCTGCCACTTTTTTCTCTCCCTTTTTATAAAATTTCTATATCATCAATAACCATTGTCTGTGTCTCTCCCAACACTGCAAAATGCTTTTCCCAAAATACTCTCAATTTATAATCTAATGGAAGGAACAGTTTTTTTATCATTTCTATCTGTTCCTCCTCTTCCCGGTTATTCTTTCGATTCATATACAGATACAGTTCTTTCTCGTCCAGTTCATTTTTATAGACAATCCCCGTCTGCATAATGGCTACCAGAGTCTCTGAAAAAATACTGACAGATGCACCATTTTTTTGCTGCTGTCTGAGTGAATGTGCAATATAATATTTCTGTGAAGCAGATAATCCGGAAAATATACTTTTCATCTGTTCTCCATATTCACCCCGTTCTATGGCAAACCATCTCTTTCTCACTTCATATTCCTGATAAGTCACGCCACTCTTGTAGGTAAGTGCTGTCAGATAATGCATGTATATATCAAAGAGCCATTCTCTGTGTTTTTCCGAGATGTTCTGATTACCAAATAATGGCTGCATAATACGATCATAACGATAGAAGCTGTTCATGGTGATATGGGTAAGTCCGTCCGGTGTCTGCTGTATTCCATTCAAAGCGAACTCACTATAAGGACTGTAGCTTTCTGCCTGGTGATATCGTATTTTATCTTTATCCCTGCTGATAGTATTCCATAATTCTTCCATCACCATTCTCCTCTCTGTTCCTGATTACTGTAATTCACCTACACAATAAAATTCCGGCAGCTGCCATTGTACTTTACTGATCAGGAAACTCATGACATCCTGATTCAGGTAGCACTGCCTGTCCTTTGCCCGGAAAAGAAATACCATATATGGTCTCCCGGTACTGATTCTGATTTCATCCTCTATAAAAGCATCCATTCCATATGTTTCACAATTTCTCCTGTCATATTCCTGTTGCACTTTGATATCAAGTAATTCCACATAATCTTCGTAGCCAAGCTGTGCAATATATCTTTTTACTTCAGCATAGGTATGAACGCAGCTGCATTGTTGTTGCCGGTTCCTGTTTCCAAATACAGGGTATTCATATATATTTTTATTTTGGGCATCATATCCCATTTCTACCAGTTGCCATCTTATCGGATCCATTGCATCACATATGATATGCATATCTCCATCAAGCCGATATAAATTCCATATCTTAACATTGGAATTTGCTGCCAGATAATCTCTTCCTTCTTTAAAATGTCCTTTATAAATACAATGATCATAATGTATCTGGTCAATTGTAAGCTCCGGATAAGCCCCTGTTTTCTCTTCTACCATTCTGATATTCCATGTTGGAATCAGGTCAAAATGAGCATATTGCTTATATTCTTCAAAATCTACCGTAATCTTCTGTATCATTTCATCTGCCGGCCACTGTGTCCTTACAATTTTCACATCAAAAAACTTGTATAAATATGGTGCACATACTGTATTCCAGCTTACAGCGTTCTGTTGAAATGCTTCATATAATTTCTGTACTTTCTGTAGATATGACTGATTTCTTTCTATAATAAAGAACGCCGGATATTCTCCATCCTGTGTGTATATGATTCCTTTGAAGGTTCTCTTCTCACGCTCTATCTGCTGTATCTGTGCATAGCTCATTTGGAAAAATACTTTCAGCACTGCATAGGGAGTTCCCTGTGCCAGTTGTTCTTTCATTTCCTCAATATCAACCTGCGTATCTGACAAATCCCCATATTGCATGGGAACCATTGCTTCCTCTGTCAGGTCGATACTGTCTTTGCGTGCTATTCCTGTTATGACTTCATAACGCCCCTGCTGGTTTTGCGCAGTCTGTTCCAGTCTGTTCTCTATTTCAGCCATATATGCAGAGGTCTGCTCATAAAAGGGAATCAGGGTTTCACGCATTACTTCTTTTAAAGCACGTCTCTCTCCCTCATCACTGATTTCCATAAGTCTGTCTGCTATATATTTTTCAAATTGAAAATCCGGTTTTAAAAAATTCTCTTCCACGAAATCTTCCTTTTCTACAAGATTGCTACTTTATCCTGTCTGACTACACTATTATCATTATCATTGAACTCTATGAAGAAGGTACAATTTTCCTGTTTTTCATCTAATTCGTAAGTAATGCTCTCACCATCTTTAAGAATCGCATTTATTGTATTCTTATCATCCGCATTCCACATGGATATTGTACTTCCCGGTCTGTGTTGAAAGAATTGTGTAATCAGATTTTTCTTAAAGTCCTGTGTCTCAAATTGTATCACCCGCTCCATATAGGTACTTGTCTGTACCATTGCGCATAATAATCTATCGTTTCTATTATAGGAAAATACTCTGTCCGTCAGGACTGTCATTTTTCCCTGATGCTGTCCAAACAGAAATCCTCTGCTTTTTTGCAACGCTTCTTCCAGAATTTCCTGTGAGTATTCTATTGTCTCACTCAGCATTGTCGAATAAATCATCTGATTATGATTCTGAGCTGTCAGCCGATAGCCTACTCCAGGCTGTGTTTCATCAATTCCCTTGCGATAGTACTTCTTAAGGTACTGTGGGCATTGGCATGCTGCCACGATACCGGCGGCAATATATGATGCACCTATTCCTATTTCATCTAACCAGAGTGTTTTGTTCCCTGTTACTTCCAAAGTCTCCGTAAGGTCGTTATATGCCACTTCCCTGCCTATTGTGAGACATGCCTGTTCCCGGGGAATCACTATGAAATTGGGATAGCATGGAATGATATAATCCTGCGCATTCACATGCTCCAGTACAGTCAGAGACTCATTGATTCCATCAATTCCTTTTTTTTGAAATTGGGAAAATGTATTTTCTTCTACCAGTGCCAGACTTAAGAAGCTCTGTATTTTATATTTTCCAAGAATATCCAGTAGTAATACTATTTCTTCTGTTTTGTTTCTATCGTAATGAAAACGTTCTCTTTGGGATTGAAACCTTTCTCTGACATTGGTCATACTCTCTCTTCCGGCCGATATCATATTGGGGATAATGGCATACCACAATGTCTGCTGATAAAAGTTCTTGGAATTCACTGTGTTAAGATAAACATCCAGCTTCTTTCTGTTCTTTTCCTGCAATAATTCTTCTATACGGAAGTTTCCTATGACTAAAGATGGTCTCATTCCCTCTGTTTCCTGATATTGCTCAAAAAATTCCTTAATTCCCAGCATGGTCTCCATAATTGGCTTTGCTTCTATCCAGAATTTCCGTATAATTTCCGTATACAAATTACAATAATCCTCATAGCCTCTTTGAATCATTTCATATTCTTTATTATTGTAATAGACATTAAGCAGAAAGCAGTCCAGAAACAGCTGCTTATTTTTGATAGGTTTATGACGTTGTACTTCCTCCATACATTGCATTATGGAGTCTTCAAAATCATCAATATCCAGTGCGATTTGATCTGCCTGTGCATACCTGTACCTGGCTGCTTTTCTGATAACACGTATCTGCATCCTGCCATAATCGTTCAGGATTCCTTTATCTTTTCCTCTGTCTTTATCTGACAGTGTAAGAATATGACAGGTATCTTTGATATAGCTGGTAAGCAGAAACAGTCCATCATCATACTGAAGCATCAGTTTTTCTACTTTTCTTTTTACAGCTTCGGTAAACTTGCCGCCTTGCTGTTGTACTTCCTGAATAATCTGATTTCTGGCATCTATAAAGGTATTTGTATCTTCTCTGGGTATTATATTATCCAGAAGGTCCATGAAGCCTGTAAGAAGATATTTCTTTTTCTTTTTGGCCTGCATAATATATAGAAGCATGGAAAAGAGCGAGTTTTCTTCGTGTAAGAAGATATGCTCCTCTTCACTGCCCAGATGCCCTCTGGAAAACTGCACGGTTCTGTAATTGGTATCCAGCAGCATATTGACTCCGGGTGTAAATTTCTTTATGAATTCATCAAAGGAATTTACTTCCAGTCTTCTGTTAATTTCCCACAAATCATCATCAGTAAGGCTTTGCTGTCCATTCTGTTCTCCAATCAACTGCAATAAATCACCTACATCCGGATTCACTTCTTCAAATAAAATGGTTCTATTCGTCTGCTGCATGTCCTAATCCTTTACTTTTACTTCATCCCATCAAAGAAATCCATCTCCCAACTGTCATTTTCAAATGCATAAAATGCATCTTTCCCCAGTTGAAGAATATTTTGCATTCGTCTTACAGGTACTATCCAAAATCCCCATTGGTCCTGTGCTGCAAATACAAAAAATTTCACTTCATTCTCTCTGATGACATCAAAATCATCCTGTACAAAAAGGGAAGCATAGCTTTCATATTTTGCCAGAATATCTTCATAAGTAGTATTGTGAAAATCCTCTTCATGAGAGGTATAGGTGTAGCGATATTTCAGATTACCGCTTCCATCTTTCAGGAATAATTCCAATTGTCTGATTCCACTGTGTCTTGAAAGATATCCAAAGGTCTGGGTTCTGTCCAGACTGTATATGAGCATCTTTTCCTCATTCTCATGTGTATAGCCACTGATTGAATATGGTATTGCAGGAATACTGTATTGCAACGTAACATCTGTATAACCCATTTTACGTGCATTCACATACTGTATTGCTCCCTGCACACAGGTAAGCTTAAGATCCATCAGATTCTTATTATCTTTTCTTTGCTGTTTAAATTCGATGCTTTTACCAGGTACAAATTCCTTCAGTGCCTCTCTGAAAATATCAATTTTGCAGGACTGACCTGTTAGTTTAATCATGGAATACTGTTCCAACTGTCTTTTCTTATAGAAATCATTTAAAAATTTATTTACGATTTCATATATATCTGCTTTTAACAGCAATTCTATTTCTTTAATATTAAAGACTACATCCGGGAAGCTGTGTTCATATTCCAGATGTCCATTTGGAGTTCGTACCACCAGATTCCAGCGTTCAATCTGCGTTACTTTCAAATCTCCCTGTTCTTCCTTATCACTGCTGCTGAAGCTGTTACGAACCACACCTTCGTTCATGTAAAATTCTTTCTTCATTCTGTCTGCTATGTCAAACAGGAAATAGAAATTATTCTTTACCATGAAATATTCGTCTCTGGTGCTGTTCTCATATTTTTTAAATTTGGTAGGAATAATCTGCTCTGCTGCCTCATAAGCTTCTTCCAGTCTGCGATATACTTCCTCTTTGCCAAACTCATCTACATAACGAAAGATATCTTCACTTGCTACCGGAATAATATCATCAATACGCAATAATTCCTGATGAGTATAATGGGCAGCAAACATAATCTTAATGTATTGCATAATACGATAGGTAATGTTGTTGCCTCCAAAATTTGTATCACCATTCTCATAAGTCGTTTCTATATTGACCTTATAAGATACATTATCATTGTCAATAATAAATCTGCTGGAGGCAAGGTCTGTCGTACCGCCACCACAGTCAATGATAAGTGCCTCTATCTGTTCTCCCGGATAAAAGCGTTTTTTCTCTATCATATTTTGAATAGAGTTATAGATGACTGCCGTTCCTTCATCAAGCATATGTTTTGTGTCAATATCATAATCATACAGAAGTTCTTTGAACATCTTGTTATACTGCTGTTTCAGTTTGACGGGACTTGTAAGATGTAAACGATGGAAACGGCATTTAAACTGCTGTTGGGCGCACTTAATTACGTACAAAAGATATTCCCTGATGATTGAACCTCTCGTGACCATAAGGGTATTTCCCTTTTTATCTATGATTTCCTGCATCTGCTCATAGCTGTTGACCCAACGCTTCATCTCATAGAACATGCTGAAGGCCTCGTCATAGTACTTGATACGGGTATCCTTCTGTGCTTTATATCCAAAATGGTATTCTATCTGCTCTGCCTTACTGCAATCTGCGACACATACCAAAGTCGGCAACATGGGTACCCATTTCTTTCCCTCTTTTGAACTATCAAGAAACTGTACTATATTGACTGCATCCAATTTGATTCCTTCATTTAGCAAATCATTATTATCATGTCTGCGAATATAGCCATAGTCCAGATAAGCTCCTGCTGTGGTATTGGATGTACCAAAATCAATGGATAATATGGCTTCTGTCTCTTCTACATCACGTATTTCCAAATCAGCAAGCGGAATTCTGTAATAGTTGATAATTACATTCTGTTTTTGTTCAATGTCATAATAATACTGGTATAGAATATCTGACTCCTTTTTTTCAAAGAACATCAGATAATAAAATTTGTGGTCACTTGGAAGAATAGGCTGGCTTCCATCTCTCTCCAGATAAAATCTTTCGGGTTCCATGCCATCACTGACCAGATTCAGGATAGAACAGATAGCACCATCCTCACTGACCAGTAATACATTCGATTCTACCAGGTGATTAATGACTACTTTGGATATATCATCCTTCTTACTCCTGTCGATTCCTACCTGATATTTATCGTAGAGCGTAAGGTCCAGATTGTTATAAAGGATTAATCTGGCAGGATTATGAATCGTCCCCTCATCCTTGAGACAGGTTCCTTTTTTGCGGAAAAGGAGATTGGAAAGTCTCTCCATTCCCCCTTCTGCTACACGCCTTATAAGGAGAGCATCCTTCTCTCCTCTGTATCGCAATATGGTTTCTATCAGTTCGTATCGGTTCAGTGGATCTGTAATACCCTTTATAATCATTTCTTTGGTACAGATATCCCTGAGCTGATAGGTTGTCATCTCTTCGAGGTCTTTTCTCTTATATGTATTGGAATACTGCTTCACCGGAGCATTATCCAGATATAAGGAATAGGAATGTTTTCCTGTCATACTCCTTCTCCCTTCTGTGTATATCTTATGGTGTGGTTTGTGCCTGCTTGATGGAGGCTATTGTGTTAGTAATTGAGGTAACAACATCTGTCTTACCAAGATTACTGTAAATAGATTTGGCTGTGTTAAGCTCTGTAATAGCATCTGCACTGTTTCCATAGCTCATATAGGTCATGGCATCCAGAATAGCCTGCATTGCTTTCTGCTCATCATCTCCATAGAGCAGTTCCTCGAGCTTGGCATCTATGGCATTGACTTTTACGGAATTACCTGTTTTGACATAGACCTCTCTGGCACTGTTGTAGGCTTCCTTAGCCTGCTGTGTATTGCCCTTATGAGCAGCCTGTGCCGCTGCCTGCTCGTAATTAACTGCCTCTGCTTCTGCTTCCTGATTGGTCTGATTGCTTAGCTTCTCATTCACGTTACTGATTTTGACTGTCAGTGCAGAGATTGCTGCATCTGCTTCCGGAATGTTGTAGCTGGTTTTTGCAAGGTTATACATTTCCATGGCTGTGTTATAGTCTGTCAATGTCTGAGCATACATATTCTGGTTCAAGGACTCATCGCCCTTTGCCTCATAGTTCTTGCCATCCTTCATAGCTTTCTTTCCATTGGCAGTATTGAGATTATCATCTGCAATGTTACGGTTAGTCGTATCATCGATACCGTCTACGGCTTTGGATGCTGCAACAAAAGACTCTACTGCATCATCATAATTCATTGCTTCCAGCTCATCGATACCTGTTTTCATGTTGTCTGCGTAATCCTGATATGCACTCATTGCCGTTAGAAAGGACACATCCTCGTCATAGTCCTGCTTCAGAGTATTGGCATTACTGATCGCGGCTTCCATTTTGTTGGATGCTTTCTTATATTCTCCTTCTGTCAATGCTTCCATTGCTTCTGTAAGATAACCGGATATTGCATTGTACATTTCTACTTTTTTTGCATGTCGATAAGGTTCTGAATTTTCTTTGGCATTAATCTTGTCCGCCAAAGCAATGGCTGCCTCGAATTGTCCATCAGCTCCGGAATAATTCACTTCATTCAGACAGGCAATTCCACGTTCTTCATATTTTAGCATTTGGCGGATATTTTTCTGGTTCGTCCGATATCTTGCAAAGCATATGGTAATCATAATCATTGCTACTGCTGCTACAGCAGAAAATACTATTTTGCATACCTTCTTATTCCTGCTTGCCCTGGGATTACGATACACCTTGTTTACAAAAATGGAAGCAATCGTATAATTTTCCAGCACTCCCTGCTGTTGGCTCAATACCACATCTTCCAGATTGGTACATACCTGTTCCGGTTCAGATACGCCATCAGCTGCATCCAGAAGTTCTGCATCTCCCACACTTTCCCAAATGCCTCTTGTGTACAGGAAGATGATATCTCCATCGGTCATTTTTCTTTTTGCAGATACAACAGGATTAAAGTGTCCTGATTGTCCCAAATAGCAGTACAGATTATGACGTTCCTCATGGGTTTCTAACTGGTCGAGTGAAATTTCTGATTTATCAGCCAGATTTTGACTAAGAGATGTATCTTTGGTGCGATATTTAATCCGTCCATTACGCATGAGCACCAGCCTGGTATTACCTGCATGCGCCCACCTTACACTTCTATAGTCACTGACTACAATGACCATGCTGGCTTCCAGACGCATTTCTCTTGCTTCTTCATGCAGTGCATGGTGTGCTGTAACCAGATATTGCTTCAGCTTACTCTTACTCATGCCGGGGTCTTCGGAAAAAGCAGTAATTACTGCTGTGACTGCTACCTTGGCACTTTCTCTTTTCTCATCTGTATCAATTCCATCTGCGATGCAGTAGCACGCATAATCTTTCAATTCAACGAAGGCAAAATAATCCGCATTGTGCAGATAGCTTCCCGGTTCAGATATAAACTTGGTCTTAAATTCAGAATTTTCCTTACGCATCTTTCTTTATCTCTCCTACTTTACTTCCAGAATGATGATTGTAGAGTTGTCCTTGCTGTTGACTTTTTTATTTTGAATAGCTTCCATAATCAAATCTGCTTTCTTTTGTGGAGTTCCTTTTCCATTCATGATGTTCTCCAGTTCAATTTGCCCAATGACCTCTACACCATCGGAATAAATCAATATCTGGTCCTTCTTTTTCAGCAGGATTGGTCTGTCTGACTCACTGGCCTTCTTGAATCCATCATATCCCAGATAATTGACCAGTCGTTTGTCCATGGGACCACCCATGGCTGCTTCTTTATTAATGGCACCTGCCAGATACTGATCTTCCAACCAGTTCTTTACATTCTCTTTACGGTTAATTTCAATCAGTCTTTTATTTCTGATAACTGCTATATTACTGTCACCTACAGAAGTCCAATACATCTTACCGTCTGTTAATACAACTGCCACTGCGGTGGTTCCACCTTTTGCCTCGCCAAATTCATCACGAATTCTGCCATTGGCAAGCACTGCGGAAGTCTGAAAGTAATAGCTGATATTATCAGTTGCCACTTTTCGTTCAAATTCATCCAGATATGTCTCAACGGCAATCTTACTGGCGAGATTACCATTTATATAACCTCCAATTCCATCTGCTACAATGGCCATAATTCCATATGGCATTATACTTGTAGCAAAAGAATCATCCTGTTTTTCTCTTGTTCCTATAATCTGAGCATTACCAATCTCAACAGAAAGCCCACCTCCTATCCTGCTGGCTTCGTTTTCTCTACGATAGCTTAGATACATACATATACCAAATACTGCCGCAATTACACCTATACACAGAATCACTGCAATTATAAATCTGATATCAGTTAATAGATTTATCATTCCTCTTGTCTACTCCTGCTCTATTCTACTTTGGAATCCGGATTTTCATCATTCTTCCATTCAAAATGTTCTCCACATAACGGAATAAAGATAAATTTACTCTGTCCTATCTCGATAACAGAGAACGCACTCAAAGCTACCGGTGTATAAACTGCCTCCCCATTGAGATAAGCCAGTCCCGACGAATCGCCCGGAAGCAGATAGGTAGATCTGTTTTTGCTGTCATAAATAATGGCAGCATGGTTGATACGTGATATGGTATTATCACCCAGAATCTGGATATGCATATTGTCTGCTCTTCCAATGAAATTTTTTCCTGCATGAATTTTATAATCTTTACCATACTGAGGTCCTTCAATGCAGACAATCCAGCCTGTTACAGGGTCTACACTTTCTGTTGTTCCGTTGATAGACATCGTTTTATCAGGATCATCTACCATAAGTCTGCGATTATTTACCATATTGGTAGTTTCCAGATTTGTATTACAATATGGGCACACATCTCCATACTTTCTTGCACTATACATATGACCATTCTTACAACGATTTAATGCCATGTTTTTTCTCTCCTTTTATCTTACCTGCAGCATTGCATTTGCTATATATATAATATCTCCGGCTTCCACTTCTACAGCTCCTACAAGCTTAACATCAAGAAGTGCGCTTTGATTTTTTTTCTTTACTCTGGTTCCGTTCTTAGAATCAATATCATCCACATACCATCCATTATCTGTATAGTTCAGAACTGCATGCTGTTTTGATATCATCTGTGCCATTGCTGAACCTGACAAATCTATATCTACCGGTTCTGTTTCTGTTCCTTTTCCTATTACAATGGCAGTTTTACCCTCTAATGACCATTTTAATAATTCATTTCCCTGTTCTCCTATCAGTGCCACATAACTGATTCTGGCCATCACCGGCACGCCTTTTTTCTGTGCACTAATTGGCATCTGATCAAGAGGACTTATCGGTTTGACTGCTGCCTGCTCTCTGCTTCCCTGTTGCAACGTCTGAGAATTTCTGTTTACTTCATACTGATCGGGCTTTATTTTGTTCTTCATAAAGGTTAACCCAATTTCTCCTATTGCTATCAGTACAATATCTGCAACAATAATAAGTATCAGCATATACAGTTCCTTATTCTGTTGTATAAGCAGCATACTCAAAGCACCTATTGCAACCCATATGATTGCCTGTATGATTCCCAAAATATATTCCTTTATAAATGATGATTTCATGTTCTACCTCGACCATTTCCTAAATGTTATTGTTCTTCTTCCTGTACTGATACAGGACCCTTGCATCCATATCGGATGCTCAGGTCCAATGTAAGAATTTTCAGTCTGTTACTTAAGCTTCATAGCCACCGTTTACTGTGATTGTGCCGATTTTATCTTTCTTCTGTCTTACAACCAGTGTGAAAGTACCTACACCTTCTACATCATCATAATTTTCATTATAATCAACTACAAAGGCTGTAGGCATTGTATACTCACGTACAACCTGACCGGCTGCAATAGCCTGAATTGTTACGTTCTTGTAGCACTCTGCCTTGTCAGATGTAATCATTGCCCACTTTGCAAGGTCTACAGTTCCTTCTGTACCATCATCAAGCATTGTTAAAATCTTACCTGTAATTGTTGCTGTTACAGCTACATCTGTTGTCTTAGCATTTGTGTCATTAGGTGTACTTACAGTAAAATCAACTGTTTTGATTGTTTCTACACCTAAAGTAGTTCCTTCAACATTTAAAATAAATCCCACTGTTTCTTCCTCCTGCTATTATGTCATTCCAAGTACTTTTCCTGTTATTGATTAATAGGAAAATCCACCCTGATACTGAACAGTATTGTTCTTATCCTTCTTCTGCTTTAAGGTAAGTACAAATGTTCCAACACCTGTTTCATCAGCAAAGGTTTCTTTATAACCTACTACGTAAACGGTATCCATGATAATCTGTCTTACTTCCTTATTACCGGATAAAACATCTACAGTAACCTGACCATAGCATTTTGCATCTTCTGCCGGAACTAATGCCCACTGTGCGATTTTTACTGTTTCGTCTGCAACACCTGCAACGTTTGCTCTGATCTTACCTACGATTTCCACGCCCATTCCCAAATCTGTAGAACGAGCATTGCTGTCATTTGGAGTCTGTGTCAAAAATTTTACAGATGACACTGTCTCAAGCCCTAAATTGATACTCTCTTTTGCTTCAATAGTAACTTTAAAACCCATATTCTCCTCCTTATCATTTATTGAGTTTTATATGCACTTGTTTTCCTGCATAACTCAGGATGCACTACCGGATGTTGCCTTTGTAACAGATACAGTCAGATTCTTAATGTTTCCATTAAAGCCGATGTTAATCTCGCACTGATTCGTAGTCTCATCGATTACGCTGTCGATTTCATCACCGCTTTGCATAATTCCATTAATGAAGTTCTTATCTGCACTCCACAAAGATTTTTGGCTCTTTGGATTATTACCAAAGAATTTAACAACGCTATCCTGCTTAAAATCATTTGTCATGTATCTTAAGATTCTCTCAACATATGTGCTTACCATCGTTTTGTAAAGGGAATCAAATGCATCATCTGCCATTGCAAGTGTTCTTGCCTTATATACTGTGATGTTCTTTACTTCCTTGCCTTCAAGCTGGCTGTTCTCAGATGCGAACATAAATCCAAATCCTTTAGAATTAATTGCATTTTTAATGCTGTTAGTATAACCTGTAATTTCTTTTGCCATAGTTGTGACTGTTCTGAGTGAATGGTCCCCTGCTTCTATATCGTAACGTACTCCCGGATACTTCGGAGTCGAATTTGTATAGAACTCTCTGAGGTATTCAGGACACTGATAAGCTGCTACCAAACCGGCTGCAACATAAGCTGCTCCAACATAAACGCCTTCAATCCACAGCTTCATAATGTCTTCTCTTTCCTTGGATAATGCAGCTCCACCTTCTTCTGTGACAGTCATCTTATTATCCAGTACAACACCGGATTTATCCTTTGGAATTACTGTGAAGTTAGGCAGACAGCAGGATACAAATTCACTGTAATCTTTTTTCATCAATGGTTCTGACTTGTCTACAAAACGTTCAATTCCACTGGTTGCCACATAATTAAAGGTAGTATCTTCCCCTGTCTGGAAGTTATAAAACATCTGAATTCTGTATTCTTTAATCGTATCCAACAAGGTGGCAAGAGACTCCATGGTATTGCCTGCCGCCTTCTGCTTCTGTACATTACCTTTAAAGCGCTGTCTTGTTGCACTTCTTACTGTACTTGGTTCTAATTCAACGTCAGGAACAATACCAAGCCATACTGTATTATCATAATTATTTTTTGTATTTACTGTATTTAAATAAGTTCTTAATCTTCCAATATTAAGGCTGCTTACTGTCATATCAAGCTTGACGTTGGTTACCAGAAGGGAAGGTCTCATGCCTTTATTTTTTGCACCATACTGTTCAAAGAACATACGCACACCTAACAGTTTTTCTACCAATGGCTTAACTGTCTTTACAAAATCATCCTTTGCCTTTTTATAGAATTCAAGATAGGTATTGTAATTGGCAACTTCCAGCTCTGTATCAATCTGGTCATTTGTTACTGCTGTCAAAGGACAGAAGGTTCTTACAACAAGATTTTTTACATATTCGGAAGGTTCTTCATTTACTTCATCATAATCCTCCTGAAATGCTTCAATCAGTCCTGCTGTATTATCATTTTTCATAACAACAAGCTCATTCTTTTCCTTCTTTGGTGCCTCTAATACTTTCAACTCACCATTATCTCCCATACTGAGTACACCAAGCTTCAATGTTTCATTCTGCTGTGTAGATGCAGACTGCGAGAAAAGAAGTCTGGTCTTGATATCTTCAATTGCCAGCGGAAGCATAGCCATGACGTTATTATAATTTTTACTTGCTTCTTCAAACTTGTAATTGAGCTTATCTCCAATATCCAGCTTCTTAGGGTCTTCATCATCCAACTCTTCATACTTATCATACAGGTAATGGATTTCCTTTCTTACCTGCTTGATATCATTCATGACCTTTTTAGGAGAAATCATATCCAGCACATTTTCAAATTTAAAGTCCACATTAATAAGCCCCTGTGCTTTTCTCGTATCAATCAGTGTAAATAACATATTCAGGAAATCATTCTGTCTGTTCAACGGAATTTCAGATACATATTCCTCCGGAATATTTTCCGGTTTCTCTAATGTGTAGAGAACGCTCTGTGTATTTGCATTAAAGAACGAATACACTACCGGTTCAAACTTATCAAGAAACTCATCAAAGCTTCTTACCAAAAGCTTATCATGTATTTCTTTCATCTTATCATCATTAAGGCTTTCAAGATCCCTGGTATCACCTACTAATGTAAGCAAGTTGAGCTTTTCAGGATTGATTTCCTCAAAGAGGATTGTTCGATTTGTTTGTGTAATTACTTCCATGGGTTATTTTATTCCTTCCTTTCATTAAATAAATATAATATTATGCCATCAAAACATGCTCCAGCTTCTTCAGGCTTTGCATTCTTTTGGCGGGGTCTCTTTCTATCGCTTCCATAATTGCTGCTTCAAGCTTAGGTGGAATAGGATGAAATTCTGAAATATCAGGTACTTCTTCCCCTTCCATTTCATCCGGTGCCGGTAATTGATAATCAGTAAGCAGGTAATACAGCAATACACCGATGCTGTAAATATCGGTCTGATAATCGGATAGCCGTCCATCATAAAGCTCCGGTGCCGAATAGCCTCTGCTTACAAACTGTAATGGTACACTCTCTTTTCCTCTATAACAGGCTGAGCCAAAATCTATCAGTACTACA
>CAMBAN010000049.1 GCA_945864145.1 uncultured Lachnospiraceae bacterium | reverse complement strand
TCCTGGTTTACCATGGTCAATGTTTCAGACACTACACCATTGCTGCCTGAACTCCATACTCTTGTATAAAAAGGTACTGCATTAATAATTTTTTCAGCCGGAACACTTTCCTTTGTCTTCACAATACCATTTTCTACGTAATTAATAGAAGCGTTTGGTCCTGCCTCACCACAGCCTGTATAATACTCATCATAGCCCATAATAACTACATAATCTACTACAAGTCCCTGCTCCTTACGATTATAGTGTGCAGTATACTCTGTCGGTACATAATTATCTACAGAAAGAGCCACCCCGCGTTTCCTTGTCTCAATAGAAAGTTCTCTTAAAAACTGTACAAAATGAGTACCGGAATCACTCTTTATCTTCTCGAAATCAATATTAATACCATCCAGGCCAAAACTATCTACCTGCGACATTAATTGATTAATAAGAAGTTTACGATTTGCAGAAGATGACAGCAATGTCACAAAATCAATATCTACATTATATAAGCTCTTGGAGTCTACATCCGTAATTACTGCCCAAACTTCTACACCTGCTGCATGTGCTGCTTCTACATAGGAAGCATTTGCTATGCTTGACATACCTCCATTACTATCCGTCAGTCTAAACCACGTCGGTGCAATAACATTTACCGCCTTAGTACCACTTAGAGCTTTTTTTAGCTCATTTGCTCCCACTTCTGTAAACACCTGCTGGAAAGCCATATTAATAGTAAAATCCTTATGAACCGATGCAAAGGAAAGCTCCATGGCATCTGTTACCGGAGTCTGCTGTACTGCCATTGTATTGGTCAGATACTTATTTTCGACATAACCAATAAAAGCATCCTCTGACTTCACCTTCGTCCAGGTATCCATTTCTTCTATGACAGTTACCTTATCTCCGGCATGAACATCCTTTAAAATGTCACTCTTAATCCCGCCCTGGTAGCGAATACTGGTATTCTTGGAAATCTCTGCCTGTGTAATAATGCCCCAATCTGTATAGACCTGCATATGCAATGGCTCTGTAAAAAGCTCATAGCTGAAATTTGCATACCTTTTTACATAATCTGCTGCAATATATAGGGTATCTCCCTCGTAAACAGCAGCTTTATAATCGATAGAATTTCCTACATCCGAAACATAAATCACATTACTGTCATCACCAATATTTACTTTTATGACATCAGTGTCAGTTGTGTATAAAACAATTTGTTCTTCCTTATTAATATAGAAACGATCCGTAAAATATTTCTCAATAGTTTCCAAATCAAAATAGCAGACACCATCAATCAGTTTCGCTTTTTCCTCTATACGTGCATCCTGTAACACTATCGCAATCTCATTCTCTGTCTCCAAATGAAAGTAAGACTCAAGGTCTGCTCTTTCCTTCGAGTATGTAAATCTGTCTAACACTTTTCCTCCAAAAGCAATCGCCAATATCAAAAAAATAAGAACGATTGCCAGAAGAACCGGAATTATTTTCTTTTTCATTCGGTTACCTCCCAATCGTTCTCATTATAGCAAACTATTGATATATCGTCATTACCAAATTGTTGTGAATTTTCATTTTTCTCTCTGTTTCCTTTTCTTTTCTTCATTTGCTTAGTTTCTATTCCCATACTTATGCATAAAATAAGATAAAGGGGCTTCTATCTAAAAAAATTATTTGAGAAATTTTACCAAGTCAAAAAAGAAACATAAACAGGATAAAATGTTTTTCTTTCTGATGTTCTCTTTTGTCCGGCTTTATCATGCCATTCATGACCAAAAGAATTTTTGTGATATATAAATTTTTTAAATAAGATGTTAGAACATGTACCAATTATTTTAAAAATAATGTATAATGGATATATAAACTTGAAAAGTTTGGAAAAATAATCTATTTGAAAAGCACATAAGCTAATAAGACTACCTTAGCATACAAATGCTAAAGTGTAGATTTGAAAAAATTCATTTTCAGATTTGATTATTATCTTAAGTTACTATTCCTCGAACCCTCCTCTTTGTACGGATTTGTTCTTGGAACACCTTACTCACAAAGTATTAGCATAAACAAAAATATTATGCAACCCAAAATGCGAAAAAAATATTGAAATGTAAAAATTCATACTAAAATTATTAATTTTTTGCAAAATATAGAACAGTTCTATTGACTAAAATCTTTTCAGAGTATAATATATTCGCAAGAATTTAAGGTTTAGGAAAAGAAAGCCGATATAACTGTCATATCAAATAGTGAGGATGTGATATTATGAAAATTGAAAAAGTAAATGACCATCAGATTCGTTGTACCTTAACAAAAAGTGATTTAGCAGACCGAGAGTTAAAAATCAGTGAACTCGCATACGGCACAGAAAAGGCCAAAAGCCTCTTCCGAGACATGATGCAGCAGGCATCCTTTGAGTTTGGGTTTGATGCTGATGACATACCGTTAATGATAGAAGCGATTCCACTCAACTCTGAGTGTATCGTACTTGTGATTACAAAAGTAGAAGACCCTGAAGAACTGGATACCAGATTTTCCAAATTTGCACCTTCCGTACGCGAAGGAGAAGATGAAGAAGATAAAGGTATTCTTGGCAACATGATGGAAGATTTGGCTGGTGGTGCCGATGATGTCCTTGATTTGTTCAAGAAAATCCATGAGGCAAAAGCTTCTGCTGATAATGCCACTAAAGAACCTGCTTCCGTTGTCGCAGAACCCCCAAAGGCTGCTTCTGACAGACAGGCAGTAAAAGAATCTATAGATTTAGTGAGAATTTATGCATTTGAGTCTTTAAACCAGGTTATCCGACTTTCGCATGTACTGACTAAGATTTACGAAGGTAAAAATTCATTATACAAAAATGACAGCAATCATTCCTATATCTTGGTGATTTCCCAGACAAATCATACACCGGAAGAATTCAACCGTGTATGCAATATGATTTCTGAGTATGGAAATCCCGAAAAATTCGTTTCTGCAAGTGAAGCTTATTTAGAGGAGCATTACGAAGCAGTCATCAAGGATAAGGCAATTCAATCCTTAGCTTTGGTATAAAAATAAGAGCCTGCACATAAGTGCAGGCTCTTTTTATGCTTTTTACAGTTATGCATTGATTTTTTCCATTAATGCATCAATATCCATACCATGAACCATAGCTGCTTCTTCTAAAGACTCTCCTTGAGAAGCCGGACATCCAAGGCAGTGCATACCTGCTTCCATAAGAATAGGTGCTACCTCTGGATTACTTCTTAAGATTTCTCCGATAGTCATATCTTTTGTTATAGCCATTTTCATATCCTCCTTTGCTATCATATAGCGTAAATACGCCGTATAAAAATTAACTGTCGTGCTAATTCTTCCTACTATTTTGTGCCTGAAAATTTCAGATATACCTTATTACTATAATACTTTGTTACTACTTTATCAAGTCCTCCGTTATTATTTACAATTTTTTCATAAATAATGCAAATCTGTACATGAAAAAGTACAAACAATGGTGTTGACGTGTATACACTAAAAAGCTTATAATACACTTGCAGAATGTTAGAGATAAAAATTTTGCTAACAGAAATTAAAACATTCTAACTTTAGTAACTAGCGTCAGAATACATTATTGTATTCCTCGCATATTTATTTTTAAATTTTTAGGAGGCTTTTGCAAAATGAAACCAGAATGGAAAGATTTTGTAGGTGGCAAATGGGAAAGCGAAGTAAACGTACGTGACTTCATTCAGAAGAACTATACTCCATATGATGGAGATGAGTCTTTCTTAGCAGGACCTACACAGAACACAAAGGATTTATGGAACATGGTTCTTGACCTTCAGAAGAAGGAAAGAGAAGCCGGCGGTGTTCTTGAGATGGACACAAAGGTAGTTTCTACAATTACTTCTCATGGTCCAGGATACCTTGACAAGAGCAAAGAAACAATTGTCGGATTCCAGACAGATAAGCCTTTCAAGCGTTCTTTACAGCCATACGGTGGTATCAGAATGGCAGAAAAAGCTTGTGCTGATAACGGATACGAAGTAGACCCAGAAATCAGCGAGTTCTTCTCTACACATAGAAAAACACACAACGCTGGATGTTTCGATGCTTACAATCAGGAAATGAGAGCTTGTCGTACAGCTCATATCATTACCGGTCTTCCAGATGCTTATGGACGTGGACGTATCATCGGCGACTACAGACGTGTTGCTTTATACGGTATTGATTACTTAATTCAGGATAAGCAGGCTCAGAAGGATTCTACTGGACGTGTTATGACAGATGACGTTATCCGTCTTCGTGAAGAGCTTTCAGAGCAGATGACAGCTTTAAAGATGATGAAGGAAATGGCAGCTTCTTACGGCTTTGATATTTCTAAGCCAGCTCAGAATGTTAAGGAAGCTATCCAGTGGACATACTTCGGATATCTTTGTGCAGTTAAGGAGCAGAACGGTGCTGCTATGTCATTAGGACGTACTTCTACATTCCTTGATTGCTACGCTCAGAGAGACTTAGCTAACGGTACATTCACTGAGGAGGAGATTCAGGAGTTCGTTGATCACTTCATCATGAAATTACGTTGCGTTAAGTTCGCTCGTACACCAGAATACAACCAGATTTTCGCTGGTGACCCAGTATGGGTAACAGAATCACTTGGTGGTGTTGGTTGCGACGGACGTCCAATGGTAACAAAGATGTCATTCCGTTACTTACATACTTTAACAAACCTTGGTCCTTCACCAGAGCCAAACTTAACAGTACTTTGGTCTACAAGACTTCCAGAGAACTGGAAGAGATACTGTGCTAAGATGTCTATCTCTACTTCTTCTATCCAGTATGAGAACGATGATATGATGAGACCAGTTCACGGTGATGATTACGCTATCGCTTGTTGCGTATCTTCAATGGTAGTTGGTAAGGAAATGCAGTTCTTCGGAGCTCGTGCTAACTTGGCTAAGTGCTTACTTTACGCATTAAACGGTGGTATCGATGAAGTTTCTAAGAAACAGGTTGGTCCTAAGTATCGTCCAGTAGAAGGCGACATCCTTGATTATGATGATGTTATGAGCAAGTTCATCGACATGATGGAATGGCAGGCAGATGTATATGTAAATACATTAAATATCATTCACTATATGCATGACAAATACTGCTACGAGAGAGCACAGATGGCTCTTCATGACAGAGACGTTAAGAGATACTTTGCAACAGGTGTTGCTGGTCTTTCAATCGTTGCTGACTCATTATCAGCTATTAAGTACGCTCAGGTTAAGGCTATCCGTGATGAGGATGGTATCATCGTTGACTTCGAGACAACAGGTGATTTCCCTAAATACGGTAATGACGATGACCGTGTAGACTTAATTGCTCAGGAAATCGTACACAAATTTATGACAGCTATCAGAAGACATCATACTTATAGAAATGGTATCCCTACAACTTCTATCCTTACTATTACTTCAAACGTAACATATGGTAAGGCAACAGGTAACACACCTGACGGACGTAAGAAGGGACAGCCATTCGCTCCAGGTGCTAACCCAATGCACGGACGCGATACTCATGGTGCAGTAGCTTCCTTATCTTCAGTAGCTAAGATCCCATTCAAGGATGCACAGGATGGTATCTCTAATACATTTACTATCATTCCTAACGCTCTTGGTAAGGATGCAAAGGTATTTGCTGGTGATATCGAGCTTGATTTAAACAAATAAGATTTAAAATCCAGGAAGGAAAGGTGTTGCTTATGGACGAGAAATCAATGATTGATGACTTAGTTGCACAACTTGACGCAGGTTTTTCCAGCGCTAAGCCGGTTGGACATGTGAACGTAGATGTAGACGATTCTATTGCTACAAAAGAAGTGCAGACCCTTGGTTGCACTGATTGTTCCAGAACTCCTCTTGCATGCAGTGTTCCTACACTGCATCAGGGGTTAGAAGATTATGAATAAGTTTTTCGAATTTAATAGGAGGTAAAAATCATGGCAGCTAATGCAGCTCAGGTTGATAATTTAGTAGGTTTATTAGACGGATACGTTGCAAAAGGTGGTTATCATCTTAACGTTAACGTATTAAACAGAGAGACTCTTTTAGATGCTCAGAAGCATCCAGAGAACTATCCTCAGTTAACAATCCGTGTATCTGGATACGCTGTTAACTTCATCAAGTTAACTCCAGAACAGCAGGCAGACGTTATTTCTCGTACATTCCATGAAGGTATGTAATCTGTTGTCCTAACAGAATTAGAGCCCTTGGCATTTGCCAAGGGCTTCTTTTATATCAAAAATTTCTCTTCACTGTTAAACTCCCTGTTTTCCAGTGAAATAACTTATTTTTACAACATTTTTCATATTTTACCACTACACATTTAGGCAAATGGGGTATAATATAAATATGCAAATTATACTGGAAAGGTGATATAAAATGAAAGGAAGAATACATTCATTAGAATCCTTTGGTACGGTAGACGGACCTGGAATTCGTTATGTTGTTTTTGTACAAGGCTGTCCTATGCGCTGTGCATATTGCCACAACCCGGACACCTGGGAAATGAACGCAGGCACAGAAATGGAGCCTTCTGAAATTATTGAGAATTACGAAAGAAATAAACCATTTTATAAAGATGGGGGTATCACTGTAACAGGTGGTGAACCATTAATGCAAATTGATTTCCTCTTAGAGTTATTTACTCTTGCCCACGAAAAAGGCATCCACACATGCTTAGATACCTCAGGCATTGCTTACAAACCAAATGGTAATCCGGAATGGCTTGCTAAAATGGATAAGCTCTGTGCAGTCACAGATTTAGTTATGTTGGATATCAAGCATATTGACCCGGAAAAGCATATGGAGCTTGTAAAACAGCCCAATGACGGTATTTTGGCATTTGCTGAGTACCTCGACAAAATGCACGTTGATTTGTGGATTCGTCATGTAGTAGTTCCTGGCATTACAGATGACCCTGTTTATTTAAAGAAACTTGGTTACTTTATTGGTGGTCTGAGCAATTTGAAGGCTTTAGACGTGCTTCCATACCACACTATGGGTAAAGTCAAATATGAGAAACTTGGCATTGAATATCGCTTAAAAGACGTTCCTGAGATGGATAAAAACCGTGTTCCTGAGCTAAAAGGATATATTTTAGATGGTATCAGAGAACGCCGTGCTGAGCTAAATAAATAGTGCTTGTATCTTTTTGCATACTTTACAATAATTTAATGTGATAAGCTTGAATTTCTACACTTTTTATATTAAAATGTGTATATATTGATAAGTATTTATCAATCCTTGATAAATACTTACATATGAAGTGACATAAGTGATGTAATATTAAGGAGGTAACATATTATGGCATACAAGATTTCTGATGCTTGTGTTTGTTGTGGAGCTTGTGAGGCTCAGTGTCCAGTTGGAGCTATCAGCATGGGAGATGGCAAATTTGAAATCGATGCAGATAAGTGCATCGAGTGTGGTGCTTGTGCAGGTGCTTGCCCTACAGGTTCTATCGATTTATAAGAAGTAATGAACAGCCTGACTTTCGTCAGGCTGTTTTTAATTTGACAGGATACGTGCCCATTTCGTTTCTTTCTTTTCTACCTCCTGATTCTTTTTGTCCATTTTTTGTCTCAAAAGTTCATCCAATTTTTTATAGTGTTCTTCTTCATAAGCTCTTCTTTTCTCTTCACGCTTGTCCTCTTCCTCTATAAACAAACGCATTTGATAATCAAATTCTTTTGTAACCTCATTTTTAATATTGTCACTCAATTCATTGATTAGTTTGTCATTATTCTCCTCTAAAATGTTCGAAAGTATTTTTTGCATAATTAATTGCATTTTATATGCTTTTTCATTCAAATTATCCTGCTCATTTTTACTTTCTTGCATTTTAGTTGCAAGCTCTTGTTGCTCTTTTAATGTTAATTTTCGCTCTTTAATCTCAATCATTTGGTTTCCTCTCTGCTTTTCTTCTTGCACAACACGTATGGGGATTATTTTTTTAGGTAACTCTGTCACTGACACAGCTGTCGGCAAAGTTTGTTTCATAGATATCACATTTTCCTGTTCTTCAGCTGGAAATGCTCCATCCTTCATCCAATTTTTCATTGCCTTAAGCTTTACACCCTGCTCCTTTAAATACTTAATATAGCACAATCTCTCCATATCCTTTTCTCCATAAATACGATAACCTCGTTCATTACGTTGTACACGAAACCCCAGCTCGTCTTCCCAATATCTCAGCATATGTGGTTCAACCTGAAGCTCTTCTGCAGCCTCATGAATGAGATATTCCTCCTTTCGCATAGTTTGTCCCTCCCTAGCATATCAGTATTGTGGGTCATAAATCCAGCTGTTACTTGTTCCTATCGCTGGACATACTACGTTTTTCATATTACAAATATATGCTTGAAAATATAAAAATAGAACTACCAGAATAAAATAAAAGAATATTTTTATATGAACAAAGAATGTGCCTTGGCACATTCTCGCGCCGAGCGCGGTCGTTTACGACTCTCTTCCTCTTCGCGCGAGTGCGCCTCCTGCCGGAGGCTTTTTATCGAATAGGAAACGAAGTTTCCTATTCGATAAAAAACAGCCCGGATTAAAAATCCGGACTGCTACTATTTTGCAAGATTAGCAAATTGTGTATAATCAGGAAGCCATGCAAGATTGATGGTTCCAATAGCACCATTTCTTTGCTTGGCAATAATAATTTCTGCCACATTTTTTGCCTCTGTATCTTTATTGTAGTAATCATCACGATAAATAAACATTACTACATCCGCATCCTGCTCAATCGCACCAGACTCACGCAAATCAGAAAGCATCGGTCTGTGGTCAGGTCTTTGCTCTACCGCACGAGAAAGCTGCGATAATGCAATAACTGGCACATGGAGCTCTCTCGCAAGTGCTTTTAAACCACGTGAGATATCTGAAATCTCCTGCTGTCTGGAATCTGATGACTTACCAGAGCCAGTCATTAACTGTAAATAGTCAATGATAATCATTTGTAAGTCATATTCCAGCTTAAATTTTCGGCACTTAGAACGTAATTCACCAAGGCTAATACCTGGGGTGTCATCAATAATCAGCTTCGATTTACCAATTACATCGGCACTTTCTATCAAGCGCTCCCATTCATCATCTTTCATATTACCGGTTCTAATTGCCTGTGAATTTACTTTGGACTCTAAAGAAAGGAGACGATTTACCAACTGCTCCTTTGACATTTCCAAAGAAAAAATCGCACAAGCCTTATGCTCTTTAAAAGCAACATGTTGAGCAATATTCAATACAAACGCAGTTTTACCCATAGATGGTCTTGCAGCCACTAAAATCAAATCAGAAGGCTGCATACCGGCTGTTTTATAATCCAAATCAATAAAGCCTGTTGGAATACCTGTAACTGCCCCCTTGTTTTTAGAAGCTGCTTCAATTAAGTTCATGGCATTCATGACAACCTGTCTAATAGGAACAAAATCACCATTATTACGTTTCTGTGCAATTTCAAAGACTTTCTTCTCAGTCTCCTCAAGAAGCACCTCTAACGTTTCATTTTGTGCATAACAATTATTTGCTATCTCTTCATTGACACGAATCAGCTTTCTTAAAACAGATTTCTCTGCTACAATTCCAGCATAATACTTTATATTTGCTGAAGTAGGAACCGTCGCCATGATATCTCTCATGTATTCCAAGCTGGATATTTCAGGCGGTACTCCTTTTTCTTTTAGTCTATCCTGTAGCGTAACTAAATCGACAGGCTTCCCCTCATCATTGAGCTCCACCATGGTATCAAAAAGTATACCATACTGCTTTCCATAAAAATCTTCTCCGTTAATCTGCTCGCTTGCAATGGTAATTGCTTCCTTATCCATAATCATTGCACCAATAACGGACTGCTCGGCCTCTATACTATGGGGTAACACCCTTTTAATAATCGCCTCATCTAATTCTGGCATGTGTTTCCTCCCATCCATCAAACCATTCGATGCTTCTTACTATGCTTCCTCTACTTTAACACGTAAAGTTGCTGTTACCTTTGGATGCAGTTTTACAGTTACTTCGTGTACACCGACAGATTTGATTGCATCCTGCATAGAAATTTTTTTCTTGTCAATTTCAACCTGATACTGGTCTGCTACTGCTTTCACAATTTCCTTAGAAGAAATTGAACCAAAGGTCTTTCCTCCTTCTCCTGATTTTAAACTTACCTTAGGAGACATTTCCTCAACCTTTTCCTTCATAGCCAGTGCTGCTTCATACTGTTCCTTAGCAATTTTTTCTTCATTCGCTTTCTGTAGCTTCAAATTATTTCTATTTGTACTATTTGCCTCTACGCCTAACTTTTTAGGCAAAATAAAGTTTCTTGCGTATCCCTCGCTAAGTTCTACCATATCTCCCTTTTTTCCTACTGACTTAACATCTTGTAATAATATAACCTTCATTAGATTGCGCCTTCCTGTAACATAGTATTTAATGTATCCTTAATCACATCCATTGCCTGCGTCTCATTCACATTCGAAAGCTGTGCACCGGCAATATTCATATGACCACCACCGCCTAGTCTTTCCATGATAATCTGCACATTCAACTCATCAATAGACCTTGCGGAAATATATATCTGATTTTGATATTTTGTAATAACAAAGCTTGCTTTGATGCCATTAATATTCAGTAATTCATTTGCCGCCTGCGCACCTACAACAGTAGGACTCTCCAAGCCCTCTGAAGGACATATGGAAATTGCATATGCATTTTTGTATATTTCGGCTTTTCCAATCGTTTCAGCTTTCGCTTTGTATTCTTTTGCATCATCACGTAGCATTTTTCTTACTCGTGTGACATCTGCACCACAGCGGCGTAAATATGCTGCTGCTTCAAAGGTTCTGACACCTGTTTTTGCCGTAAAATTATTCGTATCAATAATCATACCGGAATACAGACAATCTGCCTCGTTCGCACGTACCTTAACCGGTCCGTCTACATACTGCAGAACCTCTGCAACCATCTCACAGGCACTAGAAGCATACGGTTCCACATAAGACAGTACTGCACTGTCAATGACCTCTGCACTTTGTCTATGATGATCCAAAACAACGACTGTCTTACACTCCTTAATGAGTTCCGGGCACTCCGTAATACTCGGTCTGTTTACATCTACAATCACAAGCACCGTGTTGTTCCCTGCAAGCTCCATTGCCTGAGAGCTATTGATAATAAAATCATCATCATACACATTTTTATCATCAAATAAATCAATCAATGGTTTCACGGAGGTTGTCACATCATTAATCACAATATGACATTTTCTCTCTAATGCCCTTGCAATACAGCTAATACCCACAGCAGCACCAAAAGAATCCATGTCTCCTAATCTGTGTCCCATAACAAGTACACGGTCTTTGCTCAGTATGATTTCCTTTAGTGCATGTGCTTTTACTCTGGCCTTTACTCTGGTGTTCTTTTCTACCTGCTGGCTCTTTCCACCATAATATAAAATGGATTGGGGTGATTTTACAACAGCCTGATCTCCACCTCGTCCCAATGCCAAATCAATGGCTGTTCTTGCATACTCGCAATTTTGAATATATCCTGCACCGTCAAGACCAATGCCAATACTAATCGTAACGGCCATCTCATTACCAATGTTTACTGTTTTTACATCCTCTAGCAGTTCAAATCTCGTTTCTTTTATCTGCATTAAGGATTTTTTCTTCATAATGACAAAATATTTATCCTTTTCAATTTTTCGAACAATACCATCAAGAGAAGAAACATATTTATTTATTTTACGGTCTATCAAAGCAATCAAAAGAGAACGTCTGACCTCTTCCACACTCTGCAATGCTTCATCATAATTGTCTAAATAAATGAAACCAACTGTCAAACTCTGCTCTTCAATTTCACTCTTTGCTCTTTTCAGTTCAGTTTCATCAAATAAATAGGCTGCGATAAAATAACCCTCGAACCCATCCTTTTCAAATACATCACTTCTCTCCATCACATCATCCAAAGCAACTTTTTTCATTTTCATGATGTAATCACGAGCTTCGTATGTAAGCTGTATATCCATGCATTGGTCAAATACCAATTTTTCTTTTGTAATAGTTGGAAATAAAGAAGTAATTGATTTTCTGTAACCCTTTTCCTTATGCACAACTTCCTCAAAGGCCTGATTTGTCCAGATAATTTTACCACTGTCATCCATCAAAACATGTGGAAGCTCTAAATCCCTTAAAAGTTTTCTTTGAATCTGTCCATACTGAGCCGCAAAGCTAACAAATTCATTCATAATAATTGGTTTATTATGATAAAACAAAATAAGCATTGCACAGAAATATACAGCCAAAAAAGCAGTAATCACTAATCCTGATTTGATATCAAGAAAATAAACAGCTACATTAATTAACGCTAATATACCGCCCAAAACAAAACTCGTCTGCAAATATGCCTTTAAACGACCCTTTAGCTTAATTCTTTGTTTCATGAATAATCCCTCACCTGATTGTTTCAATAAACGCAAAAGTAGATACAATCACACAAATTTAGTATAACATTTTTTATTGTAAAGTTCTATAGCAATATTTGCATCTTAGTGATGATTTCTGTTACTCATTTTTTCATTTTTCTGTATTAATTTTTACCAAAGATATTAATATTTCCACAATTTTTTCCATATCTTCTACGCAAGCAAATTCATTTCTTCCATGATGTCCTTCTGAACCGGTGCAGAGATTTGGACAAAGCAGTCCATCAAAGGATAATCTTGCTCCATCTGTACCACCTCTGATTGGAGAAACCTTTGGTGTTACGCCAGCCCTTAACATAGCTTCCTTTGCATAGTCTACAATATACATTTCTTTTTCAATCATTTCTTTCATATTGTGATAGTAGTCCTTCATTTCTACCTCACAAATTTTCTCACCATAAATCTGATTCAACTTCTCTGCAACCTCCAGGAAGGTTTTCTTACGCTGTTCAAATTTCACTCTGTCATGATCACGAATGATAAAATCTACCGTTGCTTCTTCAACTGCACCCTTGATATCTGTTACATGATAAAAACCTTCATATCCCTCTGTACATTCCGGACATTCCTTTTCCGGTAACATAGAAATAAACTCGTAGGAAAGTTTGATTGCATTTTTCATTATATTCTTTGCATAGCCAGGATGTACACTCTTGCCATGTACCGTTACTCTTGCGCCTGCTGCATGGAAGCATTCATAGCTCATATCACCAAGCTCACCACCATCTACTGTGTAGGCAAAATCAGCTCCAAAGCCTTTAATATCAAAGAAAGCTACCCCATTTCCTACCTCTTCATCAGGAGTGAATCCTATGCAAATCTTTCCATGCTTTTCTTCCGGATGAGATAAGAAATATTCTGCCATTGCCATGATTTCAGCAACACCGGCTTTATCATCTCCACCCAATAAGGTATTTCCATCTGTTACAATTACAGATTTTCCAACACAATCTTTTAACATCGGAAAATCTGACACGCGTGTCACAATATTTTTCTCTTCATTCAAGACAATATCCTTACCATCATAATTTTCAATAATACGTGGATTGACATTTTCCCCACTTACTGCATCAGATGTGTCCATATGCGCAATAAATCCAATTGCAGGAACTTCCTTTTCCATGTTGGAAGGAATCACAGCATATACATAGCTATGCTCTTGCTCATATCTTACTTCAGAAGCGCCCATATCCTTTAATTCCTGATACAACATCTTCGCCAAATCACGCTGCTTATCTGTGGAAGGTACTTTATCAGAAAACTCTTCTCTTGACTGTGTATCAATCTTCACATATCTCAAAAAATTATTAATTACTGTTGTATACTCTTTCATGTTAAAATCTCTACCTTTCCTTGTGATTTTATATTACAAAACCGCCATTACAATGATATCGTAATGACGGTTCTATATACCTTTGCGTAAATGTACATGCAATACCTTACGCTACAAATTCAAAATTAATCGATTGTGTATGGCATTAATGCTACGTGACGAGCACGCTTTACAGCTACTGTAAGAGCTCTCTGATGCTTAGCACAGTTTCCGGTAATTCTTCTAGGAAGAATTTTTCCTCTTTCAGATACGTATCTCTTTAATTTTGCTGTATCCTTGTAATCAATTACATTGTCCTTGCCACAAAATACACAAACTTTTTTTCTTCTACGGATTCCGCCTCTTCTCTTCATTGGAGAATCAGCTTTTTCAGTTTTATTAAAAGCCATGATAAAGCCTCCTATCTTTCTTATCTCATCAAAAACGATACTTAGTTAAATGGTAATTCTTCATCAATGCCATCTGGAATATTCATAAATCCATCACTGGCTGCCATAGGTGCAGCTGACTGATGGCTTGGACCTCCAAATCCACTATCTGAAGAACCACTATTACTTCCTTTGCTTTCTGCAAATTCCTGTTCTTCAACAACAACTTCTGTGGTATAAACTTTTGCACCATCCTTATTGGTATAACTACCTGTCTGGATACGACCTGAAATAGCGATTTTGGTTCCTTTACGGAAATATCTTTCCGCAAACTCTGCTGTCTTGCCAAAAGACACGCAGTTAATAAAATCTGCTGTATTTTCATCGCCGTTACGGTTAAATCTTCTATCTACCGCAAGTGTATATCTTGCAATTGCCATCTGGTTCTCACCCTGTGTATATCTTACCTCAGGATCTCTAGTTAAACGCCCCATTAAAATTGCTTTATTCATATATTAAGTTCTCCCACTCTTACGCTATGCGTATTCTATTTCTCGTCCTGTCTAACGACTAAATATCTAACAACATTTTCCATAAGACGAACTCTTGATTCTACTTCTGCTGGAACTGTTGAAGCACCATCGAACTGAATGAAATAGTAGAAAGCTTCTTTCATCTTCTGAACTTCGTAAGCTAATCTCTTTTTGCCCCACTCGTCAACGTTTGTGATTGTACCACCATTTGTTGTGATAATCTCTTTTACCTTTTCAAGTGTAGCTGTTCTTTCGTCATCCTCGATTTTAGCGCTGACAACAACGGCTAATTCATATTTGTTCATTTTTTTACCTCCTTTTGGTCTCTGGCCTCTTTCTATGAAGAAGCAAGGATTTATATATCACAGAGTTAGATTTTATCATATCTTTCTACTCATTTCAAGCTTTTTTCCTCAAATCCTTTGTGTTCTTTTCCACAAGTTTTCTGGCAATCATGATTTGATGCCCACACCCCATGCATTTTAAGCGAAAATCTGCACCAACACGCAAGATTTCCCATTCCGCACTCCCACATGGATGCTGTTTTTTTAACCTTACCACATCGCCCACTTCATATTGATATTCCATTTTCATTGTTACTTCCTACTCTTCTATCTTAATCTTTGAAAATACAGAGCCAATAGGTTCTGTAATTACCAAATTAGCCATACTGTCTCTGGCAGTTGCTGATTTATTGATAAGAACCAGTTTATGACCCTGATAATAGTCAATCAATCCAGCCGCAGGATATACCACAAGTGAAGTACCTCCAATTATCAACATATCCGCCTCACAAATCACCCTGATAGCCTCTGACAGTGTTGCCTGATTCAATCCTTCCTCATAAAGTACAACATCCGGCTTGATTTGTCCACCGCAACTGCATGTCGGTATCCCCTCAGACTGTAAAACAAACTTCGCATCATAAAATGCTCCACATACCTCACAATAATTACGTAAAACACTACCATGAAGCTCTAACACCTTTTTACTGCCGGCAGCCTGATGCAGTCCATCAATATTCTGCGTTACTACTGCTTTTAATTTCCCTGTTTTTTCCAGCTTTGCTAAAGCATAATGTGCTGCATTGGGCTTTGCATCCAGGCAAAGCATCTTATCTTTGTAAAATCGATAAAATTCTTCTGTTTTTCTACGATAAAAGGTATGGCTTAAAATAGTCTCCGGTGGATAGTCATATTTTTGATGATATAAGCCATCTACACTTCTAAAATCAGGAATACCGCTTTCTGTAGAAACCCCTGCACCACCAAAAAATACAATATTTTCACTTTCATCAATCATTTGCTGAAGTTTTTGTATCTGTTCCATTTGTGCTTCCTCCTACTCTACTGCCATAAACGAAAAGAAATGTTCATATCAACCTTTCCTTCTATTCCTTTGACGCTGCCGCTTTCTGTATATTGCCATACACTGACTTCATATGGGAAATACATATATTGATCATAAAAAGCATACCATTTTTCATAGTTCTCCAACTTTTCCATATCTAACATTTTTGTAAAACATTTGATATTTCCATAAATCATTGGTATATATCCGGCTTCTTTTATTGTTTCACAAAAGGTAAGACAGATATTGGTTCTTTCCTCTTTAGAAAGCGTATTTGCTCTGCCATTTCCATTTGTAATCATTTCTACATCAAAAACAACCGGACAACCTATCTCATAGCCCTTTAACTGTTCTATTACAAAATCTGCTTCTTCCTTTGCTTCTTCCTCCGTAATTGCCTGCGTAAAGAAATACACTCCTGTTGCGACACCAGCATTTGCAGCACCTTGCATATTTTGTGCATAATAATCGTCTAAAACAATCTCTCCGGAACCATAGCCACGCAGTCCAAGACGAATAAATGCATACTCAACGTCATCCTCCTTTACTGCCTTCCAATCAATTTTACCTTGGTATTTAGAAACATCAATACCTTTATGCGAAAGCACTGTTCCATTTTGTTCGTAGATGATTTCACCACTTTCCTGTGTCTTAAAGTTTTCACTGACCAAGGTATGCTTTTTCAAGACATTTGAAATAGCTATAAACTCATAATTTCCTTCATCATAAAAAATCAAATTTTCCGGGAAGAAATATCGAAGCATTGTCAAAGGTCCACCATCCTTTGAAATAACCAATTCTTTCATTTTTTCTTTCATAGAGGTCTGTACATCTGTTTCTTTTTGCGCAAGCAACACATCTACCTCATCCTCTGTTAAAAGATTTTCCTGCGTCAGTGAAAGCATCTGTTCCTCCATTTGCTCATTCTGACTCATAACCTCTACTACTTCGTCCATTTCCTGCTTATACATCATGCCTGCTACTCCTGCAAAAGCTAAAGAAAGCAGTGAAACCAATCCCATAAGAATAAGTATTACATATATCAGTCTGTCTCTTTTTACTCGCATTTCATTTCCCCTTACTACTTTTTTCATGCTTCTATCTTACAATAAACCCCATCATTATGCAAAACTTTCTATTGGAAAATCCACTATTTTCTGTAAAAAAAGTTACCTTCTTTTCAAGGTATTTGATAAGATTGCATACTTACAATATCTTATGAAAATACTACTTGTCAGAAGATAACTTTTTCAATTTCATTTTACCATTTATTATAAGAGCAGATATTGCTTTTTACAGCTGCTCTTAGCTCCACAAAACATCCACAGGCTCTGCACATACCTTCTTCTAGATAATCGCATGTTTTACATACTGCAAGACGCTTTTCATATACTTCTATCGGTGCTTTAATATCCTCATCTAAATGAGCAATATACTCATACATATTTGCAAAATATTTTTCCTTATCCATTTCTCTGATGAGACATTTCCTGCAGCGCACCTTTGGTTCCTCTGTTTTCGCATCCATATTTATTTCACTCTAAACTGGATTACACTGCATGCAGGCATTACAAAGGATATTCCTTTCTCAGTTACCTGAAATGCTGTAAATGCTTCTTCTTTTACAGTATCCGGATTTTCAAAGGTATTGTAAGCATCCATTTTCTGTGTCAAGATAGATGCTGTTACCGAAGAAGGCTTGCACTCTGCAAAGCTAATATCTACAGGTTCACTGTCTGATACAGACAAATTATTTATTGTAATTGTCATAGTACCTGTTTCATCTATAGAAGCTGATTCCTGCAAGTTAGGAACCCTAAATTCCATATCCTCTCCGATTTCTTTTACACCATCCATGTAACTCTCCACAAGCTCTGCATTCTGATGATATTTATACATATGGAAAATATAGTAAGTTGGTGTTAACAGCATTCTTGGTCCATCTGTCAAGATAACTGCCTGTAATACATTAATAAGCTGTGCAATATTGGCCATTTTAACTCTATCACAATGCTTATTAAATACATTCAAAGAAAGACCTGCAACCAAAGCATCTCTCATTGTACTCTGCTGATATAAAAATCCCGGATTTGTACCTGGTTCTACATTGAACCATGTACCCCACTCATCTACAATCAAACCAATTTTTTTATCCGGATCATATTTATCCATAATAGTTGCATGATTTTTAATCAAGGTATCCAAATAAAGAGCTTTTGACAACGTCTTGTACCAGTCCTTAGCAGTGAACTCTGTTGCACTTCCCTTGTCTTCCCAAGTATCTGGAACAGTATAATAGTGTAAAGATAAACCATCCATCAAACCATGAGCTTGTTTTGGTGTATTTTCAAAGCAAGTTTTTAATACCTCCTCTGTCCAATAAGTATCTCCTGCATTTGCACCACAACAAATCTTATAAATTGGCTGTTCTTGATTATAATTTCTTACATAAGTCTGAAATCTTCTATACAGGTTTCCATAATAGGATGGCGTCATATTGCCACCACAACCCCAGTTTTCATTACCTACTCCAAAATAATCTACCTTCCAAGCCTTTTCATGTCCATTTTTTCTTCGAAGCTCTGCCATTGGAGATACGCCATCAAAGGTCATATATTCCACCCATTCTGACATCTCCTGAACTGTACCGCTACCTACATTACCATTAATATAAGTCTTACAGCCAATTTGCTCACATAGTTCAAAGAACTCGTGTGTACCAAAGCTATTGTCTTCTGTCACACCACCCCAATGAGTATTAACCATTTTTTTTCTTGTTTCCTTTGGTCCAATACCATCTTTCCAATGATATTCATCTGCAAAGCAACCACCCGGCCATCTTAAAACAGGAAGCTTCATCTCACGTAATGCTGCCACTACGTCATTTCTCATACCATTTGTATTAGGAATTTCTGAATTTTCTCCTACATATATTCCTTCATAGATACATCTTCCTAAATGCTCTGAGAAATTTCCATAAATTTCTTCGTTAATATGCCCCAGCTTGTTCTTTTCATTAATATACAGTTTTGCCATACCTAATCTCCTTTGATAGCTCACCTAATTATTTTATTGAATAATGTAATATTTCACTACAAAGTAAATTATATTATAAATTATATATTTTGCAACTGTTTCTTACATTTTGAATCTTACTTTTAAACAAGAAAGAGTTTCGCAAGCGAAACTCTGGCGCCGCTTTTGCGTCGCATTATTGCGACATTCTACCTTTGCAAAAGCGTGCGCATCCTCGCGGAGCGTTTTTGCTTTATAGGAATTTCCTATAAAGCAAAAAAACACCGATATAATCAGTGTTTTTAAAATTAGAGAGGCGCAGACCGGATTTGAACCGGTGCGTACTGGTGTTGCAGACCATTGCCTTACCGCTTGGCTACTGCGCCATATTCAATTTTGATGACTCCAACGGGAATCGAACCCGTGTTACCGCCGTGAAAGGGCGATGT
>CAMBAN010000048.1 GCA_945864145.1 uncultured Lachnospiraceae bacterium | reverse complement strand
TGATGTTTTTCTGTTTGGGACAAATCCAGTCTTTCATTTGCATGTGGGGTAATTTACACCTGCTACATGTGCAATGTCATGATAAAGGCTTGTTGTATTTGGCAGGTGCGTTGATTAGCTTTACTTTTACACTTTTAATCTATACGCTGACCCTTTCCTTTGGCGATATTGGTAAGGCTTTTGCAGTTGTCATTATGGTCATTCAGATTGCAGGCTCAAGCGGAACCTATCCGATAGAGCTGTTACCTGATATTTTCCAGGCGATTTACCGTTATTTCCCATTCCCTTACGCAATTAATGCGATACGTGAAGTGGTAAGCGGTATGTATGAAAATGATTACTGGATGTATATAGGCGGTCTGATGCTGTTTGCAATAGGTGCTTTGGTAGTTGGTCTGGTCATTCGTGTACCATTCATGAAAATAAATCATTTCATTGAAAAACGTATGGAAGACACAAAGATGATGTAGTATGAAAAGAACTTCTGGAGAATTTCTCGAAATTCTCTTCGCTCAGAGCAAAGGCTCTTTCGCGAAGAAGTTCTATGTTTCATACCTGGAAAAAGCTAACGCTTTTTCAGCTCTATTTGAGCAGCCTATGGCTGCATGAGGATTAGGAGGCCGGATATGCAGGATAATAAATCAGAATCATATGAAAAAATCATGGAATATGAAAGACAAATCCATGAAAAAAATCAAAAACGTATCAAAGTTGGTATCAGACTAGTGATTATCATTCCTTTGATTTTCCTGTTTGTCATGTTTAAACTGGATAGCTCCAAGGTAGTTTTTCTGGTACTTTGGATTGCATCCTTATTTGGTATCTCTGTTTATTTAATTGGCGTGGAATATATGGATTACCAACTACAGTTAAAATTAAGTGAATTTGGCATTCGAGAAGATAAACCGATTGAGGGCTTGTTAAAAGAAGAGTCGAGAGTTGAGGACTTTATTGTCAATGCCGGACTTTTGGAGGAAAACAGACCAGGCCGTTTTAGAACCATTGCACAAAAGGAAGAAGAACCGGAGGCACAGACACCAGAGGTCGAACCTGTGGTTTCAGAGATAGTAGAGAATTTTCCGAAGGCTGAGGAAGGAACTGCATTAAGTGATGCTGAGGAAGAACTGGTACAGAGTATTCGCAAATATGTATCTGCATTAAGTGCCCAGTCCGTGCAAAATGGAATGATTGATAAAAAGAGTCCTCAGGATTACGCAGCAATGAGAAAAGCGAGGGCTCTGGAAAAACACGAGAAAGAGCAGGCTGAGAAAGAATGAAAAATATATTTACCATTTTCTTAACAGATTTTAAAAGAATAAAAACAAATGTAGTGGCGGTTGTTATTATTTTAGGTCTGATTATTGTGCCGGCGCTTTATGCGTGGTTCAACATCTTATCCAATTGGGATCCCTATGGAGAAGAGTCAACCTCAAAAATAAAGGTAGCAATTGCTTCTGATGATGAAGGTGCGCAAATAGAGGGCATCTACTTTAATATGGGTGATGAAGTCGTTTCTGCATTAGAGTCCAATAACTCCATTGGATGGGTATTTACAGATACCACAGAGGCAGCGATTGAGGGTGTGTATAGCGGAGATTATTATGCGGCTCTTGTGATTCCGAGTGAATTTACCGGAGATTTAATCAGTTTTCTTTCAGAGGATGTGAAACACCCGGAAATTACCTATTATGAAAATGAAAAGAAAAATGCCATTGCACCAAAGATTACTTCCAAAGCAAAAACAACAGTGCAGCAGCAGGTAAACGCTACTCTGGTCAGCACCCTTTCTCAGGTGATGACAAAAGCGGTAGGAACGATTATGGATACAGATGAGATGGCAACACTTGGTATTACAGAGGCAGATACGATTGTAGATGTGATTATCAAGCAGCTTCGCAGTGCCATCAATCAGGTAGATACCTTTGAAGCTCTGGTTGATTCCTTTATTTTAGTAGTAGATTCTTTAAATGAAACAGCAGATGCTGCAGAAAATGCAGAAACAATCGATAATACGGTAGGCTGGGGACAAAGTACCTTATCCGGTGTACAGGGAAGCTTAAATACCGGTATTGTAGGTCAGACGTCGATAGCACGTTCTTTGTCAGCGAGCCTTGCAAGTATCCAGAGCTTACTGACACTTGTGTCAGAAACATATGAGGATGCTAAGGGCGATTTGGAGGCATTTAACAACAGCTTACAAACAATGGGCATCAATCTGCATGAAACCAAAAGTCTGATGACAGATATGAAAACGAATCTGGAAGAGACTGTAGAGGAGTTAGAAGCATTGCAGGAGGATGAAAGCTATCAGATGTTAATGGAAATCATGACAGCAGACCCGGAAGCAGTAGGAGATTTTATGGCCTCACCTGTAGAAATTGAAACAAACCGTATTTTCCCGGTAGAAAATTATGGGTCTGCCATGGCTTCGTTTTATACTGTGCTTGCCATTTGGGTAGAATCCTTATTCTTAGTGGCAATTATCCATGTTGGCGTGCACCCGATTGACGGACTGAAAAATGTCAGGGCTGAGCACAAATATGTGGGCAGGTATATTACCTTTTTCCTGGTGGGACAGGTAAATGCGATTTTGACTGTTCTTGGTAATTTGTATTTTTGTAGTATTCAATGCGTAGAGCCACTAAAGCTATGGTTTGCAGGTGCAACGGCAAGCCTGGTGTTTACGCTTCTGATTTATTCACTGACGTTTGCTTTTGGTAATATTGGTGAAGCGGCAGCAGTTATCATCATGGTAATTCAGGTAGCTGGTGCCGGAGGTACTTTCCCCAAAGAGGTATTACCGGATATTTTTCAAAAAATCTATAGCCTGTTGCCATTCCCATATGCAATGGATGCGATGAAGGAAGCGGTAGGCGGATTATATGGTTCTTATTATTGGGAATGCATCGGACACCTGTTGCTATATATTCCTGTTTCTGTTATCATTGGATTAGTATTAGGCAAGCCATTTGAAAAAATGAATGACCTGATAGAAGAGAACAAGGAAGGCTCAGGTCTTATGCTATAAAAGAAATTGAGCAGGTTCTTTTGAACCTGCTTTTTGTTGCACAAGACCGATAAGAAACGTGTGTTAATTACTGCGGGATTTGAGCTGGAGAAAGGCATGGTTATTAATATGGCAAAGCTTTATTATTATTACGGAGCAATGAACAGTTCTAAAACAGCCAATGCGTTGATGACTCATTTTAATTATGAGGAAGTAGGACAAAAGGCACTACTATGTAAAACAGAGGCAGATACCAGAGATGGTGCAAGAATTATCCGCTCAAGAATAGGCTTGGAGATGGAGTGCGTGCTGCTAAAGGAAGTGCAGCTGATGACAGAGGAGCAAATAAGAAGCTATGACTGTATCATTGTGGATGAGGTTCAGTTTGCAACACCGGAGCAGATAGATTTTTTATCTGATATTGTAGATTTTTTTGATGTACCTGTGGTATGCTATGGTCTGCGTGCAGATTTTAAAAACAATTTGTTCCCGGGAAGTGAAAGGTTAATTGCAATCGCAGATACGATTCAGGAAATCAAAACGGTATGCTGGTGCGGAAGAAAGGCAACCTGCAATGCCCGTTATAATGAAAAGGGAATTGTCAGGGATGGAGAACAGGTAATGTTAGGTGCAAACGATGAATATGTGGCACTGTGCAGAAAGCATTTTAAATTGGGCATGCTTGGCCCTCAGGCAAAGGTAACACAAAAATAAGGAGAAGAACAAAATGAATATTTTATTGCAACTTGTATTATTGGTAGTCGGCTTTGTTATGCTGATGAAAGGTGCCGACTGGTTTGTGGATGGAGCAAGTAAAATTGCAGATAAGTTTGGTATTCCACATCTGATTATTGGTCTTACGATTGTAGCTTTTGGAACCAGTGCACCGGAAGCTGCTGTCAGTATCAGTGCAGCGCTAAAGGGAAATGTAGATTTAGCTATCAGTAATGTCCTTGGTAGTAACATTATGAATGTATTACTTATCTTAGGACTCGCTTCCCTGATTTATCCATTAGCGGTAAAGAAATCAACTTTAAAATTTGATATTCCTTTTGTATTTGTCATTTCTGTATTGATGCTGATATTTGGAATGATGGATGGAAAAATCGGCAGAATAGACGGAGCAATTTTCTTGGTATTGTTAATTGGCTATGTCATTTATATGATTAAAATGGCAAAACAGGGAAAAGAAGAGCCTGGTGAAGACTTTGAGGCAGCAGGCGAAAACGATAAGATGTGGAAGCTTTTACTGCTCATCCTTGTTGGAGGTGCAATGATTGTTCTAGGCTCAGATATTACCGTAGATGCAGCAAGTGCGATTGCCATGGCACTTGGCATGAGTGAAAGACTGGTAGGGCTTACCATTGTAGCTTTCGGTACTTCACTGCCTGAGCTTGTAACCTCATGTGTGGCTGCAAAAAAGAAGGAAACAGATATTGCGGTTGGAAATATTGTTGGTTCTAATCTCTTCAATATTTTATTTGTACTTGGTACAACAGCAGTGATTACTCCGGTTGCATATGTTTCAGCCTTCATTTTTGATAACATTATGGCCATTGCGGTTGTAGCAATTCTCTGGCTTGTGGCAATCAAGGATAAAAAGGTAAAACGTTCCGGCGGTGCCATTATGCTGGTGGTTTATATTGTATATTTTGTCCAGCTTGTCATGCAGCAGATAGGATAATGGTAAAAACATGAGCCGTGGCACTAAAAGGTGCGACGGCTCATATTAGAATTATGATAAGCAGGGTCGTTAGTAACATCCTCTAAAAACCAGTCAGGTGCAACAAAGGCATTAGCCATTTCTACAGATGGAAATTCTACCTCAGCCATGATAAGCGGTGCAAATGGAGCACGGAACACATCAAGCTCAATGGTAAGCTGTGGATTTTTTAATGGTACAAAGTCTTTGGAAAAAACCGGATTTTCCAAAGGAATCACATAACGTGTTTTGGAAATGACATTACCGTCAGCTTTTTTTAATAAATGTTGATAGGATTCTTCATTTAAGGGCAGATTGTATTCTTCTCTTGCCATCATACCGCTTCCCTTGTAGGTAAGAAAATATTTTTCATCCTGTCTTCTGATACGGATGATCGGCTCTATGTTGAGATAAGCCTGCTCAATTTCATGATGTGGAAAGCTTTCCAGATCAGCAGGTAATTCTTTCAAAGTAAATTTTCTTTCTATTTCCATAAGGTTGTTTGTCCTTTCTACGATAGTTTTGTATAGAAATAGCATACGCATTTTTAGAAAAAAGTACAAGTAAATATGGATTATCTTTTTTTCTTTTGATAAGATAAAAAGAGAAAGGTAAGGAGGCTGGAACGAACTATGTTGGTTCTGCAAATTTGTAGGCAGTGAGAAAGGCAAGGTTATAAATATGAGTAAGGTTGGTATTTTTTTTGGTACAGGTTTTGAAGAAATAGAGGCTTTGACAGTAGTAGATTTATTGCGCAGAGCAGGAATAGAAGCGGTCTGCATTTCTATTAACAATGCAAATGAGGTAGTTGGCTCGCATCAGATTTCAGTCAGAATGGATGAAGGAATTGCAGAAACGGATTTTGCTGCATTGGATATGATTGTATGTCCGGGTGGTATGCCGGGTACAAGAAATCTGGAGGCATGTAGTATACTGACAGAGCAAATTAGAAAGTTTTACGAAAGCGGAAAGCTGATTGGTGCTATTTGTGCTGCCCCTTCTATTTTTGGACATATGGGATTGCTGAAAGGTAAAAAAGCCTGCATTTATCCGGGAATGGAAGCAGAGCTTTTAGGAGCAGAGGTAGTCTTTGACGAAGTTGTAAAAGCAGACAATGTGATTACCAGCCGTGGTATGGGTACAGCGATTGCCTTTGGATTAGAAATCGTTGAGCTGTTTACAGATAAAGAAACAGCAGAAGCACTTGGAAAAAAAGTAGTATACAAGCTTTCTTAAGAGGAAAGGCGGAAAGAACGAGATTTCTCGTTCTTTTTCTGTTTGAGATTTTTGACAACTTATATGCTCAATGATATAATAAATAATAATTGATTAAAATTCAAAAAATTGACAGAAAACTTAAAGCGTAGAAAGGATTTCATATCGTATGCTTACAAATCAGGAATTTGAGAGAATTGTGAGATATATGAAACGAACGGCTGGCATTGATTTAAGTGAGAAAAGGGTATTAATACAAGGCAGGCTGGATAATTATCTTCATAAAAATAATTATCGGTCTTTTGATGAATTTATGGATCTTGTAGAGAGAAACAGGACAGGCAAGGAAGCAGAATATCTGATGAATGCGCTGACTACAAACCATACTTACTTTTGGCGTGAATATGAGCAGTTTTTATATCTGAAGCAGCAGGTATTTCCCCAATTAAAAGAAAAAAATGTGAAGGACTGGCGCATTTGGTGTGCGGCTTCTTCCAGTGGAGAAGAACCTTATACACTGGCAATGCTGTGTATGGATTATTTAGGATTAGAGCATAATCAATATGATACCAAAATATTAGCCACAGACATTGATACTAATGTATTGGAAAGGGCAATACGAGGCGTGTACACAAAATATTCCGTACAGCAGTTGCCTGAAAATTATATCAGAAGGTATTTTAAGCCTTTGAACGAACAGGAATATATGGTAAAGGATGAACTCAAAAAGGAAGTTATTTTCAGACAGTTTAATCTGATGGAGCCATTACCATTTAGAAAACCGTTGCATGTTGTTTTCATCAGAAATGTTATGATTTATTTTGATGAACAAACTAAAAGAGAGCTGTTGGCACGTATTTATGAAAAAATGGAGCCGGGTGGCTATTTATTTACCGGTTCTACAGAGTCTTTAAATCAGTGTCATGGAAAATTTCGATATATACAGCCTTCTATTTATCGTAAGTAGGAGGTGGCGTATGAGAAAAATCAAAGTGTTACTGGCAACAGGTACTTACGAAATGTGTAGTATTTTGCAGGAAATCTTTCAAACAGATTCCCAGTTTGTTATTGTGGCAAGAACCAGCAATGCGTATGAGGCAAGAGACCAGATTATAGCTACAAAACCGGATATTATGCTACTAACCAATGATTTACCTAGAATGGAAGGTATCGTTTTTCTTAGAAAACTGATACCCCAATATCCGTTACCGACCATTATGCTTGCGCCACCGATATTGGAAGAGGCAGCACTTGAGGCTGGCGCAAAGGGTTATATAGCTGTTTTTGAGCAGGAGAATTGCAAAGCTGTTTTGAAACAGGTGGATTTGTGTCAAATGGCAAAAAACATTGTCTATCAAAGTTGGACCCAAAACCAAAGTGACAGTCCGGGTACATTTATGGGAACAGAACCGGTTATTGCCATGGGAGCTTCCACTGGAGGAACGGAAGCAATTTTTCAGGTCATCAAAAGGCTAAAGGAAGATATGCCTGGAATTGTTATGGTTCAACATATGCCTGAGGGATTTACGGAGCTGTATGCCAATCGTCTGAATAATGAATGTCAGGTAGTGGTAAAGGAAGCAAAATCCGGTGATATAGTAAGAAAGGGACAGGTATTACTGGCACCGGGAGACAGACATATGCGTTTGGTGAAAATAAACGGAGTATATCAGGTAGAATGCAGAAAAGGCCCAAAGGTCAGCGGACATTGTCCATCTGTAGATGCACTTTTTTCTTCAGTTGCACAAGTGGCAGGAAAAAATGCCATTGGTGTTATCATGACAGGTATGGGAAGCGACGGTGCAAAGGGCTTAAAGGAAATGCATGATAAAGGGGCCTGGACAATTGGACAGGATGAAAAGACTAGTGTTGTGTATGGCATGCCAAAGGTTGCCTATGAGCTTGGAGCAGTGGATTATCAGCTGCCATTAGAGCAAATTGCAGGAAGGCTTAGCCAGTTAGCAGATAAAAAGAGAAAGGGGTCGAAAATATGAGAATACTGATTGCAGAGGATGATTTTGCCAGCAGAAAGGCATTACTAAGGTTTTTATCCGCATATGGGGAGTGTGATGTAACTGTGGATGGCATGGAAGCGATTGATGCCTATTTGATGGCTTTGGAAGAGGATAACCCATATGATTTGGTATGTCTGGATGTCATGATGCCGATTATGGATGGTTATCAGGCATTAAAAAATATCAGAGACATTGAAAAAGAAAAAAATATTCCGGAAGATGAAAGGGCAAAGGTCATCATGACAACTGCTTTAAATGAAGAAAAGAACGTAAAAAAAGCGTTTGAACTTGGCTGTACAGTATACTGTGCCAAGCCGGTTGATATGGAAAAACTGAAAGGTATGTTGGAAAAACTTGGTTTGATTTAGTACACGAACATAGTTGTGTTGCAAATATTGCGCCTGAGCAAGGTACTAAAGTACCTGAAAGTTTGCAGGCTATGAGAAAGGCATGGTTCTTGGCATGGAAGAAATCTTAGATGTAGTAGAAGTGGAAGATACAGAGAACGAAGAGGATATCAGACAGGGAAAGTACATGACCTTCAAGGTCGGACCGGAGGTATATGGTATCGAATTAAAATATGTAAATGAAATTTTGCAGATGCAGCCAATTACGCCAATTCCGGAGGTAGAGCATTTTATCAAGGGATTGATTAATTTGCGTGGTAAAATTGTGCCGGTTATTGACGTAGCAGACCGTTTTGGGAAAAATGCTTTTTCCTATACAGACAGAACCTGTGTGATTGTGGTTGAAGTGCAGGGAATAGAGGTTGGTCTGATTATTGAAAATATTGCGGAAGTTGTATCCATTAGAGAAGAGGATATTTTACCACCTCCTTCCATCAATCATGCTAATATTCAAAATAAATTTATTCGGGGCATTGGCAAGATAGATGGGGAAGTGAAACTCTTAGTAGACCCGGTAAAACTGTTAAGCGATGACTCCTTAGAGTTTATTGAAAAGCAGGAAAACGAGGACGAAGAATAGGGGGAGGACAATGTCTGCAAACATGTCAATATTCCAATTTGTATTGGAACATAGTCAGGAACTTATTATCTGCTATGACAAAGCCGGACGTATTCAATATATCAATGAAAAAACAAAAGAATTGACAGGGTATCAAAATGAGGAGCTTATTGGTGTCTTCATTGGAGAACTCTTTAACGGCATCTTTGTTTGCGAAAATGAAACAGCAGCTTTACAGGAGGAGTTTGACGGGAAAGAACTGATTGAAA
Organism: uncultured Lachnospiraceae bacterium; assembly: GCA_945864145.1. GTDB lineage: Bacteria > Bacillota > Clostridia > Lachnospirales > Lachnospiraceae > COE1. The sequence goes on along the minus strand of CAMBAN010000048.1, from coordinate 11,777 downwards.
CAGCGATGTATCGCAAAAATCGTACCTGCTTTCCCGTGGAAATGACATTGGTAAAGACAAAGCTGGAAAATGACGAAGATGTCTTTTTTTGCATGGCTGTTGATATGACCAGATATAAAGAAAGCATTCGTAAAATAGAAGAAAAATCAGAAGAGGTAAGAGAATCCATGAAGGCAAGGGATGCCTTTGTTGCCAATGTTACACATGAACTTCGTACTCCGGTAAATGGTATTAAGGGGCATACGGAGCTTATTTTGGAGCGCGAGGAAAATCTGCAAAAGCAGAGCTATTTGAGATTAATTTTGGATTGCTGTAAAACCATGGAGGGCATTATTAATAATATCCTCGATTTTTCAAAGCTGGAGGCTGGAAAGTTCCAGTTAGAAGAGAAGCCTTTTTCCTTTCATCAGTTCATGGAACGCATGAACAACCAGTTCAATGCTGTGGTAGCAAGAAAAGGTCTTCGGTTTTCCATGAATGTAGCAGAAAATATTCCTGATAAACTGATTGGAGACGAACTTCGTTTGACACAGATTTTGAATAATCTGGTGTCGAATGCGGTCAAATTCACTTCACAGGGCTATGTTGGTATTGAAGTGACCAAAAATATGCAGGTGGGTGATGAAATAGAATTATTTTTTATTGTGGTAGATACAGGTATTGGACTTTCTCCGGAGGATAAGGATAAACTCTTTAAAAGCTTTTCTCAGGTAGATGCTTCCATTACACGCAGATTTGGCGGAACAGGACTTGGACTCTCCATCACTAAGGAACTGGTCAATATGATGAAGGGAGATATCTGGGCAGATGGTGAAAAAGGAAAGGGCTCAAGCTTTTCTTTTACGATACGTATGAAGCTGGAGGAATACGAAGAGGCAGAAGATGTAGTGATTGAAATCCCCAAATGGCGTTCTGCTGAGCTGTTAAATGATATGGCGGGAGAGCGTGAGCTTATGTATGAATTTGGTAGCGAAATCAATAAACGTGAGCTTCGTAATGCCTTTGAAAAGCTCAATATCAGTATGGATATGGAAAACTGGATGAAAGCGGAAAGTGCAGTAACCATGCTAAAAGAACTGGTTTCCCAAGGACCAAAAGAAATTCAACGGGCTGCTTTTAAGCTAAGTATGTTGGTCAGAAAGGCAGATTATGAGAAATCCAGAGAAGCATCTGACCAGTTAATGGAAATGCTTGAATAGGAGGCCAAGGATGGAAAACAATAAAAGTGCAGTGAAAATTTTGGTAGTGGATGACGTAGAAGTAAATTTAATTATTTTGGAAGAAATCATTAAAAATATGGGATATGAGGCTATTACAGCCATGAGTGTAAAGGACGCCTTTGAAGTGATGCAGGAGCAGCAGGTTTTACCTCAGATTATCTTGTCAGATATTTCCATGCCTGACATAGATGGTTTTACTTTTTGCAGTATGTTAAAAAAAGACCCATATACAAGAGATATTCCTGTTATTTTTATTTCAGCTATGGACTCGGTGGCAGACTTAAATCAAGGCTTTGCGCTTGGTGCAGTGGATTACATTACCAAACCCTTTGATAAAGGCGAAGTAGAGGTCAGAATAAACACCCATTTAAAAATCTATTCTTTACAAAAAGATTTGGAAGAAAATAACAAACGGTTAAATAAAGTAGTAATCAAACAAATGGAGAAACTCAGATTAGAGCAGAAAAATATTATGGCAGCACTTGCAAAACTGGTGGAAAGTAAGGAAAACAGTGTGAGTGGTAATAGTAGTACCCATTATGCGAATGTCAGCTATAACAGCCGTATTTTAGCACAGGGTATGCAGTTTTCTCCTGTTTTTGAAGAAACGATTACTGATGACTTCATTGATACCATTGAATCTTCGGCAGGATTACATGATATCGGTAAAATCATGATACCGGACTATATTTTATTAAAAAATGCGCCATTAACAGCAGAAGAGCATCGCATTATGAGTACGCATGCGGAAATCGGCGCCAAGACCATTATGGATATTTATGATGGCATTGAAAAAAATGATTTTATTAATATGGCGATTGATATTGCCTATTTTCATCATGAAAACTGGGATGGCACAGGATATCCAAAAGGGTTAAAGGGTGCACAGATACCTTTATCAGCGCGTATTGTAAAGGTGGTAGATGTTTTTGATGCTTTGATGAACAAAAGAGCATACAAACAGGCCTATTCTTTGGAAGAAAGCCTTGCCTGCATGCAGGAGGGAACAGGTACGTTCTTTGATCCTGATATCATGCAGGTATTTATGAAAATTTATCGAAATTTTAAAGGTGTTGTGTAAAAATATACCAGACATATTATCTTGAAAGACGCTCATACTAAGAACAAGATAAGCAAGCAAAACTTACTTGTTTATCTTTGAAAATAGATTAGGCATGTAGATTGAATTCAAGGTATTTATGGAGGTAAAAAAATATGTCATCACAAAACAGATCCAACAGAGTAGAAGTTCCGGAAGCTAAGGCTGCAATGGATAGATTTAAAACTGAGGTCGCAAGTGAATTAGGTGTAAACTTAAAGGAAGGTTACAACGGCGATATTTCTGCAAGAGAAGCAGGAAGCATCGGTGGAGAGATGGTTCGTAGAATGATTAAGAGCTACGAAGAGTCTTTGAAATAAGTGAGAAAATTTCTCATAAAAGCAAGAATAAGGGTATAAAACTACCTTAACAAATCATTGGAGGGAGTGTCTTGGAAGTTGCAGGATGCTCCCTCCGATTTTGTTTTAGTAAGAAGACAGTTTTCTCTTTTGCTTGTGAAAATATTGACAATGTAAAAGGCATAGGGCTATAATAGGGCGAAAATATCAGCATAATGCTGTGTGGAATGGAGAGTAGTTATGAAAAAAGCAGGAACAAAGATTTTAAGTCTGTGCCTTAGTCTGGTGCTTTGCATGTCAGCATTGGCAGGCTGTGCAGCCAAAGAGGATACAAAGGATGATACTGTGGTCAGAATTGGGGCATTAAAAGGACCTACCACGCTTGGGCTTTTATTTTTACAGGATAAAGCAGCAAAGGGCGAGGCGGCAATTAACTGTGAAATCAATATGATGACAGCGGCAGATGAGCTTTTGCCATTCATGATTAAAGGGGAGCTGGATATTGCTTTACTTCCGGCGAATGTAGCAAGTGTGTTATATCAGAAAACAAATGGAAATATTTCCGTTATTGATATCAATACGTTAGGCGTCCTGTACATGGTTTCGGGCGATAATACAATTACAGAGCCTGCGGATTTAAAAGGCAAGACGATTTATGTTACAGGTAAGGGCACAACACCTGATTATGCGTTACAATACCTCTTGACACAGAATAATTTGACAGCAGAGGATTGTAACATTGTGTATAAATCGGAAGCAACAGAGATTGTAACCTTGTTGTCAGAGGACGAAACGGCAGTCGGCTTATTGCCACAACCATTTGTAACAGTAGCCTGCGCACAAAACGAAGCACTCTCAGTCGTACTGGATATGAATGCAGAATGGGAAAAAGCGGCAGGCAAAACAAGTAGTATGGTGACAGGTGTAACGGTTGTACGTAATGAATTTTTAACAGAGCATGCTGAGCTGGTAACAAGCTTTTTGGCAGAACATGCAGAGAGTGCAGAGGCTGTCAACCGTGATGTGGAAACAGGTGCTGCACTTGCAGTGGAGGCCGGAATCATTGCAAAGGAGCCAATTGCAAAAAAAGCAATTCCTGCCTGCAATATTACCTGTATCACAGGGGAAAAAATGAAGGAAGCATTATCAGGCTATTTAGAGGTATTGTACGGACTAAATCCGGAGTCAGTTGGAGGTGCGCTTCCTGAGGAAGCATTTTACTATATCGTAGAATAAGAGAAAGGCGGAGGAAGAAATGAAAGGAAAATGGCTGTTCAAAAAAGCTTGTATTCTGATTGGCTGGCTGCTTATCTGGCAGCTTCTTGTACTGCTTGTCGGAAACGATATTCTTTTGGTAGGACCGGGAGAGACTTTTTTGGCAGCAGTTTCCAATATGCAGGAGATTGTTTTTTGGAAAACCATTCTGTTTTCCATCCTGCGCATTTTTTCCGGTTTTCTGCTTGGACTGGCGTTTGGGGTGCTGCTTGCGGCATTAAGCGAGAGATTTCCACTAATAGAGGAAATTCTTCAACCTGTTGTCACGCTGATAAAGGCAGTGCCGGTGGCTTCTTTTGTGGTGCTGTTTTTAATATGGTGGCATGCAGAAAGACTTTCTACAGCTATCAGCTTTATGGTGGTTTTTCCAAACCTTTATGCCAATACGCTTGAAGGTATCCGGAGTGTTGATAAAAAGCTTTTGGAGATGGCACGGGTATTTCATATGCCTTTCAAAAATAGAGTATTTTATTTGTATAGACCGGCCTGTAAGTCTTTTTTGGACAGCGCTCTGAAAATCAGTATTGGTATGAGCTGGAAATCAGGTGTGGCAGCAGAGGTTATTGGTATGCCTGATTATTCTATCGGAGAAGCCTTGTATAGAGCAAAAATATATTTGGAAACGGCAGATGTATTGGCATGGACAGCAGTTACGATTCTATTAAGTGCAATTTGTGAAAAAATTATTATATATTTGTGGAAACACTTTTGTAAATGGGAGCCGCGTTGTAAAATAAATGCAGTCGCGGAAAATGGAAAAAGAAAAGAAAATCCAGCGATTACTTTTGCACATGTGACAAAAAAATATGGAAACCTTATCGTTCTAAAGGATTACTCAAAAGCATATAATTTCAAGGAAACCTATTTTTTCAAAAATCCATCCGGCAGTGGAAAGACAACTGTTTTCAGACTGGTAAGCGGTTTGGAGAATCCTCAGAGCGGTCAGATAAAGACAGCAGAGAATAGCTTTGGTTATCTTTTTCAGGAGGACAGACTGTGCGAAGAGTACGATGCAAGGACAAACGTAGCCTTAGTCAGTACCAATCCGGAAAAGAGTGAGAGCATGCTAAGAGAACTGTTACCGAAAGAAGCACTTACGAAACCATGCAGGGAGTTAAGTGGCGGTATGAAACGAAGAGTGGCTTTAGTGAGAGCTTTTTCAACAGATAGTAATATTCTGCTTTTAGATGAACCGTTTACAGGGCTTGATGTGGAAAATATAGTTAAAGTAAAGGATTTTATTGATAAATATAAACAAAATAGCTGTGTTTTGCTTGCGACCCATTTACCACTATGATATAATTGTAAAATGACTGTGAGTATGGGCTGCTGTCCGTGGCCTGTATTACTATATATACATATCACAGATAAAGCAGCCTCAAGTGGTGAGGAAGAAGATTGTCTCAAGGAGGAAATGAGAAATGAGTTTACAGATTGAAAAGTTAGAAGGAAATATGGCTAAGCTTACAATAGAAGCATCCGCAGAGGATTTTGAAGCAGCAGTAGAAAAAGCTTACCAGAAGAACAAAAACAAAATGAGCATCCCTGGATTCCGTAAAGGAAAAGTTCCAAGACAGATGATTGAAAGGATGTATGGTAAGGAAGTATTCTTTGAAGAAGCTGCAAATTATGTTATCCCTACAGCATATGCAAAGGCTGTTGATGAGTGTACAGAGGAAATCGTTTCTCAGCCAAAGATTGAAGTAGTTCAGGCTGAAGCCGGAAAACCATTTGTATTCACAGCAGAAGTTGCATTAAAACCGGAAGTTGAGCTTGGAAAATACAAGGGCGTTTCTGTAAAGAAGGCTGACCTTACAGTAACAGATGAAGAAGTAGATGCTGAAATCAATAAGGAAAGAGAAAATAACGCAAGAACTATTACTGTAGAAGACAGAGCAGTAAAGGATGGCGATATGACAGTTATTGACTTTGAAGGCTTCATTGATGGTGTTGCTTTCGAAGGCGGTAAGGGAGAAAACTATCCATTAACAATCGGTTCAGGTGCTTTCATCCCAGGATTTGAAGAGCAGCTGGTTGGTGCTGAATTAAATAAAGAAGTAGAAGTAAATGTTACTTTCCCGGAAGATTATCAGGCATCTGAGCTTGCAGGAAAGGCAGCTACTTTCAAGTGCACAGTAAAAGAAATCAAAGAAAAAGAGCTTCCGGCATTAGATGATGAGTTTGCAAGTGAAGTATCTGAGTTCGATACCTTAGCTGAGTATAAAGAAGATGTTAAGAAAAAACTTACAGAAAGAAAAGAAGCACAGGCTAAGAGTGAGAAGGAAGAAGCTGTTATTGATGCAATCATCGAAGATGCTAAGATGGATATCCCTGAAGCTATGGTTACTACTCAGCAGAGACAGATGGCAGATGATTTCGCACAGAGATTACAGATGCAGGGTCTTTCTATTGAGCAGTATTTCCAGTTCACAGGTCTTACAGCAGAAGCTTTCTTAGAGCAGATGAAGCCACAGGCTGAGAAGAGAATCAAGTCAAGACTTGTATTAGAAGCTGTAGCAGCTGCTGAAAAGATGGAAGCAACAGAAGAAGAATACAAAGAAGAAATTTCCAAGATGGCAGAAGCTTACCAGATGGAAGTAGAGAAAATCGAGGAAATGATTGGAAAATTCGAACAAAAAGCTATAAAGTCTGACATTTGCATTAGAAAAGCTGTTGATTTTGTAGTTGCACATGCAAAAGAAAAGAAATAAAATAGATATAGAGGATTAAAATGCAGAGTTCGTCTCTGTATTTTAATCTCTAAAAGAAATTCGAACTGGAGGTAAGTTATATGAGTTTAGTACCTTATGTCATTGAGCAGACTAGTAGAGGCGAACGTTCCTATGATATTTATTCAAGGTTATTAAAAGAACGTATTATTTTCCTTGGTGAAGAAGTAAATGAAACTACCGCTAGTATTGTAGTAGCACAGTTGCTTTTCCTGGAAGCAGAGGATCCAAGCAAGGATATTCAGCTTTATATCAATAGTCCGGGTGGTTCAGTCACAGCAGGAATGGCAATATACGATACCATGAGATATATTAAATGTGATGTATCTACAATTTGTATTGGTATGGCAGCCAGCATGGGAGCTTTCTTACTCGCTGGCGGTGCACAGGGTAAGCGTTATGCATTACCAAATGCTGAGATTATGATTCATCAGCCACTTGGTGGAGCACAGGGTCAGGCTACTGAAATCGAAATCGCTGCAAAGCACATTTTACAGACAAAAGAGAAGTTAAATCGTATTTTGGCTGAGAACTGTAATCAGCCGTATGACGTTATTGCGGCAGACACCGATCGTGATAACTGGAAGACAGCAGAGGAAGCAAAAGCTTATGGTCTGATTGACCAGGTAATTGCTTATAAGACGGATAAGAAGGAAGATTAAATTTTTGTAAAAAGGGAGAAAAGGAATGGCTGGAAAAAGCACAGATGGAAAGGTAAGGTGTTCTTTTTGTAATAAGACACAGGACCAGGTAAGAAAATTAATTGCCGGTCCGGCAGGTGTATACATTTGTGATGAATGTGTAGATATCTGTTCAGATATTATTGAAGAGGACTACAACGAAGAGCCGGTCGGCAACAGCATTGACATTAATCTCTTAAAACCGGTTGAAATTAAAGAATTTCTCGATGAGTATGTCATCGGACAGGATGAAGCAAAGAAAGTATTATCCGTATCTGTTTATAATCATTATAAGCGTGTTATGGCGCAGAAGGACCTGGATGTAGAGCTTCAGAAGAGTAACATTCTTATGATGGGACCTACAGGCTCAGGTAAGACTTATCTGGCGCAGACACTTGCGAAGATTATTAATGTTCCATTTGCAATCGCAGATGCAACAACCTTGACTGAGGCAGGTTATGTAGGTGAGGACGTAGAAAACATTTTATTAAAGCTGATTCAGGCTGCAGATTATGATGTGGAACGTGCTCAGTATGGTATTATTTACATTGATGAAATTGATAAAATCACCAAAAAGAGTGAAAATGTTTCTATTACAAGAGACGTTTCCGGTGAAGGTGTACAGCAGGCCTTATTGAAAATCATCGAGGGTACTGTTGCAAGCGTTCCACCACAGGGTGGAAGAAAACATCCTCATCAGGAGCTTATTCAGATTGATACGACAAATATTCTCTTTATTTGCGGTGGTGCTTTTGATGGTCTGGATAAGATTGTAGAAGCGAGAATGGATAAGAAATCTATCGGTTTCAATAAGGAAATTGCTGAAAAGTCAAATATTGATATTGGAGCAGTATTCAAAGAAGTAACTCCACAGGATCTAACTAAATATGGTTTGATTCCTGAATTTGTTGGACGTGTTCCAATCAATGTATCCTTGGAGGGATTGGATAAAGCTGCATTAGTCAGAATTTTGAAGGAGCCTAAGAATGCGTTAATTAAGCAGTATCAAAAGCTGTTTGATTTAGATGATGTAAAACTTAGCTTTGAACCGGATGCAATTGAAGCAATTGCTGATAAGGCATTTGAAAGAAAAACCGGTGCAAGAGGATTAAGATCTATCATGGAAAATATCATGATGGATGTGATGTACGAAATTCCTTCTGATGAAACAATTGAAAGCTGCGTCATTACCAAAGAAGCAGTAGAAGGAACCAGTAAGCCTTTTGTTGTACATCGTGAAGCCGCACATTCGGAACGCGAAAAAAAGGCGAGATAAAAATGTAGATGTTATCAAACGCCACCTGAACAGGTGGCGTTTTTGACATAATAGAGAGGCGGTAAAAAAGAAGTATGGAAGAAGAATTGCAGAAATTGGAATTACCGTTAGTAGCATTACGAGGTATAACGGTATTACCTGATATGATACTTCATTTTGATTTAAATCGAAAGCCTTCTGTAGAAGCAGTACAGGAAGCATTAAAGGGAGATGAAAGGGTATTTCTGGTCGCACAGAAAAATCCCAACGAAAATGAACTGACAAGAGATAACTTGTATCAGATTGGAACAATCGCTTTTATAAAACAGGTTACAAAGCTGCCAAATGGTGTAGAACGTGTGCTTGTAGAGGGATTGGAAAAAGCACAGATGATGGAAATGATAGAGCATGATGGTGTTTACTATAGTGCTCTTTTAGAAAAAATAGAAGATGATGAGGAGATGGATGAAACGCAGGAAACTGCTTACAGACGTTCCTTAGAAGATGTATTTGCAACCTATGTGAAGTTTTTCCCAAAGATAGGAAAAAGTGTCGGGAAATATTTTACAGAACCAAATAAGCTTTCTTTTTTGGTGAATCAGGTGGCTATTAATATACCATTGCCATTTGAACAAAAACAACAGCTTTTGGAAACAGCTCGTTTAGAGGAGCGTTGTACTTTACTTATCAGTTTGCTCATGGATGAGGCGCAGATTGCAGCAGTCAGAGCACAACTTGCAATCAAAATAAAAGAAAAAATTGAAAAGAATCAAAAAGAATATGTGCTTCGTGAACAGCTTGCCGCTATCAAAGAAGAACTCGGGGATAAAGACGGACTTTCTGATATGGAGCAGTATGAAATCGATACAGAAAATCTAAAAGCACCAAAGGAAGTCAAAGATAAGTTAAAAAAAGAAATCAAACGATTAAAGCTTTATGGCGGAGCAGGTGCAGAAGGCGCAGTAGAAAGAAATTATATCGAAACGCTTTTAGAAATGCCCTGGAGTAAAACAACCAAAGAAAGCAAAGATTTGAATAAGGCAGAGGATATCCTCAATAGAGACCATTATGGTTTGGAAAAGGTAAAAGAACGTATTATGGAATATCTTGCAGTACGTACTCTTACCAAAAAGGGAGAAGCGCCAATTTTGTGTTTGGTAGGTCCTCCGGGAACAGGTAAGACCTCTATTGCAAAATCCATTGCAGAAGCACTAAATAAGAAATATGTACGTATCTGCCTTGGTGGTGTTCATGATGAGGCAGAAATCAGAGGACATCGTAAGACTTATATTGGTGCAATGCCTGGACGTATTGCGGCAGGCATTAAGCAGGCCGGGGTATCAAATCCCCTCATGCTATTGGATGAAATAGATAAAGTAAGTAATGATTATAAAGGGGATACTTCCGCAGCTTTGCTCGAAGTATTAGATCCGGAGCAGAATGCACATTTCAGAGACCATTACTTAGAGGTACCATTGGATTTGTCAGAGGTTCTGTTTATTGCTACAGCCAATGATGCATCTGCTATTCCGAGACCACTGTTAGACCGTATGGAATTGATTGAGATTTCAAGCTATACAGCGACAGAAAAGTTTCATATTGCGAAAGAGCATTTGCTGGAGAAACAGATAGAGAAAAATGGTCTGACAAAAGAACAGCTTACCATAACAGACGGTGCACTAAAAGATATCATTGCCTATTACACAAAAGAGGCAGGTGTCAGAGGTCTGGAAAGACAATTGATAAAGCTTTGCAGTAAAACGGCAAGAGAGCTGACTTCGGGTAAATCAAATGCTGTAAAAATCACAGGACAGAGTTTAGAGAAGTATCTGGGAAAACGCAAATACAGAATCAATCCGGCAAATGAAGAGGATGCAGTCGGTATTGTAAGGGGACTTGCATGGACCAGTGTAGGTGGAGATACCTTGGAAATTGAAGTAGCTATCATGCCGGGCAAGGGAAATATCGAGCTTACCGGACAGCTTGGAGATGTGATGAAAGAGTCTGCTAAGACAGGTATGAGTTATATCCGTTCTGTTGCAGACAAGTATAAAATTGCACCAAACTATTTTGAAGAGCATGATTTTCATCTACATATTCCGGAAGGAGCAGTTCCAAAGGATGGACCATCTGCAGGTATTACAATGGCAACAGCGGTACTTTCGGCAATTACTGACACTCCTGTCAGCTGTAAGGTAGCTATGACCGGAGAAATTACCCTGCGTGGCAGAGTTTTGCCAATCGGTGGGTTGAAAGAAAAAATGCTTGCCGCAAAAATGGCAGGTATCACAACCATTCTTGTGCCAAAGGACAATGAGTCTGATGTGGCTGAAATTCCAAAGGAAATAAAGAATGGAATGGATATTCATTATGTAACAAAAATGGAGGAGGTCTTAGCACTTGCTCTGGTAAAGAAAAAGAAAGGTAGAAAGGGTTAGGTTGCCTATGGTCATTAAGAATGTAAATCTGGAAACAGTCATTGGTGTAACAAGTAAGATTCCTGAAAATACAAAAATGGAAATTGCATTTGCAGGGAAAAGTAATGTAGGAAAGTCGTCCTTAATTAATGCACTTATGAATAGAAAATCACTGGCAAGAACCAGTGCACAGCCCGGAAAAACCCAGACTATAAACTTTTACAACATCAATGATGAGCTTTATTTTGTAGACCTTCCGGGCTACGGCTATGCAAAGGTCAGTGAACAGGAAAAAGCAAAATGGGGCAAAATGATTGAAAAGTATTTGCACCAGTCAAAAATGCTTCAGGCAGTATTTTTACTTATAGATATCAGACATGAGCCTTCGGCAAATGATAAGCAGATGTATGAATGGATTTTGTCTAATGGTTTTCATCCTATCATTATTGCGACGAAATTGGATAAAATAAAACGTAGTCAGGTACAGAAACAGATTAAAATTGTTAAAGAAGGACTTGAAGTAGAAAAAGATACTATCGTCATTCCTTTCTCTGCAGAAACAAAGCAGGGAAGAGAGGAAATTTACGATTTAATTGACAGTATGCTTGCACAGATGGCAGACGAACCACAAGAGTAGAGAGCAAAGGAGTGTGTGTCTATGGAAAAACAGTATCAGCAGAACATAAGATTAATTGTCAATATCGTAGTATATTTGGTGGCAATCCTGTTATGCATTTTTCTATTGCCAAAGCTTCTTTACTTTTTCATGGGGTGTTATCTTGGAGTGATTGTTGCCTGTATAG
>CAMBAN010000047.1 GCA_945864145.1 uncultured Lachnospiraceae bacterium | reverse complement strand
AATTACCATACGGACAGATAATGAGACATCTGTTTTTATTTGCTCCTCCCGTAGAACGAACGGTATCTACAAATGCCTGATTCAGAACATTTACTGCTGCTCTCTCTTCTTTTTCTCCACCTGACCATTCTTTCGCAGAGCCTTTTATTCTTGGTTCATTCATTCCTTCAAAAAGGAGATGTTCATCATAATCCCTGAAACGCTCTGCTATCTGTTTCCAAAGTGCACAAAGCTCTTTGGTTACCTCATCCAGCCCTTCGCTTTGTGGCTTTAGCCAGTAATCCGGTTCATGGTGAGTATTCAAAATGACATACATGTCAGCATCCAGTGCATAATTGACTACTTCTTCTACTCTGTTAAGCCATGCTTCCTCTATCACATAATCCGGAGCATCAGACATATGCTGACTCCATGTAACCGGGATACGAACTGTTTTTATGCCCTGTGCAGCAAGTGCCTTCATCATTTCCGGTGTTGTTTTGGGATTGCCCCAGCTCATTTCACTTTCTACAGAAGTGGTTCCTCCATGTGCATCTAATGTATTTCCCAAATTCCATCCGATTCTCATATCTTTAAGCAAAGCAAAAGTCTCTGAACGATCTATGACCATCTTCTCCTCTGCAGCTGTTGTTTTCTCATTCATTTCTTCAAATTTCTCTGTTTCTGTCTGTTCCGAAATTGTCTCTTCTTCTGTCCACTCCAAAGTCGTACTGTTTTTCGTCTGTTCTTTCCCACATCCACATACTGCCAACATAAATGACAGTCCTATCATTACGATTGTTCTTTTTTGTTTCATTCGTCTATTCCTCAAAAAATTTTCAGAAAAAGGATGATGCCCGGAAACATCATCCTTCTTGCCTTTTCATACTATTTATTTGCCTCTTCCAGATAAGAAGCCCATTCATTTCTGATAGCTTCTGCAGCCTGTGCAGGTGGATTATCAAGGTTGCATCCCCATAAGAACTGCTCGCCTAATGACAATCCAGGAATCATGTCATGATAGGTGGTAAATCCATTCTCACACATTCTTGCAATAGTAAGGTCTACAGATTCTGTATCTCTGAAGGAATCATAGTATCCTGATAATCTGTCATTGTAATCTTCATATCCAGGAACAGGGTCTGTATATACATTTAATGCAAAAGCAATCTTCCATGCCTTTTCTGCATCATAGCAGGATGGAATTGCATAAATGTTATCTGTATAGCAGTTTCTGTAATCCTTTGCATTCGGTCCCTTAGGGAAGCATACAAAACCAAAGTCATCCTCCATGTCCTTAAAGTCCTGACCTGCCAGATATGCCTGTCCTATAAGAAATGCTCCATCACCATTAGGGAATGATGTTGCCCAGTAATCCCATTCAGCGTCTTCCGGCATATATTTATATTTATCCATGATATCAAGTGCCCAGTTAAGAGCCTGTAAAGTTTCATCTGACTCCAGTTTATTTACATATTTGCCATCTTCTATGCCAATATATTCTGCATCATTTGACCAAACAGCCTCATTCTTTGTCTCACTGTCATCTGAAACCAATGCCCAACGGTCAATTACACCATCATTATCTGTATCGGCTGTAATTGTCTGGCATAATTCCTCGAATTTATCCCAAGTCCATTCTCCGCTCTCCTGCCATTTGTAGATATCATCCGGGTTGATACCTGCTTCCTCCAATAATCTCTTATTAAAGTAAACGCCTCCTCTTGGTTCAGGAATTGCAGGACTGCATCCGTAAATAGAATCACCCTTGGCACAAAGCTTATGTACGCCACTCTTCCATTTATTCTGTGAGAAATCAAGACAATCCAGTGTTGATAAATCATACATCAGACCACTGTTCATAGCTGAAACAAATTCAGGTCCCTGACGAAGAATCCATACATAATTCTCATCACCGCCTGTTGTTGCATAATTCAGGAAATCCTCAGGAGTGGAACCCCAGTCACTGATAGCAACCTGCTTAATCGTAAAGTTGTAAGTATCCTGTACCCATTCTCTATATTCCTGACGAGCTTCCTCGTATGCATTTTTAGGTTCTTCTTCCTCACCGGAGCTCCACCAGTCACGGATAATGATTTCCATTCCACCTAAATCATATACGTTTCCGTCTGCATCTGTCAAGGCTACCGGACCTTCTTCTGTTTCTTCTGTCTCTGCTGCCTCTGTTGTTTCTGTAACAGAAGTCTCTGTTGTTTCACTTGTTGTTGTGTCAGCAGGTGCTTCTGCAGTTGTTGCATTGCTTCCACATCCAACAGTACCCACTGTCATAGCTGCAGCCAAAGATGCTGCCATAACCTTATTGAACATTTTTCTCTTCATTTTGTAATCCTCCTTTATTATAGAAACCTTCCCCAACCTGTTGCATTATTTTCCGGGTTTGCTGTTGTTGAGACAGGTTTACAATCGTTTTTACATCTTAATACCTGAACTGCTTAAGCTTTCTACAAATCCCTTCTGTGCAAACAGATAGAGAATCAATAACGGAATAATAACCATTAATGTACCAGTCGATACAATACAGTTCGTATATCCGACAGATGCACCTCCTGAAACCTTCATCGTATTGACCATCCAGGCATCCATTCTGTCTGCAATGACTGCAAGCTGTGTTGATAACAGCTTGATATTTCCAAGGAACATTTTGGAATAGAAACTGTCTGTCCACTGCCATACAAAAGAAAACAGGAAACATGACGTTAAAATCGGTTTTGCATCCGGAAGCATGATACTGATAAAGGTTTTTAGTGTACCACATCCATCCACATAAGCTGCTTCTTCGAGTTCCTTTGGAATGTTACGGAAAAACTGTCTTATCATAAAAATGTAAAGACCGTTCTTTAATCCCATACACCCTGCACTCATCAGATAATACGGTAAAACAGAACCCCTTAAGTTAATCGTGTCTCCACGAATCAACTGACTTAATCCAAACACATCAAAGTATCTGAAATGTAAATGAAGTGATGTGGAAATCGTCTGTGGCGGAATAATGATTACCATAATGACACAGGCAAACCAGAATTTCTTCAACGGAAAATCAAATCTTGCAAATCCATAGCCTGCCAAAGTACAAACCGTAATCTGCAAAAGTGCTATACTCAGGGAAACCACTATTGTATTGAACAGAGTCTTTCCATAATCCATAAACTGTGCAGCAAGTTTGTAATTATCTGTTGTAAAATGCTCAGGAATTGAAATGACCATTGCATTATATAAATCCTCTTCCGCCATGAAGCTAATGGATATTTTCATTAAAATCGGCTGCAAAATCAAAAAGCACATACCAAACAGTAATAATACTCTGATGATTTTGTAGGCAATATCCAAAATACGCTTTTTTAACAGATATCCTCCTGATTTACGGTTTCGCTCCCAAAATCCAGGCTGACCTTCCAAAATCTTTTTCTGTTTAGTCATAATAATATACCCCCTTCGAGATAATAAATGAGCTTACGCCTATTATGGCAATGACTATCACAAAGTATATCCATGACATCGCAGAAGCGAATCCATAATTAATATGCGCTATCATCTGCTCACTGATTTTTTCCAATACTTCATTATCAGACCTCATACAGAAATCCACAATGGTGTAAATCCAGTTCACAAGGAATAGAGAACTAATCATTGGGAAAGTAATTTTCCATAAGCTTTCCCATGCTGTACATCCTTCAATGGATGCTGCCTCGTACATGTTTGTTGGAATCGTCTGCAGACCTGAAAGGAAAATAATAATCTGTATTCCTGAAGCAATTGCTACATCATAAATACCATCAACGATTTCAAATACTGTTTCAAAAGCAGATACTCCGATTCCTGAAGTCATGAGAATATTTTCAATGGCAGATGTAATGCTGGTCGTATTCGTTGTCTCCTCAACCATACTCTGTACACTTGCCAATAAAGCATTGTCATGCTCTACTCCAAGAATAACACCGGAAGAAAGAATAACCGGAAGGAAGAAAATGGCTCTGACCAAAGCTCTTCCCTTAAATTTCTGATTCAATATCAATGCTACAAAAAAGCTGAATACCATAATAGCAAGTGAATTGATACACATTCTGGATATTTCTTCCACAAGCAGTCTGTTGAATTCTGTATCTACTGTAAAAGCGCGAACATAATTGCTTAATCCTGTATAGATATTATTGATTCCTGCCGGGCTTACTTCTACCGTACAAAAACTCATATAGAGTGACTGGAAAAGTGGCTTTACCATAAATGCAAGAAAGCCAATAATAAATGGTGCAATAAACAGATACCCGGAAATGGCTTTTCGTCTCTGAAGACCCGCTACTTTATTTTGTTTCTTCATAATCAAAATCCTTTCTATCTTTACTTACTTACAAAATAGTCTCTAGCCGGAATCTTTTCTCCTTCCGGTGTTGTCACTACATCATAGCTGTAATTTACATACACCTTTGAACCATCCTCATATTCTGTACAAGACAAATTACCGGTTATCCATTCATGATTGACAATTTGCTGATAGAAGGTATATCCAAGTTCTTCGTTATATCTTCCATAGATTTCCATCATCTTATCATGCCATGCTGCATATTCAGCGCCAAAATACTGTGTATATAAAGTATTCTGTAAGGTAAATGCACTTTCATCCATTAATGTAAAGGCAAGTCCCGCACCATATTCTGCAGATTTTAACAGTTCCTCTTCATAATTCTGAGTCAGATTCAATGGCTCTCCTGTATAATTTACGTATCCATGAATTGCCATCTGATAAACAGGTGCTGTTCCATCAAGGATAGAATAAGAAGAACCGTTCAAATCCATATTGGTTACTATATCACTATAGGCAACTGCATAATTATTGCCCATATTGATCATAACCTTTTTCCCACTATCCTTAATCTCTTTCAGTTTTGCTTTCTGAGTCTCAAGTACAGCCTGTCTGCTGACCGGATTCTTTTTGTAATAGTCAGAGTTCAACTCTTTACCAAGTTCTGCAAAAGAAACATTTGCGGAATAATCATCAGTTGCCTCTACGAGATTATCCACCATTTCAGATGCAAGTGCTGCCTTTAACAGATAGTGTGGTTCCTGTTTATCTCTCTTTGCATAGGTTACAGTGGAATAAGGATAAATTTCCGCTTTATCCTTGCTGACAAAACGGGCTGCGTCCTTAAATACCAGAAAACCATCGAACAAATTACTGTCATAGGCATAATCTGTAATACCATCCAGGTACAAATCCACTTCATTGTTAAGTGCATATTCCGTCAGCTTTTTCAAATCCTTTTTGCCACCAAGCTCAGATACCGGTTTGGCTTTTTTCAAAAGCTTCTGCTGTACACCACCATTCATCCATCCTGAGAGCTTTACCGACAAATTTGAAATACCATCCTGTTTCAGTTCACTGATAATCTGTTGTGCTTCTTTAAAGTTTGTCAGTTCCAACGGTTTGGAAACAGGAATGCCTGCTACCTGTTTCACTTTATCAACTGCTCCAACAATTTCTATTACTGCCGGAGCTTGTGTATCTTCCTTTTCTGTCAGATAGTCACCCGCGGTTTCTTCCAGATACTTGCGATATACTGTTGCCATGTCCACATAGTTATCAGAGCTAATGAAGCTATAACTCTGTACCAGCTTTTCATCCGGTAATTCTTCCTGATAGACATACATCTTACCTTCATATCTGTCACCCATCTCGTACTGGTCTCTATGTACAAGTGTATATTGTGCACTTACATTATTGTAACTGATGCTCTTTCCACTGATATCTGCCATAACAGAAGCGTAAGGTGCTCCCTCTTCCATAATACACAGGAAAGAAGAACCATTTCTTGCTACCCCAAATGCATTGAAATAGGTTTCGGTTTCATGTACAACTGCTTCTCTGTTCTGTGCATGATCCCAGCCATACATATTTGCATAGTAGCTGTTTTGTGCTGTCTTCCCATTATTGAAATTGATAAAAGCACCGCCACCTTCCGGAACGAGCATATAGCCTTCATCCTCTACACCACCTGCTCCAAAATAAGGAAGCACATTTAAATAATAGATTGGATAGTTATCTTTGTACTCAATCTCATTTAATGGAACTTCGACCACAAGCTTATCTCCATCCAGGCGATAAACAATATTAACATTGAATACCGGCTTGTCTGATATTCCCTGTTCTCCTGCAAGCAGCTTGTCTTCCTCATATTCTTCATAGGTATAACCTGCTGCTGCAAAATATTCTTCCAGTTTTCCCTTAATGTTGTCCTTTGTCGTATCACGGAGTACATAAATAGGCTGTGTTTCCAAAATTGGATAAGCTGCTAACAGTTCCTCTTTGTTATCCTTCTTACCAAGCTTATTGATATCATATTTCTTATAATATTCCAGCGTTCGTGTAGAGGCATCCTTATCCATATTTTTTATCAACGCATCCATTCTGGCTGCTTCAATAACAGTTGGAATCACAAATTCCTTATCTGTATCTCCGATAGAATAGTATACCTTAATATAGTCATCACCCTGTTCAATATCGTAAATGCCCTTTTCCATACTATAGACATAATTATTAAAAAGGGTATCAACACCATTCTTTGTGCTGTAAGTTAATAACAATGTTGATTTCAGTTTTTCCTTATCAAGCTTTAATGCAAGTGGGTCATCATCTGCATCCTGCGGATTGGAATACCATACTGCACCATTTTCTTTTACTTCGATGCTGAACTGTGTACTTGTTGCATCCATCTTCATAACCAGCTTATCATTTTCTATGACGATTTCTTCTTCGCCACCCTCATAACCATTCAGCTTGATAACCTCAGTCGGTTCTTCCTCTTCTTTATAAAAGGCTGTAACCAGCACTCCTGCTAAAATGATAAGAAAAATGATAAATGGACCTATCAGGCTTTTTAACTGTTTTATGATTGCAGACTTTATTTCCGCATTTCTGACTGCTCTGTCCTTCTTCATTCTAACTTCTCCCTAACTTTCCTATTTCTGACACTTCTGTTACATTCGAAACAGTAGTTCTTTTCCCAATGAAATGAAATATGCAACACCCTGACTTATCATGCTGAAAAATAACAGCAGAATAAATATCATTACCAGCATTGCAAAACCGGTAGCAACTGTAAAGAGAAGCGTCTTGCTCATCTTATACTCATGAATTTGTGACATTGCTGCCATAATCAGCATCGCTGCCCACACAAGCGAAAGTACGCTCAACACAGAATAGAATTCTGCCTCATCCACCGTTACCATGTTACTGAAAATAATCAGTGGAAACTGTATCAGTGGATAAGGGGTAAGTCCATAGCAGGTTGCCATATATACCTGTGACAGTCTGCCCTTTCCATCAAACAAAGTAGTTAGTCCCCAATTTCCCACACACCACAATGCCAATGGGAACAGGATACTTGCCAGATATAAAAAGATATTGACTTTCGGCCAGTAAACCTTGTTGAAAATAAAGCTTGTATATTGCAGCTTTAAAATTCTTGCAAGCAGCGTCAACAGTAAAATTGTATTTGCGGCTGCGATAGATCCTCTTTTTTCATGTGTCAAATCCCAAAAACCATCAAGGGGATGGGTAATGCAGTATAGCGAAAATTTTAATGTTTGAAAATAATGCCTATATGTTTCTTTGTTTTTTAATGAAGCTATCATTTCTGCCTCCTGTCATTGCTCATCCTGAAAAATATCAGCATGGTCTATTTCCCGTTTAATTTCTTTGATTTTTCCAATTGCCAAAGGTACACACAAAATTAAGAATACACCTGCAAATATGATTACAATATGTTCCTCTACCCATTCTTTTCTATACTGCTTAAACGCCTTGGAATAATTATCATCATCCAGTTTGAGTCTGAAGTAATCCATTGCTTCGCGATATTTTTCCTGTCGTAATAAGGAACGTCCAATGCCAATATAGGCTAAATCATAATTTCCATTCATGTCCATAACTGACTGCCAGCTCTCACCGGATTTTTCATATTCTCCAGTCTGAAACTGTTCAATGGCATCGTAAATCCTGTTACCGTATTCTGTTGGTGTAAATAGGGTAATACTGTTGTCCAGTGAATCAAGTACCAGCAAATCATGCCCCATATGCTCCAGTGCTGAAGGTTGTTTGAAATAACCATCCATGTTACCGTTTCCACCAAAGCAATAAAGCATTCTTCCCTGATCATCATAAGCAAACAGTCTTCCTCTTGTCTTATCCAATCCAAAAAAGATATCATTCTCCATTGCAGTTATATCTGTAAATAAGGAAGGTCCTTCATAGCCTCCACCTGAGCCCCAATACAAATCACCAATAATATACCAGTCACCATTTCTGACAAGGATGTCATTTCCCATCATATTCAGTCTTCGGATAGGATTTGCAGCGCCACTGTCCAAATCTTCCTCTGTTACATTGGTGGTACATGCATAAATGAAGCCTTCATAATCCATATAGATATTATCGTATTCTGTTGGTACAAAGGATTCCATCTGCGCTCTCTGTTCCTGTGTTGCCAGCTTCTTCCATACATAATCTGTCCAATTATAGGTTACAGGAGTTGCTCCTACAAAGCCTGAAAAAGTACCATCATTTTCGTATTTGATAAGTCCTTTATTGGCATTGGTTGCCACGCAATATACTCTTCCTGCTGTATCTATTGCAATTTTACTTGGTAAAAAGCTGAGTGACTGGTCAAAGGTCGCATCTACAGGCTTGGTAAACTCCATCATGTAATTACCTTCATGGTCAAGCTTTACAATTCTGTTATTATTCTTATCTGCAATGTACAGGAAGCCCTCCTCTGATACAGCGATATCCGTAGGAGAAGAGAATTCTTTATTTGCCACATTTCCTTCTATATGGTCAATGATTCTTACGAGGCTAATCGTATCCTGGTCTTTACGTTCCAGTTCAATGATTCTGTTGTTTCCTGTATCGCAAAGGTAAATACTTTTTCCTGTAACAAATAATCCCTGTGGAGCATTCAATTTCTTATCAAGTCCTAACTCCACATCTGTATAAACCGCTACTGTCTTATACGCATCCGGCGAATACTGTACATCTCCCCACCAGTCATATCCATAGGTATATCCGGTTTCCGCCTGCACTATCATACTGCTTCCTGCCAATGTCACCACACTTAATGCCAGTGCTGCCATTCTTTTTAATGTCTTCTTCATATGCCACCTCAATCCTTAGTCCTTCAGACCTGAACTAGCCATAGTCTCAAGAATCTGGCTTTCAGAGAAAATGAATATTGCAATGGGAACAATCATGACTACTACCAATACAGCCGCACCCTGACCTGTTCTGGCAATACCACCACTTTGTATCTGCTGTAAAGCATATACCAATGTTTTGCGTTCCTCAGAATAAATAAAGGTTGCTGCCTTGTTGTTCCATAATGCCTGAACAGAAAAGATAAGCATCGTCATCCATGCAGGCTTTACATTTGGCATAACAATACCTGTAAATACTTTCCATTCGCTCGCTCCATCAATCTTTGCTGCCTCAATCAAAGAGGTTGGCAACCCTTCCATAAACTGTTTCATAAGGAACAGTCCCATTGGCGATGCAAACGCAGGAATAATAATTGCCCAATAAGTATCTATCCATCCAAGTGCATTAATAATCAGATAGTTTGGAATCGCTGTTACATATCCACTGAACATCATGGCTACCGTTACCAGATGGAAAAAGGTCTTTCCGCCCGGGAAATCATACTTAGCCAGTACAAATGCTGCCATGGAAGCAATGATCAGATGTCCTGCAGTACCTACTGTTGTAATGAATACTGTATTAAACAGATATCTGGAAAAAGTAACCCAGGATTTTCCCATCGTTACAAACAAATCTGAAAAATTATCAAGTGTCGGATTCTGTGCAAAAACCTTTGGTGGAAACATAAATAACTCATCCAATGGCTTCAATGCGCTGTTCACAGCATATACAATAGGAAATACCATAATCAATGCCACCAGCAAAAGATATAAATACAGAAAAATATCTCCCCACACAGAACGATTCGGTTTTCTTCTCTTAATCAGTCTTTTATGTTGTCTCGTTGTTTTCTCTATGCTTTTTTCTTTTCTACTCATATCAGGTTCCTACTCTTCTTAACAGACTTTGAATTGCTTTGTTACATAAAATCATCATCAGAAACAGTATCGTTGCAATTGCAGATGCATATCCCATTTCGAATCGGGAATAACCATAGTCAAATAAGTGGGTTACAATCGTTCTTGCTGCGTAATCCGTACTTGGGTAACCACATAATGCCATGGTTACATCGCAAACGCCAAATGCCTGTGTAATTGACATAACCGCACCAAACATTAACATTGGTTTCATGTTTGGAAGCGTAATATACCAAAGCTCCTGCCACCTGTTTTTGATACCATCCATATATCCTGCTTCAAACTGTGCTCTGTCTACACCCTGTAAACCGGCTACAAAAGAAAGGAAACCTGTTCCAAGACTCATCCACAAAATAACCAGCATACAGATTGGAAGCATATAGGTCGGATTGATGAACCACAAAATCGGTGCATCAATAATTCCCAGATTCATCAAAAATGCATTTACATATCCATACGCATCTCCTCTAAAGAATACAGAGAAAATAACAAAGCAGTTTCCTGCAATGGAAGGTGCATAGAATACAACAACTGCCACACTTCTTACCCAACGGGGCAATTCGTTAATCAGCCATGCGAACAAAAAGGACATGATGTAACCCAATGGACCTGTAATAACTGCAATCATCAAGGTATTTTTAATACCGATTAAAAAAATATCGTCCTCCAAAATAAGACTGATATAATTGGAAAGTCCTATAAATCTTGGCTTCTCTAAAATATTGTAATAAGTAAAGCTAAAGAAAATGGATGTAACAACAGGCAGTATAAAAAATAAGGTAAAAAGGATTGCATACGGAGCAAGGAATGCATAACACATTTTGCTTCGTTTTGCCTTTTTCCATGCCACGCTCATATTATGTTTTCTAAGCATGACATACTTTCTTAGATATTCTTTCATGATAACCTCCAATTTCTTTAATCTACCGGCAAACCGAATTCGATTCGTTTCTTGGTAATCTCTTCATCAATCTTGATGGAATAATCAATGATTGTCTCACGTGGATCTTCCTTTTCATTGATTACCTTACGAATTGCATTGGTGATATGACGTCCGGTATAGTAACCACCCGGTACTTCTCTGATACCAACTGTCTGTTCCCACTGGCTGTTTAATACTTCAATATCATCTGCACTCCATGCAAGCTGTCTAAATGCATCCTTGTTTGCTGTTGCATATCTTGCTGAGGAACCAAGTAATGCTTCTATCTCACGCCCAAAACGAACCTGTGTATCTGCACTTGCCCACCACTTCATGAACTCCCATGAGTTGTTTCGAAGAAGCTCATCTTCTGTTTTAATCATCATCGTCGCATTACCTGTAATAAAGTCAGAACGATCAATACAGGTATATCCTGACGCATCTGTCACTTCTGTTCCAGGAATCAGTGTGAAATCCCATAAACCTCTTATTTCCGGTGCTGATACCATCAGCGTATTGTAAATTGAGTAAGATGCAATTCCTATTGGCATTTCTCCGGAACGGAACCTGCTGACAAAATCGTAAATGGTTGGAATTCCATAATCGTTAAAATACCTGATATAATCATCAAATGCCTTTACCCCTGCTTCACTGTCCACTACTGTTTTGGTTCCTGCTTCATTGTACATATCACCGCCATATTGATATAAAAGGCTAAAGTACATGGACAAATCAGGTGCATTGGAAGCGACCGCCGTCGTTGCTGCTGCCGTTGCACTGCTTCCTGCTGCTGTCGGAATGGCAATTGTCATATTATTTCCCTGAATAGTAGGCAACATCTCAATAAGCTCCTGCCAGGTATTTGGTATTTCCAGTTCCAATTCCTCCAACACATCTTTTCGGTAGAACATTACATTAAAGTTCTGTGTTTCCGGAATACCATATACATGCTCGTCCAGTCGATACTGTTCATAGGAGCTTTCTGTATAATGAGACAGTACCTCCTGCAAATCGGAAAACTGACTCAAATCCTCTGCCGCATTACGCAATGCATAATTGACAGGCTGGTCTGCTCCGACTGACAGCACGACATTTGGTCCTCGTCCTGCCACTACTGCATTCAGTAACGCATCCGCTGCAACTATTTCAACGTTTACTTTGATACCTGTTTCAGGAGTAAACGTGTCATCTACCATGGATTTTAAAATCGTCCCCTGGTCACGACCTGTTAAAATCCATACCTTAATGACTCCTTCTCCATCTTCTTCATATACGTCACCAACTGCATCATAATCTACCACGAAGGAAGCACCAAAGGATTTCAGTTCATGCCATGCCATTGCCAACATGCCTGCCTTTTCTTTCTTTACCTGTGCTTTTGTACCACTTACCGTAAAATAGTCTATATCCAGTTTTGTTGCACTCATGTTTAGCGATGCTGTACCAAGTGCTGTAATATTATCTTTAAAGGTAGTAAATTCCAATGTAATCTTATTTGGTTTATTTACAAATCGTTCCAGCTGTTGAGCAACTGTCTGGGCTGATGCAATGTTGTCTGCTTTCTGTCCACTGTAGGCTACCATGTCATCCACAATTTTATAAAGTCGCTTCGCCTCCAAATCCATTGCTTCAATGACTTCCGGATATACCTGTTGGATATTGTAATCTCTGTACTTGTCCGGTGATGCTCCTGTATAAACAAGTACCTTACGATAAATCTGATTTAATCGGAAAATGGAGTCCTCCAGTTCCTCTAATATTTCTCCCATACCACCAAGCGTTGCTTCCATTCTTAAGGTATGTGTTCCTTTTTTCAGATAAATGTTGTAAGGTGTTCCTTCCTCATCCGCCAAGTCAAGACAATTCCAGTCATTTTCATACGGGAAAGATATTTCTTTTAACTCGGAAAATGGTATTTCACCATCTATGTAAATACTGCGGTTGGAAATGCTTCCTCTTGCATAATTCTGGCGTCCCTTTATCATGATGTTGTAATAGCCATCCTCAGGAACCTCAAAATTCCATTCAATCCATTGTCCTGCACTTCTCCACGCTTCACCTCCAACATAATTTAATACTGTTGTTGTTACACTGTTAGGTTGGGTTGTCGGTGAAGACCGGTCATACTTTGCATAAAGAGAGGATTCCGAACGTAACGTAGAATCTTCTCCCTGTACCACCTGTTGATAAGTAAGTCCTTCTTCTGTCATATTTGCTTCCGGTTGCTTTGCAGAATAGGTACTATAATCATCCATAGTCTGTATACTGCTTAATTGAAGCTTTTTCAAAATCATTGGTTCATTTTCTGCTTCCAGTGTCAGTTCATTGGTTCCCTTTTCAAAATAGAAAAGATAAGGTTCTGCAATATATCCTCTGTCATCACGGAAGAAAGAATTCTGCCACTCATAAACTTCTGTCTGGGTTGGTCTGATTTCATTTCCCTGATTATCAATTTTTACCTCACCACCATCTGTCCATATTCTGGTAAAGGTTATGTTTCTTGCCGATTCAAAAGGAATTTCATCATTGATATATACGATTCTTTCTGCAACTACACCTCTCGATTCCGGTATCAGATATTCCGCATACAGATTATAAAATCCGCTCTCCGGTACATCGATTTGCCATGTCACACTTGAATTCGTTCCTGTATAAAGTGATTTTTCCACGCCTTCATAGGAAGAATAGATTTCAACATCCTTTGCTGAGGTATAATTGAACAAATCAACTTCTACACTCTTTCCCGGATAAGCTGTTCCGGCATGAGAAGCAAGATAGCCGGTATACGTCCCGGTTCTTTCCATTCCCTTTACATCGGACAGCAAATCTGTTCCTTCATATTTTTCATGGAAGTCTGTAACCTCATTCTGTGACATGATAACAGCGGTTGTCGCAATTGCTGCAAGAGCAACGATTCCCACACCCAATTTTTTAACAGAATTTTTCATTTTTTCCTCCACACCCTAAGTAATACTTGTAATTATGATGCATAAACGTTCTTTTTTATTTATGTTAATTGTTATATTATACAATTTACATTCACTTCACTACTCAAATATTGCTATATTTATCTTATCCATTGCTATTTTTTGCATTTTTATGGTAAATTTGACCATTTACTTTGTATCAATCTTACTTTTCCTCTCTTTTTTATCATATACTACTCGAATTTTGCTCTGTTTTTTGTGCACTATTTACTTTTCAACAGAATCGTGCTACAATCACATACATCTTTTTGCAGTATCAGATATCATGGCTGTTGCATTTTTCTGCAATGACAGCGCTTCTACACAAAGCATTTCAAAATATAGCAATATGTAAGCAATTATCGAGAAATCTATTTATGTTAAGAAAGGCAGGATATTACTTTGAAAAAAGCAGCGATTAAGATATGGTATAATGACCTTCCTGATTGTTATGCCAGTCACTGGCATACTGTATTAGAAATAATATTACCGTTAGAAAATTATTATTCGGCTGATGTAAACGGGCAACATTTTCACATTATGCCGCGGGAAATTTTTCTGATTCCTCCAGGAGAACTCCACGCACTAAGCGCTCCGGCTATCGGAAAACGTCTTATCTTTTTGTTTGATATTTCCATGCTTTCCACTCTACATAGTTTTTCCGGTATTCAGTCCTGGATGGTGCAGCCGCTTCTCATCACACCGGCTACGCATCCTTTGATTTATGATGAAGTATACTCGCTTCTCATACAGATAAAAGACGAATACTTTGAAGAAAAAGAATATGCAGAGCTCACCATTTATTCCCTGCTGATTCAAATGTTCGTAACGCTTGGTTACCATCATATTCACAATCAAAGTTCTTTTCCCAATGTAAGGCTTCCAAAACAGAAAGAATATGTACACAGATTTAATGAGCTTCTCTCCTATATTGACCAGCACTATGCGGAGGAATTAGATTTGGATACGCTTTCAGAAGCAATAGGATTCAGTAAGTACCACTTTATACGTTTATTTAAGCAATATACAGGCACTACTTTAGGTGACTATGTAACCACCTGCCGTATCAAAGCATCTGAAAAACTCCTTTGCAATCTGGAGCTTTCTATTGCAGAAATCGCTTCACTATCCGGTTTTTCAAGCATCTCGACCTTTAACAGATTGTTTAAGCAATACAAAAAATGCAGCCCGACAGAATACCGGAAACGTAACAACAGCTTAAAAGAATAGTAAAAAAGAGTTTGCGCGGCAGCAAACTCTTTTTTTTACATATAAGAACTTTTTACATTCCTTCATAGATAAACTTTTTCACACATACAGCTGATGCCTTTTCCTTCTGATTTACAGATAAATACACACCAAGTGTTTCCCCTACAAAGCCTCCTGCAACTTCTGTAGAAAGTGCACAAATATCAATTCCTTCCGCTAAAACAGTTGTAGTATCACCCAACTGTGCTTTACAGGTCAGATGAAGATTTGCAATTTCCAGGTCAAGTGTTACCTGCTGTTGCGCTTCCTTTAAAGCAAAAGAATGCTCGCTGATGACTTCATCCTTTCCCTGTTTACAAAGAATGACGCTTACCTGTAAAGAGTCTTGACCTTTTTTCGTTAATTCTACTCTTACATGATATTCATTACTCTGTAAAACTGTCACTCCTGTCACATCATTTTGCTGCACATCGCTCAAATCTAATACAGCTTCCATTCTGCATTTATGATGACGCTGTCTGATACCAATATATGACTCGTTTTCCTGCTCCTTTAAGGTGTGTTCATTGCCATACAGCACTAATCCCTTTCCTTTTTCCAATACAAACTGTCCTTCTTCGGCATTTCTGAGTGTCAGCCACTCATCTCCAAGCTTATCCATCTGTGTAAAGTCATAACAGTTTCTTGTATCAATCAGTAATTCTTTTCTTCCGTTTTTACAGGTATAGGAATCAGGATCCTCTAAAGGATTCCATTCATCCAGATTTATCTCCTGCTTTTCTGCAAGAATTCCCTTTCCGGGATTTACAACAGGCCAGTCATCTTCCCAGATTACTTCTGCCAGGAAGGTTTCTCTTCCCATTGTTGTGTAGCCATTTTCCGGTCTTACGGCAAGCATAACCATATACCAGTCTCCACGTACAGTCTGTACTAAATCTGCATGTCCAACATATTTTATTGGATAATCTTTTCCCAAATGTCTGTGTGTCAGAATCGGATTACAGAAGTTATTTTCATAAGGTCCCCAAATGCTCTTACTTCTACATACTGTTACTGCATGATGCGGACCTGTTCCACCTTCCGCATGCATGATATAGTAATAATCATTTCTCTTATAGATATGTGGACCTTCCGGCCATATGATATTTTTCATAGCACCATTCCATACATCCTTTGGTTCTCCAATAAGCTGCAGGGTTTTTAAATCCAGTTCCTGAATCCAGATAAACCAGTCTCCGTTATACTTCACCCCACTTGGATTTGGATGGGTACCAATATAATAACATCTTCCATCCTCATCAAAAAACAGGCTTGGGTCAATACCTTCTGCGCCCTTAATATATACCGGTTCAGACCATGGTCCTTCCGGATTTGTTGCAGTTACAATAAAGTTACCTCCATGTGATACATTCGTGCAAATCACATAGTATACACCCTCATGATAACGAATGGTAGGTGCAAAAATACCCTGTGAATGTCCTGCTTTATCTAAAGGAAGCTGTGAATTTCTTGTTAAAACATTTCCAGCCTGCTCCCAGTGTGCCAAATCTTTACTGTGCATAACAGGTATCCCCGGAAAGTAGGAAAAGGTTGAATTAACTAAATAGAAATCTTCTCCTACTGCACAAACGGATGGGTCCGGATAAAAACCGGATAATATTGGATTATTAGCTATTGTTCCCATGATACTTCTCCTCTGTTTCATTTTCCTTTTCTGCCATTATAAGTCTTTTCTGTCTGTTTTTTCCGCTTAGATGTTACTCTTTACTTCTCAAATTTACCTATCCTTTTCTACATAACGGAACCCGGAAAATTCTACAGTACCACCGGTTTCTTCGGTTGCATAGTAAAAGAGCCCAAACCTGCATCCTGTAAAATGTGCCAAATCGAACGTAAGCTTATGAGTGTTTCCGATAGTTACCCACTGCGTTCCCTTTTTATAGTAATAGGTTGATATATCCGTCATATTTGTAAAATCTGCCTCTGCCCGTAACTCTACAACAGGACTGTCCACTTCTATTACTTCCTGCTCCAAAACTTCACGATTACCCATGACAAGGTAATACCGATTTTCCTTTTTGGTAATTGCAACCATTCCAAAATCTGCCTGTAAAATACAAATTCCCGCATAATCACCATTGTTGACAGCAGTTGCATCTATCGTTATCTCTCCCGCGCATCCGGGATATTTCATGCGTTGGGTCAATACATTTTTTGCCTGTGTCAGATTCTGACACAGCTTATCTGTTTTTATCATCAGTTTTCCTTTATCTCTGTCCATCGTAACCAGAGATAAATCCGGTGTATGATTAAACTGCCATATGCTTTGTAATCCAAAGCATCCATACTTTCTTTTGGTATCCTTCAGTGTTCCCTGCCATTCAAATCCAAAATCATCGCTTCCGTACAAAGGCATATAGGAATAGTCAGCTTCTTCTGGCATTTTCCCTTCTGCATCCATAACCGGAAAATCCTCTTCCCACGTAACAGACAACAACACTGGAACTCTTCCCACTGCACCATAATCCTGAAACAAAATACTGTACCACTTTCCATCCGGTGTATCTACTATGCCCCCCTGCGCAATTCCCTGATGGCAGTAACCGTTGTCCTCGTCAAAAATATCTCCGCCAACAAACTCACCAAGTAAGCTTTCTGCCATATAGCAGGCTTCTACTCTTCTCCATTCTTCCTTTTTTGAATGAATCAAGAAAAGATAATACTTCCCATTGATTTTATAAAAATGAGTACCTTCATATCCAAGCATTGTATTATCTGTGTCAGAAATAAGAAGTCTGTGTAAGCCTCCCTCTAATGGTCCGCTTAAATCAGCTTTCAGTTCTGTCAGATAAATATTCTTATTTCCATAAGCAATATACACTTTTCCATCATCATCAAAGAGCAGCGAAGCATCATGATAAAAGCCCTTTATCTCACTTCTAATCCATGTACGCTCCAAATCATCTGTGCGGAACAAATAAGTTTTACCCGTATCATTTGCCACAAAGCATAAGTAAAAAATACCGTCATGGTAACGAAGTGATGCTGCCCACATCCCTTTTCCATATGCATTTTCCTGTCCTTTCAAGGTCTGTTTGGAAGAACAGTCCAATACATCATATACAAAGGTAAGATGTTCCCAGTTTATCAAATCGTAGGACCGTAATATCTCACAGCCCGGCATAAAATGCATGGTTGTCGTGACCATATAATAGGTATCCTCTACCCTGATGACATCAGGGTCCGGATAATCTAACGGAATAAGCGGATAATGTTGCATATCTTGTTTTCTCCCTTTTTATCAATTCTATTGGAATACCTTCTGTAAAAATTGTACTCCACATCGTCTCCAGAAATTCCAATCATGACGTCCTTTCTCAAAAAAGACATCTATAGGAACTCCTTTTTCCAACACGGTATTCACATTTTTCTTTGTTACTTCATAGAAATTATCCTGTTCACCACAGGCTACAAATAGCATTTGAAAAGTCTTTTCAAATACGTCTTTATCAAATAGTATTTTTCTATAGTCTGCTTCCTCATTTTGAAGCACAAATCCACCACTGAAAATACCTGCCCAGGCAAATAACTCCGGATAGCGAAATACTGTTCTTTGCGTCTGCATTCCACCCATGGAAAGTCCTGCCATTGCCCGATGCTGTCTATCCGCTTTGGTACGATAGGTACAATCAATATACGGAATGCAATCCTCTACCAGTTCCTCCATAAAAGAACTAAGTGAAACATGACTCTTTCCATCCGGTCTAAAAGCATATCCTGTATTCATCACAATAATCATTTCTTCCATACAACCTTGTGAAATCAGATAATCTGCAATATTTGCTATTTTTCCATTGCGTAACCATCCTGTTTCATTTTCACCACCACCATGCTGTAAATAAAGTACCGGATAATTCTTTTCCGACTTGTCATATCCTGCCGGCGTATACACGTAACATAGCTTCTCTCTTCCTGTCTGTCCGGAAGTATAGTAATTCATCTGCACATGTCCATGTGGAATATCTCTCAGCAATGGATAAGAAAATTCTTTTTCCGGCACCTCCAGATAATTGATTGCCTGAAAGCAACCATATCCGATTGGTGCATCCGGATTCACCACTCTGGTTCCATTAACCTCAAACCTGACATAATGAAAACCGCCTTCAAGATTTCCTATTGTTCCTGTCCAATATCCCGGCAAGGTATCTGATGCTTTCAATTCTGCTTTTCCACAATCAAACACATCTGCCATAACCTGTTTAGCGCCCGGTGCATAAATATTTATTTCCACTGTCGTATCATCTAGCATACGAAAGCCCTTTGGAATATTTCGATATTTTCCTGCCGGATTACCATTCTCATCTGTAGCAAAATATACCTGTTTATAAACAGGGTCAAAAAACAGCATGCTTTCTTCTGCCGTCTGGGTCTGAAATGTTTCTGACGTAAATGTCACTTTTTTACGACATTCCTCTTCCTTTTCATTCACTTTCTGAAACAATAACTGCGCAAAATCATAAAAGCTTTCTCTCCATACCTTCCATTCATGAAAACCTTCATAGGTTTTCTGCATGCAGTCCATTTGTTTATCTTTAAACTTTTCCTTCCATACCAACTGTTGCTTTAACAATTCCTCCTCATGGTTGCCACAGCTCAGGAAAATGAACTGGTCTTTATTTTCCATTTCATAACGTTCAAAAATATGAAGTCCTACGCCTGAAAAAACACCCAGTCCGGAAAACATATCCTGATGAGAACAGGCTGTTAACGTTGCCTGTGCAGAGCCCAAAGACAAACCTGCTATCGCTCTTCCCGTACGATTACGAATAACACGAAATTCATCTTCTATGTAAGGAATCACTGATTGTGTCAGTTCCTTATCAAAATCTCCCGGGAAAAATACAGGGTCTTCCTCCGGCAAAAATGCATAACCACTACACATTACCACAATCATTTCCCTGCATTTTCCCTCTGCGATTAAATTATCCAAAATAAAATTAACTCTTCCTTGCCAAATCCATCCTGTTTCATTCTCGCCAACACCATGCTGAAGATAAAGAACCGGATATTTCTTCTGCACATTTTTTTGATAGGCAGGTGGTGTATAGACATAGCATTCTTTTATATGCCCATTTACACAGGATACATATTTACCTATATGTACCTGTCCATGTGGAACTTTCTTCATCTCGTAAAAATCTATTCCCTGCTTTGCAACTTCAAAGGTATTTATTCCGTGAAAGCATCCGTAATTTACACCTGCTTTGGGATTGCAGACAGGAACATCATCTACATACCATTGATAATAGTGCATGGCAGCAGGAAAATCAGAAACTTCTTTTGAGAAACCTCCCTCTCCATCTGCTTCCAGATATATTTTTTCCTGACCGAAATAGCCTCCAAGCCCACTAACCGCTACCTTCTCTGCCTTTGGCGCATACATGTAGAATTTTACTGTTCCATCTTCTGTTACTGTTACACTTGGTTTCTCATGTACATAATATGCCTTTACAAATTCAGGATTACCCGGTTCCATATCCAATACGACATACTGATGCAACGGGTCAAAAAAATCCGGATGCATGGAATACGCCTGATTACAACTTTCGTACATATTTTCTCCTCGTATTATATAGTAGTAGTTTTTAGAGACCCTCTCCAAGGTCTTAATAACTATTAGGTCATAGTCTATTCTTTACCTCTTCTGTAGGTTCGACTATGATATATAAGATGCTGTGGATTGGTTCTATTCTCCTACCACTTGATGGTTTTAGAAAGGCTCCAACCACAGTCTCTTTGTTCATTTGTTAATCAGTTAGATACCGCAT
>CAMBAN010000046.1 GCA_945864145.1 uncultured Lachnospiraceae bacterium | reverse complement strand
TATTGCTACCACAGGCACCTGAAGCCTGCGCGTCTGCCAATTCCGCCATTCCTGCGAACATGTTTTATTTTATCTGCTTTTCTTATTTCTGTCAACCTTTTTCTTATGCGCACTTCCATAAATTTTATATTAAGTTGATGCCCTTTTCTCCTTCTTCTAAATTTGTTACACAATTTACGGTAAACTGTTCAAAAAGTTCAACTTTATTTTTTTACAAAAAATTGTTGACTTCAATAGTGGTACGTGATAATATACTTCTTGCAGCGGTGCTGAGGGAACAGAAAAAAGTTCTTAAAGCTTATTGTTTAACTACATAATGCTGACATGCGGAAGTGCTGGAATTGGCAGACAGGCAAGACTAAGGATCTTGTGCTAGTAATAGCGTGTGGGTTCAAGTCCCATCTTCCGCATTTTTGTTTTAAGGTTTAGAGTTTAGAAATTAGCGGTTTCTAAGCTCTTTTTTCTTTCTGCAAATTGAATGTTATTATGGTCACTCTTGGTCACTTCATTTTCAATCAGTATATCTCCCAAATTCTTTCTAATCTTATGAGGAGAACGGTATTTAATCCCTATACGTTCAATCCACGTTTCAATCTAGCCGTAATTTCATTAGCTGTAATGATTTTTCCTTTATCTACTCTTTTGATGTTCGGGGAACATAAAAAAGTGTTTGATACATTTTATATATGCTCATAGATACACCCCCTATTTATTTTGATTTTGTTGGAATATACATAACTATTATTTGGTGTTAAAATAGGCATACGAACAAGAATTTGTGGATTTGGTAAATTCATATTTCAATGTATATGTGGTAATGGCAAAACCATTGGTGATTTCTTTAAGGCTACACCGGAAAAAGCTTATTTCAATTTTCTCGGTGTTAAAATATGGTGATTTTCGGGTTGTTAACACCGGGATTTACAAAATGTGAAGAAATTGTTGTTAATTTTTTTGAAATTTAAAGAAAAAAGCACTGATAAACGTTGTAGAAAGCATTCTCGGGGTAATTCATAAGAAGGTAACGCCGATATAGTTAGATTTGAGCTATTTCGGTGTCAAATTTTCAGAAGAACCTATTAGAAAAATTGTTATTCTATTTGAGTAATAGAATCTAACAGAAAACTTAGAATTGACCAAAGGTCAATTGCATGAGCGCAAAGATAGAGATAATGAAAAATCCCTCGTGTCATTTTATATCATGCTCCCAATCACTTCAGCAATTATCTTTTCAATATCATTTCCCACGATATCGAGTCCCTCTGCTTTGTAATAATTCACTTCCGGGATTTGCCAAAATACGTCAGCCAAAGCTTTGATATAACCAAAAGCATGATCCTCAGCAGGAATATATCCACCCGCTGTTGTAATATACGTAAGTTTTTTTGCCTTACATAAACTGTAATAAGTTCCATCTGCTGCCATATCAAAAGTTACTCCCTGTGAACATACCAGTTCCAAATAAGCATGCAAAACCGCAGGAATACTATAGTTCCAAAATGGAGCTGCAATTACGATTTCTTCAGCATCCCTGAATTCTTTTGCATAATCAAACATTTTGTCCATAAAGTCATGTTCAGCTACTGATTGATTGTATGTTTTTAGTGTTTCCTCATTTAAAGCACGCACATCAACATTTCCCAAATCAACTGTTTTGTAATTTTTATTTCCTTTTTTCAGATAAGCCTCTGCTATCGTTTTGGTTCTTGAGCCTTCACGAAAAGCTGCATTTACAAATAATAAACTCATATAAATCCTCTTTTCCATCTACATCTCAATTATGAATAAGAACGTTTTATCGTTTGTAGCAAAGCGAAATCTGTTCCATTATGAAAGAAACTCATCTTTTGCAACAATTTTGAAAAGCTTTGCCATGAGAGGAGTATAAGTCGCAATGAATACTGCAATAGCTACACATGTTACTCTTTTTTTATTCTGCGGAGCTACCTGTACACCGATGATTACACCTAAAGCACACAGGCAAAATTTCAAAAGAGTAAAATCCTTCCAGTCGCTTTCTTTTGCATACTGATTTCCGATTTCAAACAGTTTTTTCATAGTACAAAACCTCCTTTTTACATCATTAGCAAACTACTTCTTCTTATCTGTTTTCTTTATATTTATACATTCTTTCATCAGCTAAATTGACAATGTCTTTCAGATTTTCTTTATCATCAGATTATCACAAAATTAATCAGATTTCATCTATCCGTAAATATTTCTCCAGCAAATCCATGAAATACTGCATCTGCGGGCTGATATGTTTGTTTTTGTGACAGGCGTATATGCACCTGAAATTCTCATTTGGTATCTTGTGATTAAGAGCTATAAATGTACCATTTTTCACCTCATTTTGAACAACGAATGCCGGGAGATATCCTACTCCCAAATCACTGGCAATCATGCTTTTAATCGTTTCTGTGCTCCATAATTCAATAGTGTTATCCATGGTAATTTTATTAGATAACACATATCGTTCAAATTTTCTTCGGAAGATACCACTTGGTTCATCCGTGATAAGTGAAACAGGTATCGTAGTATTGGACTTCGAAAAATCAAGTTGCTTTAGCCCCAGCCTTGCCACAAGACCTGATGAACCTACGAGACACATATGGCACGGTCCCAAAGAAAAAATGTTTAATCTATCATCGTTCTCCTCTTCGTCATAGCAGATTCCAATATCCGCATTTCCGTCAATCAACTGCTGCCTGGTAGAATGGCAGTCCAGGGTTCTTAGCTTTAACTGTACCCCAGGGGCAACTTCATGAAATTCACGAATTACATCCTTCATGCAGTAGCAAAGCAACGTCTCTGATATGATGATGCTAAGCTCTCCTTTCACTTCGGAAAGCTTCTTTCCCGCATTTTGCATTTTTTCGTAAGCATTGATAGTTTCATTTACATATGGCAGAATCGCTTCTCCGGTTTTTGTCAAAAGCATACGTCGCCCTATTTTTTCAAACAGCTTCATATCCAATTCTGCTTCTAGCTGCTTCACTTGAAAGGTAATAGTGGACTGGGTATAGCCAAGTTTATTAGCTGCGTTTGAAAAGCTTCCCTCTTCAATAATAGCCTTAAATGTATAAAGATTTTTAATTTCCATAAGATACCTATATGATACTTCAAAATTTTAAAATTGTTTTTTTAGTTAGTTACACACCGGGACCTGCAAATATTTATTCATTTACCTTAAGTCTCCGCTATGGATTTAAGCGTTTTCTGAAAGTGTACACCGGACTTTTTACTGGTTTCCTAAGCATCCTATTTGTTAGTGCATTTATCACTTACGGTTTTTCTTTTCTTTCGGAAAATATCTCGAAGCTACTGAAGCTGGTCGGTGGTGGATATATTCTTTGGCTCGCTTACCATATCTATAAGAGTGAACCGCTTTATGTAGAAAACACAAATAATGAACAAACAAATAAGAAGCAAGCCGATAGGTCATACAAATACCCGAATTTCCTAAATGGCTTACTTCTTAACTTAACAAATGTAAAAATTATGTTCTTTGCACTTTCTGTATTTCAGATTTATTTAGCACCATATTATTCCGGACTTTCTACCTATCTTTTATGGTGCCCTCTACTCGCGCTGATTGGTTCATCCAGCACTATTGTCTGGGCTCTTTTGGGAAAAGGATTGACAAATGCCTATAACAAACACTATAAGATTTTTAACACAGTAATGGCTTTCCTACTGGTTCTTTGTGTCGTTGAAATTTTCATTTAAGGAACTCTCGTTTATCCTTGTCTTTTTCCAAAGTAAAATACAAGCAGGATAACTGCTACTATGATAAATGGAATTGCGCCCACAATACCTGTTGCCGCAGGTCCAATAAATGGATTTCCTCCATCCGTAGTAAAATACATTCCGATTGCACAAATACTATTAATCGCACCATGTGCCAAAACCGCAGGAATACAGCTTTTTGCCTTCATGGTAACATAGGACAGGAAAATACCCATTACGATACAGAATACACACATTGCTGCAATTCCTGTAAAAGGAAATCCCATATAGCCTACACCATAGTTATGCCCGATTGCAGTAAGCGGTGCATGCCATAATCCCCAAATGATACCATTCACCAAAAGCATCGGAATTGCCGGAAGCTTTTTAGCCATTTTCGGCAACAAGTATCCTCGCCATCCCCATTCTTCACCAAAGCATGTAAAGAAATTCAAAATAGGGCCTAATAACATTGCTTGTATCGCTTGCACAACCATTAATGTAGAAAGTGGCATTCCAATCCCTGCTTCTGTAGCACCGGACGCTTCCATTGCCATTTTTAAATATCCACATTCCAAATCAAAACGATTTGGGAAAATCAAAAAATAGATTACAGTACCAATTAATGTTAAAATTCCCGGTCCAAAATATGCGAATAAATATATTTTTACATTTCCTTTAAAGTGTGGACGAACCCATGCGTTTTTGAATCCTTCTTTGGTAATCAGTCTGGTTAAAAGTACTCCAATTGATGGAAAAAACATAACTGCCGCTACTGCCACCTGAACCAATGCAGTCAAATCAGTTCTTACGTTTGCACCATTATTCAGTGGATAAATTATCCCAAAACTGAATCCATACGTGAGTAAAAAAGTAATTCCTATGTAAATTAAGATTCTTTTCGTTTTCAATTTTTTGTTTGCTTCTTCCATAATTAACCCCCACCTCTTTTATTTATTAACTCTCTTTACTAATTCCTGATACAGTTCTTTTGTGTTTTCTTCATTCTTTTCATTGATAACAAGAATATTTCCATCTATGTTAAGTACCACACAAGAGTCACAAGATGTATAAGAATATCTGGTGTACGCACCGAATTCACTATTTTTAAACTCACCCATTAAAACATGAAAGCTTCCATAACCAAAGGTTCTGCTATCGAATGCCTTGGGGTCGTCTCGATCTCTATACTCTATTTCATCGATATCTGCATAAGCAACAGTCGCATCATCCCAATAAAGTGCATCTATGGTAAATGATGTTTCCCCAAACTCCACTTCGTATTTTCCGGTAAAAAGGAATACTCCTGCAATAACGACTATCAAAGTTCCGACTACCATTGCACCGGTTGACGTCTTTTTCCCAGATGTAGTGTCTTTTATATTCTCTTTTGTCACAATTCCCATTTTTAATTGTTTTCTGTAGTAGACATAGGAATAAAGCATTGGTAAAAATGACAATACAATGCATACACTCAAAAAAGCATGGATATAATGATTCATTGGTATAAACATAGTAGCCAATATGATGATTCCACCCAATACCCAGAGTTTTCCGGTAAAACGGTGTGTTTTATTCCAGTTTTCTTCATTTTGAAGTGTCCATGTAACCCTTACTCCTATCGTATGATTCTGTTTACATTTTGGCATATAATTACCAAGTATCACAAACATCAGACCTATAAGAATGCGCACTATCATATCCATTCCAATTGTATTTCCAAGGGCAATAGCATAGGTAGTTCCTGTCAAAATCAGTGAAAAAATTGGCATAATCCACAATGCCATATTCGATACTTTTTTATTCTGTTCTTTATTCTTTGGGTCTCTAAGAGTGACAAAAACACATCCCAGATGCGCAATAAGAAAAATTGCCGGAATTCCCAAAATAGCAAACACTTTACTATTCCATCTGTCCACTTCTCCATTCGCATTCCAATGAGTTGCCATCTTTTCCGGCAAATAGTTCCATATCACAAGTCCTGCCACAATCGGTAGTAAAATGATAATCGAAGAGATGATAATTTGCTTTTTATTATTTTTCATCATCATCATTGTCCCCTTTCAAATCTGTAATCCAAAGCATAATTTCCTCTAACACAGAGGTATTTAGCTCATAAAAAATATATTTTCCTTCTCGGGTATCTCGAATTAAATCCGCATCCTTTAATACAGACAGATGCCGGGAAATACTTGCTCCTGTAACCGGAAATTTATCAACAATTTCTCCAGCAGACATTTTTCCATCTTTTAAAAGATTTAAAATCTCACGACGAATAGGGTCTGCAAGAGCTTTTAATGTATTTTGTAAACCCAATTCTTTACGCCTCCTCATTTAACATTTAACCTAATTGTTAAATATATTATAAAATTGACTTTCTACTCTGTCAACACAAGAATAACCATTTTCCAAAAACGAACAGCTCTTTTTATACTTTGCAGGTATAGCAATGCATTTAATATATGCATTTCAATATAGTTAAAAATGGTGTTATGATAAATATATCAAAAGAAAAGAAAGGAGAAATTCATATATTGAAACGAATCGAAGCTTTTTTATCTGAATATTATGATGAGTTTTTACATCGTGAAGCCAAATAGTCAGACATGAACCAATTGAATAAGGAAAAGAAATAGCAGGCATTCTTTGATAGAAAATGAAGCCTGCTATTTCAATGTTAAGAATCTTTTGATAACAACTTTCTATATGAGAAATCTATGGCAATTGCACCAAGTGGAGCAGTTAAAACTATCGCAAGTACAGCCACTGTAAGAATCGTATCCCCACACGCGAACCCTAGGGAAAGAGGGATTCCTCCAATTGCTGCCTGAACCGTTGCTTTCGGCGTATAAGCCATCATGGCAAACATTCTTTCCTGTCTCTTCAGATTTGTTCCCAATAAACAGACAAATACCCCTGCCATTCGGCATACTAATGCACCAGCAATGACCAATAGTGCCTTTATTCCAACTTTTCCAAGGTAACCGATATTAACAGTCGCACCCACTAATACAAACAGGAATACTTCTGCAGCAACCCAAAGCTTCCCGTATTTTACAGAAAGTCTTTTGGCAACCGTTTCCCTCTTCTTTTGAAGACCTATTCCAATAAACATGATTGCTATTAACGCAGAAAATGTAATGGATGTCGTAAGTGTATCCTCTGCAACTACCAATAAGAAAGAAATACTTAAGATAATAAGTACCTTTGCAGTATCTCTTATATGTACCTTCTGAAAATAGTATGCTAAAAATGTACCAATCAGAAACCCAATAGCAATACCGAGGAATATGGATATCGGAATATTTATAAAGCTTACCACAGATGCACCTTCTCCCTGCATCATTCCCACAAAGGTCGAAAATAAGACAATAACATAGACATCATCTACCGATGCCCCCGCAAGGATAAGCTGCGGTATTCCTTCCTTTACACCATATCCTTCATCCATTAATTTAACCATTCTTGGCACAACAACAGCAGGTGATACTGCTGCAAGCACAGCACCCATAACAGCAGCTTCTAAAATGGACAGTCCCATAAGTCTTGGTCCCAATACTATCATTCCAATCAATTCAAAGGTTGCCGGAACAAAGCACATGAGGATTGCCGGTCTGCCGATTTTTTTTAATCCCGACAAGTCTAAGCCCAATCCCGCTCTTGTCAGAATAATAATCAGTGCAATTTTACGAAGTTGGACCGATATCCCCAAAATACTTTCATCCAACAGATTAAGCACATAGGGACCTAATACGATACCTGTCGCCAACATACCAAGTAAACTTGGCAGCTTAACCTTTTGACATAGCCATCCCATAGACATGCCCACAATCAAAATTAATGCAATACTTAATAACATAAAACTTTTTTCTCCTTTAGCCGTGTGAAAAATTTAGCTTCAAAACTCATTTTTTTTACTCCTATCGCTTTTATTCCACAGGCGAGGTCTATCAAATTCTGCAAATGTTCCTTACGAAGCTTCAGCAGATGAATCTGCTGTTCTAATGCTTTACTTCGGTCAAAACTCGGACTCTCCAGAATATCTTTAATCTCTTTCAGTGAAAATTCCAGTTCTTTGAATAGCAAAATATGTTGCAACCGTTCTAATGCTGTATCATCATACAAGCGATATCCTGCATTGGTAACTTCTGTGCCCGGCAAAAGTCCAATTTTATCATAATGGTGAAGAGCACGTATACTTACTCCTGATATTTTACTAACTTCATGTACTGTCATCATAATTAACAACCTTGCCTTTCTCTGTGGTAATCATAGCATAAACTATTACATAACGTCAGAGTCAATACCTTTTTTTAATGATTTTTTATTTTTCTATTTTATCATAACGAAAAAGAAGGTGCACACCATATGCACCTTCTTTCATTCTCTTTATTTATTAATCTCCATTCCGCTGCCAAGCGGAGGCACAAATAGGAATGAAAAAGCGTTAGCTTTTTCCTGTATGAAACATAGAATTTCTTCACGAAAGAGCCTTTGCTCTGAGTGATTAGAAATTCTTTTCATACTAATCTCTTAATTTGAATTGTCCAACCAGTTTCTTTAAGTTCTCAGACTGAGCTGACAATTCTTCACTTGTTGCAGAAGTTTCCTGTGCCGCTGATGAATTACTCTGAACAACACCTGAAATCTGTTCTATGCCCTGCTGAATTTGGTCAAGCATATCCGCTTGCGTATTAGAGGCTTCACTTGCTCCATGTGCAGCTTCTGCAAAAGAATTCATACCTTTCAATATCTCGCTTAATGCCACAACTGTTTTTTCTGTAACCATATTACCATTCTCTATTTCTTCAAGAGCTTTTTCAATCAACGCTCTTGTATTAGCAGCTGATTGTGCACTATCTGCGGCAAGCTTACCAATTTGGTCTGCTACGACAGCAAATCCTTTTCCTGCTTCTCCGGCTCTTGCTGCTTCAATAGATGCATTTAATGACAAAAGATTTGTCTGTGCTGCAATGTCCTCTATTGCAGCAATAATATTTTGAATCTCTTTTGAGGTTTCGCTAATGCGCATCATTGCATTTGTCAATTCCTGCAAATCATCCTGACTCCTTGTTGCATCCTGTGCAGTTTGCGTAACCATCTCATATGCTCCTAATGCTGACTTCGCACTTGTTCTTGAAATAGTAGCAACATCTTCTACTGTTGCTGTAAGCTCTTCTACCGCTCCAGCCTGTTCTGTGGCACCTTCCGCAAGCTCCTCTGCACTGCCGGCAAGTTGTGTAGAACCAGTCGCTACCTGTTCAGAAGCTGCTCTAATCTCTTTTAAGGTTTCATCCAATTGTCGGTTCATCTTACGTATAGACAAAAGGATTTCTGAAAACCGTCCTACAAACTTGTCCTCCTTAGTAGTATGTACATCAAAATTACCTTCTGACATCTCACCCAACAAAAACTGTGTCTCTTCAACAATTTCATGAAGAGAAGCACAAGTCTCCGTAAAATCAACAGCTAATGCACCTAATTCATCTTCGGATTCATATTGAATCTGTACATTCAGATTACCTGCCTTTAACTGACCGGTTGCTTCTTTTATTTCCTCAATTGGTATCATAATGAGCCTTACCAAAGTTTCACGGAAATTTCTAATAAATACAATACATACGCCAGCTAAAATTAGCATGAAAACTTCGCACAAAATACCAAAAATTATAGATAACTTATATGCTTTATCTGCATCAGCTTCTGAATGTTCACCTATTTCTATTAACACATTCTGCAATTCCTCGGTCGCATCATTATATGCACCATTGAATAATTCTAATGCTGCTTCATTATTATTTGCAGAAGCAAGCTCAGCCAATTCCAGTCTTAACGCTTTTACCTCTGCAATTGCCTCATTCAATTCTATGATGTGATCTTGATCCGGGAATGTTTCTTTTAACAGTTCTACATTATCAGCAAGATTTTGCGCATAATCATCTGCCTGATTCAGATAATATTTCGTTTCTTCCAAATCATCTGTAGTCATTGACCAAAGCACCATTTTTCCAACAGCCTGAAGATCCTTTCGGATTTCCATCTGTAATACACTATTCTGATGAGAAACATCATGAAAGTTTTTCATAGAAAGACTAATGTAGGTAATTCCGATTACTGCTGCTACAAGAACGATAATAAACAGAATCAAGACTCCCCGGAATGCTTTCTTTAGCTTATCTCCAACACTTAGATTCTTAAAATAGTCTTCAAACATACTACGTCCTCCTACATAAAATTTGGTGTATTCCTGCTTTTTCCAACACTATAATAATTATAGTCTTTTTATTCAGTTTATACATTTAATTTTTCTGTATAGTCTGTAAATTTATTGTTTTGTTTTTCAACTATTGTATTTTTACCTTCATCAACTCTACATTTTTCAGAGATTGCAATTCATACGAATTTCCTATTACCAGCACAAGGTCACAATTGAATGTGGCGGTATTTTTTTATGCCAGACACGCATTTACTCAAGCAATAAAGTTTGTTGTACTGTCACCTGTTCTTTCTGCTGTCGTATGTCCCTGTCCCCATACAGTTTCAAAGTCAACATCTGCGCCATAATTTTCCAATGCCAAAGCTAAGTTCACTTCTGTTGTTAGAGCTGTATCTCCCTGATTAATGCCGGTTCGAATTCTCCAGTATTTTGCAACTGTTGAAGTTTCATAGCCATCATAATACTCGCTCAAGAAATACAATAGATTGTACATATTGATACGATAGTCAACCGTATTGCCAAAAGCATCTGTTCTTGTCAAATCTTCTGCAAAGGCTCCTACACTCTTGCTGGCTGTTTTACAATGTTTTACAAAATCCTCTACACTGGTGATGCTTGCTGTATTTGTTTCACTGTCATAGATAATCCACTCACCGTCTGCATTCAATCTGTCAATATAATCCTATGCTGTTTCATAGGTAGAAGTATCCGTTTTCTGCGCAGTTTCATTTCTTGCAATTCCATCATCTGCGTACATATTGCCACTTTGCATTGTCAATATGTGACAGTGCTGTCATATATTCTTCACCTTCTGTTACTTGTACAGATGCCTGCTCTATCTCTTCTATACTTTGTGTCTGTGCCTGCGTATCTGTAGCTGTGCTGCCACATCCTGAAAGCATAGCTGTTGTCATAGACATTATAACAGTAAACACAACTAATGATTTATTCTTCCTAAACATATAGAACCTCCATTTCCAAGTTCACCTTTCCTAACTGAATATGAGTTTACTCAGAAATTGTGCCTAATCTATGTTTTTATTATGGAAAAAGTTTGAAAAAATCCTGCTCTATTTCCGATTTCCTAACTGCCAGAATGCCACTGCACTTGCCGCCGCTACATTCAGAGAATCCACTCCATGAGACATCGGAATACGCACTGTATAATCACAGGCTGCCATGGTTTCCTTTGCCAGTCCATCTCCTTCTGTACCAAGAACAATGGCAAGCTTTTCCTCCTGCATCAGTTTCGGGTCATCAATACTTACGGAATCATCTCTTAGTGCAAATGCTGCTGTTTTAA
The DNA here is from genome assembly GCA_945864145.1 of uncultured Lachnospiraceae bacterium. Lineage (GTDB taxonomy): Bacteria > Bacillota > Clostridia > Lachnospirales > Lachnospiraceae > COE1. Next base: position 9,793 of record CAMBAN010000046.1, on the reverse strand, counting down.
AACCTAAACGTTTTAAACAGTCCAGATTCTTCTCTGTTCCAAGCTCCTTTTCTTCTAAAAAAGTCCAAGGGATTTGGAAAACAGTTCCCATGCTGACCCGGATAGCACGTCTGTATAATGGATTACTGCAGGCTGCTGTTAAAAGCACTGCATCCATATTTAAGGCTGCCGCCGAGCGGAATATTGCACCAATATTCGTTGGATTCATCACATTTTCTAAAATCGCAATACGTGTTGCACCCGCACAAACCTCTTCTACAGAAGGGAGCTTGGACCGGTACATGGCACAAAGCATGCCACGTGTCAATTGGAAACCTGTTAGCTTTGTCAGAACTTCAAACTCTGCAACATACACAGGAATCTCTCCACAACGTGCTAACAATTCTTTTGCCTGTGTCTCCACGTGCTTTTTTTCCATTAAAAAAGATACAGGAATGCACCCTGCATCAAGAGCCCTCTCGATAACCTTGGGGCTCTCTGCAATGAACATTCCTTTCTCCGGTTCTGCTCTATTTAATAACTGCACCTCTGAGAGTCTTGCATATACATCAAGCTCCGGTGCCATAAAATCAGTAATCTCTATGATATTTGACATACCTGCTCCTTATTGACACTCTGCAAAAAATTTGTCCAGATTATTCAGACATTTAATCAAAATCTTCATTTCCTCCTCAGATAAATCCTTGACAATAGATTTGATCATATTTTTATGAAAGTCTCTGTGGTGAAAAAAGGCTTTTCTTCCCTTATCTGTCAGCCTTACTAAAACGACACGTTTGTCAGTTTTGCTTCTTTCTCTGACAAGATATCCCTTTTCCTCCAGGCTGTTCATGTTGATAGTCAGTGTACTGACTGTAATCTCACGCTTTTTAGCAATCACAGACATGCTTCTTGGTTCTTCAATACCGATTGCTTCTATAATATGCATATCGTTATTGCTAATATCCTTGAATTCTTCTGTAATGACTGCTTTTGCTTCTATATCCATAACATGATTAAAGAGATTTACCAATATCTCATTTAAGGTTCTGCTTGCACTTTTTTCCATGAGCAATTCTGCCTCTCTATCTATTCCATCCGTTGTCCTACCAGACCAGTACGCATGCACCATAAGTTAATCCTGCACCAAATCCGGAAAGTACAATCTTTTGTCCTGTTTCTAATTTTCCTTCTCTGTTGAGTTCATCCAGTAAAACAGGAATGGTAGCAGAAGACATATTTCCGACTCTTGATAAATTCATCGGGAACTTTTCAATGTCTACCTTTAATCTTTTAGCTACTGCTTCAATGATACGCACATTTGCCTGATGTAATACAAATAAATCAATATCTTGTATTGAAAGACCCGTTTTTTCCAAAACATCTTCAATGCATTGTGGTACCTGTTTTACTGCAAAACGATAGACCTCCTGACCATTCATTTGAACGAACCTGGTTCTGGCACAGCTTAAAACCATGCCTTTTTCCCCAATAGCCCCTTGTACAAATCCTAAAAACTGCTTTTGTCCGGTACTGCACTCCAAAAGAGCTGCACCTGCTCCATCACCAAACAATACGCAGGTGCTTCTATCTGTCCAATCCACCAACTTTGACAGTACCTCTGCACCAATTACCAGTGCTCTTTTGTACATACCTGTCTGTAAATAAGCATATGCTGTCTGAAGTCCAAATAGAAAGCCGGAGCAGGCCGCATTAATATCAAAAGCGGTTGCATTTTTAGCTCCAATCAGGCCCTGCACCTGACAGGCACAGCAAGGAAGCATATCATCAGGAGAACAGGTTGCAACCAGAATCATGTCTATCTCCTCTGCGCTTCTTCCTGCCATTTCCAGCGCTCTTTGTGCAGCCTTTGCAGCAAGGGAAGCCAGGTTTTCTCCCTCCTCTGCCACTCTGCGCTCGGCAATTCCGGTTCTTTCGCGTATCCATTCATCAGAGGTTTCCACCATTTCCTGTAAGTCAAAATTTGTCAGCCTCTTTTCAGGAAGTGCGCTTCCTGTACCTGTTATCTTTATCACTATCTCTTCCATCATAAAGTCCTCTTTTAAAACTGTCAACGTTTTCGCAATTAAAACTTTCTAAAACGCTGATATCTTTCTTCTGCTATTTCCTCGCCGGTAAATCCATCATACTTTTTCAAAAATTCTTTCATATATTCCTTCATATAATCAGCGATTGCACCAACTGTATCAACACCGGCACCACCAAATTCCGGAATGATTCTTTCTATTACCCCGAGTCTTTTTAAGTCCTGGGCAGTGATATTCATAACCTCACTTGCCTCCTGTGCACGATTGGAATCCTTCCATAAAATGGATGCAAATCCCTCCGGAGAAAGAATCGCATAAGTAGCATTTTCCATCATCCATACTTCGTTACCAACTGCGGTTGCAAGTGCACCGCCGCTGCCGCCTTCTCCAATCAGAATACAAAGTACGGGTACTTTTAAAGCAGACATTTCTTTCAAATTTCTGGCAATTGCTTCTCCCTGTCCTCTTTCCTCCGCTTCTATTCCACAGAAAGCCCCCGGTGTATTAACAAAGCTAATAATCGGTCTGTTAAATTTTTCAGCCTGCTTCATCAGACGAAGTGCCTTTCTATAACCCTCCGGCTTTGGCATACCAAAGTTGCGGGTCTGACACTCCTCAAAGCTTTTTCCTTTTACATCTGCAATCACAGTAACCGGCTGCCCGTCAATAAAGGCCAAGCCACCTACTACGGCAGCATCATCCATAAATGCTCTGTCTCCGTGAGCTTCTACAAAAAAATCAAAGATATGATCGATATAATCCAAGGCAGAAGGACGTTCCACCTGTCTGACTGCTTTCACTTTTTCCCAGGCAGTTCTTGGATTAGAATGCCATGTCTGTTCCTTTAGCGTTTCACTCAATTTAAAGTGGAAATCGCTGTTTGGTTTAAAGTCAGCATAGATCTTTTTTCCCTGGCACTGATGGGTTTTTACCAAATAGTAAATGGTCTTTTTCAGATTTTCCCTTTTTACAATTCCATCTATAATACCATGCTCTACCAAAAACTCTGCTGTCTGAAATCCCTCCGGAAGCTCCTGTCCAATAGTCTGTCTGATAACTCTTGGACCTGCAAAACCTACAAGTGCACCCGGTTCCGCCATAATGATATCACCAAGCATTGCAAAGCTTGCAGTGACTCCTCCTGTTGTTGGGTCTGTCAAAACAGAACAGTACAGAAGTCCCGCTTCTCCGTGCTTTTCAATTGCTGCAGAGGTTTTTGCCATCTGCATCAGAGAAACGATACCCTCCTGCATACGCGCACCACCGGAACAGCAGAAAATGAAAACAGGCAGCTTTAGCTCTGTCGCTCTTTCAATTGCACGGGTGATTTTCTCACCAACCACATGTCCCATACTGGCCATCATGAATCTGGAATCACAGACTCCTAATACAATATCTTCACCAAATACTTTACATCTGCCTACTGTTACCGCTTCCTTTAAGCCTGTTTTTTCTCTTGCCGCAGCAAGCTTTTCCTCGTATCCTTCATATTCTAACGGATTGCTGACTTCCATATCTTCGAACCATGGTTCAAAGGTTTTCGGATCTGCTACCATACGGATACGATTATTTGTTTTTACACGGAAATATCCACCACACTCATAGCAAATATATTTTTTCTTTACTACCTTGGCTCTGTCTACCATTCTGCCGCATTTTGAACATTTAATCTGTGTTTCTATTTCCTGTATTGGTGTAATCTTTGCAGTGTTCCCTATATTACTGTTATTGTTCTTCAAGCGTTCTTCCAATTTATTGTACAAATTGGAAGGGAATGTCCTTGTTGTTTTTGTTATATGCTGTATCATATCAATAACCACGCCTTTCTTATTGCAGCCGCTAGTCCCCTATTGCAAAGGTCAGCTCTGCTTTTGCTACAACCTTTCCATCCACATAAGCAGTTCCTTCTCCTACACCAATAGGCCCTTTTACCTTGCTTATTTTTGTTTCCAGCATCAATACATCTCCCGGATGTACCTTCTGTTTAAATCTTGCTTTATCAATTCCTACAAAGTATGCGGTTTTTCCCTTCCACTGTTCCATGCCAAGTGTTGCTACTGCACCAACCTGTGCCAATGCTTCTATGATTAATACTCCCGGCATAACAGGATTGTTCGGAAAATGTCCTGCAAAATACGGTTCATTAAAGCTTACACATTTTTTTCCAACTGCGCGGATACCAGGCTCTAACTCCTCTATGGTATCGATTAAAAGAAAAGGGTGTCTGTGCGGAATAATCTCCATAATTTCTTTTGTTGTATATACTGACACGTGTGTCACTCCTTCCCTATGCCTGATATTTCTTTACTAAAATACTGGAATTATGACCACCAAAGCCAAGAGAGTTGCTAAGTGCATAAGGTACCTCTTCCTGATAACTTGTCTGGCAGTAATTTAAATCAAGTTCCTCACCAGGCTCTTCTAAACCAACTGTTCTATGAATAAAGCCTTCCTCCATTTCCTTGACACAAGTAATGAATTCTACTGCACCGGCAGCTCCTAATAAATGTCCAATCATGGACTTTGTAGAATTGATTCTAAGCTTTGATGCATGTTCACCAAAAGTAAGCTTGATAGCTCTTGTTTCAAACAAATCATTATGATGTGTACTGGTACCATGTGCATTAATATAGGTAATTTCCTTCTTATCTACACCTGCATCCTGAATTGCATTTTCCATGGCACGTGCAGCTCCTGCTCCATCTTCTGCCGGAGACGTGATATGAAAAGCATCCGAAGAACAACCATAGCCAACTACCTCTGCATATATCTTTGCTCCTCGTTTTACTGCATGCTCTAATTCCTCTAAAACTACAATACCTGCACCTTCACCCATGACAAAACCGCTTCTGTCCTTATCAAACGGAATGGAACACTTCTTTGGGTCCTCACAAGAGGATAAAGCTGTTAATGCAGAAAATCCTGCAATACCAATAGGGGAAACAGAACCTTCTGTTCCTCCTGCCAACATGACATCTGCATCACCATACTGAATAGTACGGAATGCTTCTCCAATAGAATTGGTTCCTGTTGCACAGGCTGTAACTACATTAATACTCTTTCCCTTTAATCCATAGGCAATGCTGACATTTCCTGCTGCCATATTGGAAATCATTAATGGCACTAAAAGTGGTGCTACCTTTCCAGGTCCCTTTTCCAATAATTTTTTATGCTCTCTCTCCATCGCCTGCAGGCTCCCTATTCCACTACCAATGGAACAGCCTACCATGTAGGCATCCTCTTTATCCATATCCAGTGCTGCATCACGAATTGCTTCTCCTGCTGCTGCAACTGCATACTGACAGAATAATTCCATTCTGCGAGCAGCCTTTTTATCCATATATTCTCCTGGATCAAAATCCTTTACCTCTGCTGCAAGCTTGCATTTATAGTCTGTGGTATCAAAACGGGTAATCGGTGCAAAGCCTATCTTTTCCTGCTTAATACCATTCCAAAATTCTTCTACATTATTACCGATAGGTGTAATTGCTCCCATTCCTGTCACAACAACTCTTCTACTCATGTAAATCCTCCATTTTGTCGTAGCATCAAAAGCTCTTACATATGTAAGCCGCCATCCACGCTGATAACCTGTCCTGTTATATAATCAGAGCAGCTACCTGCCAGAAACAGTGCAAGCTCTGCTACATCCTTTGCCTGTCCCATTTTTCCCAAGGGTATCATTGACCCCATGTTTTTCTTTGCTTCCTCAGGCATGGCCTTTGTCATTTCTGTCTCAATAAATCCCGGTGCAATAGCATTGACACAAATGCCTCTGCTTGCAAACTCTCTTGCCACACTTTTGGTCAGTCCAATAAGTCCCGCCTTGGAGGCTGCATAATTTGCCTGTCCTGCATTTCCCATTACACCGCTTACAGAAGAAATATTGATAATTTTTCCACTTTTTTGTTTGATAAAGTTTCTGGATAAATGACGTATCATATGAAAAGCACCCTTAAGGTTAATATCGATTACCTGATCAAAATCAGAATCACTCATACGCATGATTAAACCGTCTCTGGTAATACCTGCATTATTTACCAAAATATCTACCTTCTGATACTTTTCTAAAATTGTTTTGGACATGGATGCACTTTCTTCTTCATCAGCCACATTTCCTTTGACAGCTTCTGCCTTCCCCCCAAATGCTTCGATTTCCGCCACTACCTGTTCCGCACTATCCTTAGAACCATTATAGTTCACAATGACAGTCGCTCCGTTTTTTGCAAGTATTTTTGCAATCTCTCTTCCTATTCCTCTTCCTGCACCTGTTACCAGTGCAACCTTACCTGTCAGCATGCAACCTCCTCCGCAAGAGTCTCAATTACTTTCTCTAAGTCCTCGACCTTTTCTACATTCATCATTCTGACACTCTTGTCAATTTTTCTCATAAAGCCGCTTAATGTTTTTCCCGGTCCGATTTCAATAAATGTATCAGCACCGTCAGCAATCATTTTTTCTACACTCTGCTGCCAACATACAGAAGATGAAATTTGTTTTTCCAATAAATCTTTGACCATGCTTTTTTCTGTTACTGCAAGTGCATTGACATTACAGTAATAAGGAATAACAGGGTCACTTACTGTCACTTCTGCAAGTTCCTTACCAAGCTGCTGTCCTGCCGTTTCTAACAGTGCAGAATGGAATGGTCCACTAACCTTTAATGGAACACATCTTTTTGCTCCCGCCTGTGTAAGTCTTTCGCTTGCTGCATCTACAGCTTCCTTTTTGCCTGTTATCACTATCTGTCCCGGACAGTTGTAATTTGCAATGCTGACTACACCTTTGTTTTCCTCTTTTGTAACTGCCTCACAGATTTCTCTGATAGTAGCAGTTTCCATGCCAAGCACTGCTGTCATAGCACCGCCTTCCGGATATGCCTCCTGCATGAATAATCCTCTTTTACGAATAAGCTTAAATAAATCATCAAGCTCCATCACCTTTGCTGCTGCAAGTGCGCCATATTCCCCAAGACTTAAACCGGCACACATATCAGCCCTAATCCCTTTTTCCTCTAAAACCTTTAGCATTGCAACCTCTGTTGCAAGCATTGCTATCTGTGTATATTCTGTTTGGTTAAGCTGCTCATTTTCTGTAAATAGCAGTTTTTCCATATCTATCCCTGTTACACTTCCGGCAAGGTCAATCACCTGCTTTGCCGTCTCATAAGTATCATAAAAATCCTTTCCCATACCCACATACTGTGCCCCCTGGCCGGGAAATACAAATGCTATTTTACTCATGCTAATAACCGTGCCTTTCTCATAACCTTTTTCCATCTAAAAGTGCAGTAGCATCTCTCATGATTTCTTGGATAATGTCCTTACACGGCATTTCCTCCTTAATCATACCTGCAATCTGCCCTGCCATAACTGTTCCATTAACGACATCTCCGTCAATAACAGCTCTTCTAAGTGACCCAAGTGTCAGTTTTTCAAGTTCCATGAAATCTGCACCTTCTTTTTCCAGTTTCAGATATTCTTTGGTCATTTTATTTCTAATGGAACGGATTGGATGGCCTGTGCTCATACCTGTTACAGTTGAATCAATATCTTTTGCCCTGATTAACTGGTTTTTATAGTTTTCATGTACAATAGATTCTGTTGCTACCACAAATCTGGTACCAATCTGTACGCCCTGTGCGCCCAACATATAGGCTGCTGCCATACCTCTGCCGTCTGCAATACCACCTGCTGCAATAACCGGAATATTTACTGCATCTACTACCTGCGGAACTAAAGCAAGCGTAGTAGTGGAACCAATGTGTCCGCCGCTTTCCATTCCCTCTGCAACAACCGCATCAGCACCTGCTCTTTCCATAAGCTTTGCCATGCCTACACTTGCAACGACAGGAATGACCTTCACACCGGCTTCTTTCCACATATCCATATATTTTGCAGGACTGCCCGCACCGGTAGTTACTACCTTTACGCCTTCTTCTACAACAACCTTTGCAACTTCATCCGCATTTGGATTTAGTAACATGATGTTTACACCAAAAGGCTTATCTGTTAATTCCTTACACTTCTTAATCTCCTCACGGACAATTTCTGCTGGTGCAGAAGCTGCACCAATCAGTCCAAGTCCACCGGCATTAGACACGGCAGCTGCAAGATTATGCTCAGCCACCCATGCCATACCACCTTGTATAATAGGATATTCAATCCCTAATAAATCTGTAATAGCGAATTTCATTATGCTACTCCCTTAGCTTTCATGTAATCCATAATATCTCCAACTGTTTTGATGTCTGCCAAATCTTCAGAAGGAATTTCTACGCCAAACTCCTCTTCAAAAGCCATAACAAGTTCAAATAAGTCTAAAGAGTCAGCCTCTAAATCCTCCTTGAAACGAGATGCTTCTGTAATCTCAACACCATCCAAATTTAACTGCTCCTCAATAATTTCCTTAACCTTTTCTAACATAGTTTTTTTCCTTTCTTTCCTAACCCTATTTCTTTTTGCATGTAGTTTTAAAAACAACGAACCTTGTATTTTTATACCAGCTCATCTGTTTTTAAATACTTTGATATTCAAATATTTTGATATTCAAAGTATTTACTTTGCATAGGATACCCCCATTTCAAATATTTGTCAATATAAATTTACACTTTTTTAATGGCATATCCTGCAAATCCTTTATCTGAAAGGGTTTCAGGAAACTGATTTTATGTAGCAAAAAAGCAATACTCCATTTTCTGAAGTATTGCTTTCCTAATTCCTATAATTTTTTCATCATCCAATGGCAATCTACATAGGTGCCATCCTGATACTTCATATTGTTTGGGAAGGTACCATAGACCTGAAATCCCATTTTTTTATACAAAGCAATTGCATTTTTATTTGATGCTGCAACCTCCAGTTCGGCTTGCTCATAGCCAAGCTCCTTTGCCACCTGAAGGACAGTTTCCATCATCACAGTACCAATGCCTCTTCCACAATATTCCTGATATAACGCAATCGCCACACTACAACGGTGTGCATATCTTTGATAATTCCCCATAGCCATCAACGAACAATTGCCCACGTGCTTTCCATTACAAAAAGCAAGTAACATCAATTCATCCTTTGCTTCTTCCTTGCATTTTATAAAATTGATTTCACTCTCCATCGTAACAGAAACCTCTTCCGGATTTCTGATTAAATAAGGCGTCTCTCCTGCTGTCTTTTTTAAATAGGCAATGAGACTTGCAGCATCCTCTGTCCTGGCATTTCTCAGCATAATGTGCATGTCCCCTATATACATCTCTTTTTCTTCAAATATCATATTCGTTTTCCATTCCTTATCACACATTTATATGTGCAATAGTTTAGCATGAAACAGCTATTTCCTCAACCAATATTCCAGGAATTCTTACCCTCTTTTTGATAGTTCACCACAAAAATTCCCACACATACTAATGCCAACGCAATTAAGCAGACTGTTCCAACTTTGTCTGCTTCCTGTAGAAAAATTGCTGAAAGAATGACTCCAAATACAGGGTTCATAAATCCAAAAATCGTCACCCTTGAAACCGGGTTGTATTTTAGCAAAATGCCCCATAAAGAATATGCAATCGCTGACACAAATGCCAGATAAATTAACATGCAAATGCCTCTTCCTGACACAACTGTCAGTTTTCCTCCCATCAACAGACCTGCAACTATCATGATGATGCCACCAAGAATAAATTGATAACCACTTAGTACCACCGGATTTTCTTCTTTGGAATATCTTTTCAGAAATACAGAAGAAAAAGCATAGGCAACTGTTGATAAGATAATACT
>CAMBAN010000045.1 GCA_945864145.1 uncultured Lachnospiraceae bacterium | reverse complement strand
AATTCCCTGTTTTCAAATGAAGCTCTTTTGTCTCTATTTCTGACATATCCAATACATTATTGATTAAATATAACAGTTGCTCCGAGGATGACTGAATTTTGTCCAGACATTCCTTTACCTTTTGCGGATCATCTATATGATATTTTGCCAATTCAGTCATACCTGTAATCGCATTCATCGGTGTTCTGATATCATGAGACATATAAGCTAAAAAACTACTTTTTGCTGTATTGGCATTCATTGCTTTTTTCTTTTCCTGTTCTGCGATGATAACAGCCTTTTGTATTTTTTCGTTTTGTTTAGCATCCAGTTTTCTCTGATTTTTTAAAATAATACCAATGGAACAAGATACTGCCAAAATCGCAATCGCATTATCTTCATAATAGTAAAACGTATTATCTACTACCTGCACCAGGTTTTCATGCATATAGGTATAAGCTAACAGTGCCACATCGACAGATACTGTTGCAATGAGCATACACCAGAACATTTTACCATCCAGAGCAATAAACACAAGAATGAGCCCAAAGGTCATCCAAACAGGCATACCAGATTTAATGCCTCCTCCTTCAGCAAATATCAGCATGTAAGGAAAAACAGCAAAATTTATCGGTAATAAAATCACTGCTGTAAATACATTGATATTCTGCGGATACATATTACCTAATGCAAACATAGCTATCAAATAAATCAATAGCAGCAGCAATACGAATAATCCCTTTTCTTCATAGTTCATGCATGCTTCTATGATAACAATCCCCAGTACTGCCACAATTTCAATAATCAAAAGAGAGTTAAAAACCAGCAGCTGCATAGAACTGTTTTTTATATGCTCTTTTATCTGCTCTTGCAATTTACCTGCCATTGTGTTCCTCCAACCTTCTCCTTCTAAAAGCAATTGTCACCTCATTTTGCATTTATCACATGCAAAAGCAAGGTTCCGTTTTCTACTTCAATATAACTTTTTTGTCCTATAAACTCATTACTAATTCCGATAGGGAATTCCTGTCTGATAATTGCATGATTTACTTCATATTTAAGCCCTTTCTCTGTTACGCCATAGGCATCTGCCCCTATCGCAAATGCTGAGAAAATCCCCTGTTGTTTTTCCGAAAAATCCTTTCTTTCATTACGTATAATCTCTGTTACACTATGTTCTCCTATCAAATAACCTTTTTTCTTTTGATTTTTCAAATAAATAAGACACTGAATATTGGCAATAGTATGGTCTAGTCTACCGCCTGTCCCTCCATAGATAACGAATTCCTCACAATCCTTTTCCAAACCAAGTCTGATAGCCGCCAGCATATCTGTATCGTCCTTTTCTCTAGGTAACTCCACTACCACAACTCCCTGTTCTCTTAGTTTTTCCAAATCAGGCTTGCAACACATAGAATCCATATCACCAATTAATACATCGGGCAGACAATTCTTTTTCTTTAGTTGCTCATACCCACCGTCTGCTGCAATCACGTAATCATTTTCCTTTCTCTCCCAGTTATATTCTCCATACTCGCCAGCTCCGAAAATGATACATCTCATCCTTTTTGTACAATCCTTTCTTAAACACCTGTTTCACATTCTCACTTATTATATCACGAATTTCCCATTTCGCTATCTTTTCGTACAAAAAGGGACTGCAAACTGTAGTCCCTCGTGGCAACAATATGTTAAGCCCTAAAAGTTTTTGAAAATATCGGTTTCTTTCTTCAATGTTTCTGCAATTTCTGCATTTTCTTCCATCCTGTTACTGATGATTTCCATGTCTCCCACTAAAATCTGTGTGCTTTCGGCAGCTCCGTTCACTCCCTTTGCACCATCCTCAATTGCAGATGTAATCGTTTCTATGGCTCCTGCAATTTCATCCATTTCCAGCTTTAATGCATCTGTCTGGGCAACAAACTCTGCCATGATACCTTCAATGTAATCTGCATTTTCACGATATTGGGCTCCGCTTTCGACAAAATTACTAAATTCCGGCAAAATAGCAGAGGTCATATAAGATATCAATCCGTTTGCATGTTCTGAAAGATTATGTACAGCACTCGTTACTACACTATTAATCTCCTGGATACGATTGGCTGTCTCACGGCTTGTGTCAGCAAGCTGCCTGATTTCTTCTGCTACAACAGAAAAACCTCTTCCGGCCTCTCCGGCTCTTGCAGCCTCAATAGAAGCATTTAATGCTAACAGATTGGTCTGACTGGAAATACTTAAAATTTCATTCGTCAGGCTGTTTACCTGATCAACACTCTTACTGTTTTCAATTGCCTGATTTAAAATCTCTAAAATTTCGCTGACTTTCTTGCTGGTTTCTTCCATGTTGTTTTTCGCATCACTTTCCATCTTATCAGCATTTTGTTTCATTTGCTTTGTATAATCATTGATTTCATTTGATTTTGTTGCAATCACATCTACGTTTTCTCTGACAATACTTGTATTCTCATTGATTTTACTTGCAGAGAGGCCAACCTCCTGCATCGTTGCGGAAAGTTCTTCTGTAACGGCCGACAAATCAGACACTCCATCATTCGAGGTTTTGATACTTGTCTGTACACCCTCGATGACAGTTCCCATAGTATTGGTGCTTTCAATAATAGATTTCAAAATGGTCTGCAGCTTATCCATAAATACGTTAATGGCACTACCTATATCTGCAATTTCATTATTTGCTTCCAGTACCACACGCTTTGTCAAATCACCCTGTCCCTCATCAATACTCTTTACAATTTCTCCAATTGCCTTGTTTGTTCTTGTCAACGGTCTTGTAAAGAAATGAATCAGCAGATAGGCAGAAATCAATACGGTAATCACTGTAATCACTGTTGCTGTAAATACCTGTGTTCTCGCATTTTGATACACAGTATTCAGTTCCTCTACTGCATTTTTTGCTTTCACATCTGTGATTTCCATAAGTGCATCAATTTCACTTTCCATAGCAGTGCTATAGTCCAAAATGGAACCATTACTCATTGCATATGCAGTATCTCCGTCATCATTTGCACTATATGCCATAAGCTGATTAATATCGAGTTTTAAAAGCTCGTAAGTATCCATTACTTTTTTAAAGTGAGTCTGTCCTTCCTCACTGACATAGGTTTTATACTCAGCAAGATACCCATCTAAAGCAGCCTCTTCCCTACGTATGCTTTCTACCATAGCTACTCTGGTATCAAAGGTATTTGCTACTACATGGGAAAGCGAATCTTTATGAATTTCCTGTATTTTACTTCGAATATGTCCAAGCATTTCTATTTGAACCAAATGTTGGTCTGCAATTTCCGTTCCTCTATTATGTACACGTTTTACATTTTGATAAGCAAAGATATTAGATATAATTGCTACAATACTTAATGCAATAATAGGACCTAATGTAATAATTTTTAAGCTAATACGTTTTCCTTTTTTCATCTTACACCTCTCTATCTGCTTTAGCAGATTTATCAATCAATATTTGAAACATTTTGTTTCAAACTTTGGACTTTCCTTTCCGATTATTGTGCTGAGGAAGAGGTAATACCGGATACCATAGCATCCAACAAATCCTGCAAGGATGAATTATCCGGATTTCCATTTGCCATTGTATTCCCAAAGAAATTGACAGGGTCCCAATAGTGGTTACCAACCCGTTGAAGTGTACCATACTGAGATTGCTCTATAACTGCTACAATTGCCGGCTCTTTATGTACCTCTTCAGACTCTCCTGCTGCAATGTTAGAAGGTCCCTGATTCATTTCTACAAAACGTAAAGTCTGATTTTGTTCATTGGTCAACCATTCTGCAAAAGTATGTGCCCACTCAGTGTTATCACAGTAATAATTTACCCCCACAAGCTTGTATCCTGTAAAGGAAGCCATTTGCACTTCCTGACCTGCAACCGTATAGGTCGGAAGCTTCGCTGCCGCATAGTTTTCTCCCAAAAGCTCCTTTATCTTTTTAGCATACCAAACACCACTCACGCCTGCAATCACACTACCATCCTCAAAGCCTGCTAAAAGTGCGTCGTCACCGCCTGCCAAAAATCCGGGATTTACACAGATATCTAACATAGCCTGTGCTACATCAACACCCTTGATTGCTCCTTCTGTACTGTTCCAATCACAGGAATTCGTAATACCGTCTTCGTTCAATTTTAAGGTCAACCCTGTATTTCCAAAAAAGCAATAGGAATACCATCCCGATGTTACATCCAAAGTAATTTTCTTTTCTGCTTCACTTGCGATATCCAACATTTTTGACAGGGTTGTCACATCTGACTCTGAAAAGTATTCACTGTTGTAATACATAAAATAGCCATTATCTGCTGTCAAAGGATATGCATAAAGTGTTCCATTTTTTGTTGCTGCATTTACAGAGCCTTCCACATTTTCGGATACAATCTTATCTGTATGAACGACCGGAGAAAGCACACCTGCTCCAATCAGGGTATCCAACTGATCATCCGGGAAAATGAACACATCCGGTGAGTTATTGACATCCCCAAAAATGATTTCCTTTGTTTCTGACTCCGAACCGGTAACTACTGTAATATCAAAATCAGCCTGTCCTGCGTATTCAGTTTTAAACGAATCAATGATTTCATTCATCAGTCCAACACCGGATTCATCACACATGACCTCTAAAGAAACGGTTCCCCCTTTTTCCTGTGTTGTTTCTTCTGTTTCTGTTATTGTTTCCTCTGTTTCTGAGTTTTCTGTACTACCACAGCCAGATGCTCCTATACAAAGTAATGTTAATGGTAGTAAAAACATAATTCTTCTTTTTTTCACTTTGTAATCATCCTTTCTATCTGTTTTTCCTAAAATTCTATTCCAAGACGTGCCTGTACACCCTTTTCGTATGGATGCTGTACACATTTCATTTCTGTTACATAATCTGACATTGCCAGTAATTCTTTTTCCGGATTTCGTCCTGTCAGAACCATCTCTGTTTGCTCTCTCTCCTGCAAAAGCTTACAGACCATTGTTCTGTCTATGAGCTGATGCTGATAGGCAGAAAGAACTTCATCCAGAACCAGTACATCATAATTATCTTTTTCAATCAGCAGTTTTTGTACTGCCTCTGTATTTATTGTTTCAAGTGCTTTTTTCTCTTCTGTTGTCATATTCCAGGTAAATCCAAAAGGATTCTGTACAGAAAAAACCTGAATATCCGCTTTTTTTAATATAGTAAGTTCTGATGAACTTCCTGTTTTCATGAACTGTACAAAGCATACTCTTAAGCCCGCTCCCTTTGCACGTATTGCCAGTCCTATTGCTGCTGTTGTTTTTCCTTTTCCGTCTCCGCAATAAATGTGTAATAAGCCCTGTTCCAAAGTCTGCCTCCTGCTTTATTCCTTATATAAATCTCCAAATACCTGTCTGCATAAATCTCTACAGTAAGTTAAGCTAAAACTACTATCCTGTTTTCTGATTTCATTTGCCTCTGCCAGCTCTTTTGTATAATCGTCAAGAAAATAAGTAGTCATTTGTCCTCTGCCTTCTACCAAATGACTGACTAAAGGTTCTATGCCATATTCTGAAATGACAGCCTCTCCTTCTTCCATTGTTATTGTAACATCTGCCATACCACCTACCATACGATTTGCTGTCCCTGCACCTGTACCGCTGGTTGCATTCACAAAATTGCCGATAGAATAGTAACAAAGCGTCTGCGTTCCATCCGTACCTGTGAGCCATTCTACAGGTTCTATGACGTGCGGATGCGTACCAATAATCAAATCAACTCCTAAATCTGCAAGAAACTGTGCTTTTCTCTGTTGGTCAGCTGTTTCCTCAAGCATATACTCTGTTCCCCAATGTGGACAGACTACTATAAAATCAGCCTGTTGTTTTGCTGCCTCCACATCTCTTTCTATTTTTTCTTCTTCCCATAAGGAAACAGCATAAGGCATATCCTTTGGTAATGAAATGCCATTCGTACCATAAGTATAATTTAAAATAGCAATACGTATCTCATTTACTGTTGTGACATAAATGTCATTTTCTTCTTCCTGTGTTTCATAGATTCCTACTACGCCAATTTCAGGATAAGTTTTTTTCCAAAAATGAATACAATTTAAAAGTCCTGTTTTTCCTTTATCTAAAGCATGATTGGTAGCATGTAGAATAACATCAAATCCTGCATCTGCCAAACTATCTCCTACCTCATAAGCACCATTAAAGCAAGGATAGCCTGATAAGCCAAGCTCCGTACCACCCAGGATGACCTCTTGATTTACCAACGCAAGGTCTGCTGTTTCCACCTTCTCCTTTACCTTTTCAAACAAATGGTCATACTGATAGCTTCCATCCTCCTGCAAGCCACTGTCGCTAACTCTTGTATGCAGGAGCACATCTCCTACCATAATGAGTTCGACACTGTTAGGTTCCTCTTTTATTATCTCTTCTTCTGTTTGTTTAAGGTAACCATCCTCTGTCTCGGATATCCCATCGTTTTTCTCACCAGATTGTACATTTTTATTCTCTAAGATAATCTCTGCCTCAAAAACATCCGGCTCGTCTTTCGTTTCTGTGCACGCAACAAGAAGAAGCGACATTGCTGTTACAAAAATAAGTTTCAAAAATTTTAGTTTTTTCTTTTCAAGCATTTTTATTTTTCCTTTTGCAGAAAAGGAGGTTATTCCTTAGAATCCTCCTTTCCCTATTATTTATTCTGTATATTTCTCAAGCTGTTTCGATTTATCCAAAATATCCTGTAATTTATCCTTAGTTTCACTGGCATTGGTCAGATTACTGCGGCTAAGCTCCGCCGCCTGAGCAGATGCTGCAGTGACTTCTTCTGTCGTTGCTGACAGATGCATGATATTATCAACAATCTGATTATTGGAGTCTGCCAAATCATGCAACATATGATTAATCATCTGAATATTTCCAGTCACTTTTTCTACATTGCTACTAACATTATCAAAGCATTCAGAAGCTGTTACAATCATTTCATCCTGTTTGTTTGTCGCTATCACAGAAGATTCCACTGCGTTGCCTGCCATTTGTGCATCCTTTTCAAGCTCGCCCAAAATCTTTGCAATATTTTCTGTTTCCTCTTTGGTCTTTTCTGCAAGCTTTCTGATTTCATCTGCAACTACAGCAAAACCTTTTCCTGCTTCCCCTGCTCTTGCGCTTTCAATAGATGCATTAAGTGCAAGCAGGTTTGTCTGGTCCGAAATGTCAAAAATAATTTCTGTAATACTTTTTACATCCATCGTCTTTTCCAGCAGTCTCTTCATAGATTCCGCTACATCCGAATTGGTATTTGCAATGACCTTTGACTGTTCTTTCAGGTCATTCATCGTATGAATACTTTGTTCATTCATTTGTGCCAGTTCATCTGCAAGCTGTACCATTTCTTTAGAATTATCAAGTGTTGTCTGAATAGACTCCTGGATATTTTGTGTCATAACGGTTTGTGTCTGAATATTCTCTGCCGTACTCAAGGTACTCTCTGAAATATCTGAAACTGCGCCATTTACAATATTCGTAGATTCATTTAGCTGGTTCATGATACTCATTGCTTCTGCAGAGCCTTCCTGAATTTTCCCTGCAATGCAGAGCACATCCTCAGTCATTTTTTTCTGAACATCATGTTCGTCCTGAATACTTCCAAGCATATCTGAAATAAATTCACTAATTCTTTTTGCTGTTGCATAAATGATAAACATCATAAAGGTAATGACACCGGAAGCGGAAAAGTGATCTAACAAATCCTCTCCCTCATGAATTCCTGACATTCCCTGTGTAATAGTGACAAAAAAGCTCACTATGGATACTGCAAAAGCAAAACGGAGACTAAACTTTCTATCATAGAACATAATGCATACAATAAACGGAACAATAGCCATAAAGCTCATATAATAGCTTGAAAAGCCATAGCTCAAAATGAAAAATACAGGCAGCAATCCAATTGCAGTAATATATCTGAGCCTTCTTCCCATTGGCTTCTTTTTATAGTTTACCCAGGCAAATCCCAAGAAAAAGATTGCCATAACACAAAGCATTACTGTATACCCTACACTTCTTACGCCTCGTATGCATGCTACGATAA
Organism: uncultured Lachnospiraceae bacterium; assembly: GCA_945864145.1. GTDB lineage: Bacteria > Bacillota > Clostridia > Lachnospirales > Lachnospiraceae > COE1. The sequence continues at coordinate 13,112 of CAMBAN010000045.1, read as the reverse complement.
CTATCAGCATTGCTGCTACATAGTATACAAACTGTGCTAAAATCAATGATTTATTCGCATATAAGATTTGCTGTTCCTTATCTGCATAAAGATATTTTTTCTTTTCTTCCATCTTAATTACCTTCCTTGATGAAAAAATTGTATTGTTACTCTTTACACTAAATTTTAACATAGTTTTCAGTCAATTTCACTATATTATTTTACTTTTTATCCATTTCCCCTTCAAAAACCTTGTTACAAAAATCACACTGCGTACAGTCCAGTCTGCAAACATACCTATCCAGACTGCCATTGGTCCAAAATGGAATACCTTTACCAAAAAGATACACATTGCTACCCGGCACAACCACATGGTACAAGTAGAAACAAGCATAGAGAATTTAACATCTCCTGCTGCACGAAGTCCATATGCAATAATAAAGGACGTAGTCCACACAAGTGGTTTCACAATCGTAATTGCTTTTACCATTTCCAGACACATTTTGGCACTTTCTGCCTCCATTCCTGCTAAAACAGTTACCGGTTCTGTAATGGCGTATACAAAGAGACAGGATGCTATAATACCAAGCTCTGCTATCGCAACGAGCTTACATATGTAATATTTAGCTTCCTCTTTTTTCCCTGCACCGATACATTGTCCTACAACTGTCATTAAACCAATGCCAACACCAATACCAAAAACACCATTTACATTTTCCAGAATATTGGTCATCGCCTGTGCTGCAATCGCCACTGTCCCCATAGAAGATACAGTTGATTGAATAGCAAGCTTACCAAACTGAAACATACCATTTTCCACTCCTGACGGAATACCAATTGCCAGTATTTTCCATATTAATGACATGTCCGGTCTGAATTTTGTGTATTCATTGATTACAATTACCTGCCTTGGCTTACTTAAAAAACAGAAGACAACTACCATATTGAATATACGGGAAAGCAAGGTCGACAATGCAGCACCTGTTACTCCTAAGTGGCAAACATAAATAAAGAAAGCATTACCTACTATATTTAATATATTAGAAATCAGTGATACTTTCATTGGGAACTTCGAATTACCGCTTGCCCGGTAAAAGGCTGCTCCTGCATTAAATAATGCCAGAAAAGGGTATGAAACAGCAGAAAACAAAAAATATATCTGTGCATCTTCCATGACTCCTGCTTCAACCTGTCCAAAAATCATCTGTAATAACGGTTTTCTAGTAATCAGACAAATTATCATCAGTCCCACAGAAATCGTTGCCACCGTAATAACCACCTGTCTGGCAGCCTTGTTACCTGCTTCCTTATTTCCACTCCCTAAATATTGAGAGCAGATAATTGCTGCCCCTGCTGCCATTGCTGAAAATATCTGAATCACCAGATTATTCACAGAATCTACTAATGACACTGCGGATATTGCCTGACTGCCTACCGTACTTACCATCATAGTATCTACCATACCCATGAAAGAATTTAACAATTGTTCCACGATGATTGGTACTAATAGCAGGTATAATGCCTTATTATCAAATGGCATATTACTCCAATCTATTTTTTCTTTGTCATAAATCTTCATAATTGTGCTCCTTTTTCAGTTAACTTATATGATTATAAACAAATTTAAGAATTTTCCATCTTCATAATTCATAAAAAATAATTGTATTCTCGTTCATTATATAGCTTTTTTGTATAAAAATATATATTTTCTCTTAATACCATTGACTTTTTCCTCGGAAAACGGCACAATGACAATATCGAAAGAAGTTTATTTTCACTATTGAGAGCTTACTTAATTACTAGTTATTAGTGAGGTATATGGAGGAGTTATTATGTGTTCAAAAGAGGTAACAGTACAAGATTTAGATAAGAAATACGATCATCCATTAGCAGAAATCGTTCAGATTGCCAGCGGTTATCGTAGCCAGATTATCTTAGAATGTGGAAAGTACAAGATTAATGCAAAAAGTATCATGGGAATCATTGCTTTTAATCCTTCTGTTGGAATGAATGTAACAATTTCTGCAGACGGTGCCGACGAAGCAGATGCTATGGAAGCATTAGAAAAGTTCTTAATTTGCGAATAGATAAGCATAAAAGAGTGCATGCTTTTGCATGCACTCTTTTTTAAGCTAAAACTTTACCCCAAATCGTGAATACGCTTGTTTCACGGATTGGGATTTTTTTATATTTTTTGTTTAGTGATTTTAAACACGGCTCTTCTGTGCCATATTCCAGTCTCTTAATGTAAATATTTCCATCCAGATAAAAAACACCAATCTCTCCACTGTTTAATGTATCCTTTTTTTCTACCCAGACTAAATCACCATTATGAAATCTCGGTTCCATACTGTCACCGGAAACGTGAATACCAAAGCTTGCATTCTCAGGTACACTTTCTTTCACATATACCATTTCAATATCTGCATCATCTACATACTGTCCATAACCGGCCGAGGCCTTCTGTAAAATAACCGGAAGCTGTCTATGTGAAATACGTTCTGCCTCCAATTCCTGCTTTGCCTTCATCAATACGATTTTTTTCTGTTTTTTCATCAGCTTCTCATAAGCTTCCTCCGATAACAGTTTCGGTACATTATCAATATGAAGCACCGTGCAAATTGCTACAAGCTGTAACGCATTCGGCAATGTCAGACCCTTTTTCCATTTATATGCCTGTTGATAAGTAGTTTTTACTCCAAGTTCTGACATACGTGTCGCAAATTCTGATAAAGTCATTCGCCTATCCTCTAAATGATAAGAAAAAAGTGCTGCGAAATTTTCTCTGTTAATCATAGTAGTCCCCATTTCATTTTTATGTAAACTCTATTTAGTATAACATACCTTTACAGAAAATAACATTGTTTACTGCAATCCTTTGCAAATAATTCTTGTTTCATAGATTGCAGATATTCCTTTTCTGTTGCAGACTGTTGTAAAATATCTCTTGCTCTTTTTACAGATAAAATGTCTCTTTGCATATCTTCTGCACTTTTTCCTCTTCCAACCAGTTTCAAATGGGTAGTTCCTGCAGCTCTCAGCTTCCACATTGCACATAGTCCACATCCAGTTTCTCCAATTACCTCTTCCGAAAACTCCTGCTCTTGTGTTTCGTATTCTTTTACCTGTGGTGTCAATTGATACGGCAGCCTGCATAAATGCACCATTTCGTCGCAGTGCAGGGAATTGCAAAAACCGCCCGTATAATGGCATAGCTCATTCATAAAAAAAGCTTCATAGGTATGGGCAAATTCGCATTGCTTTGCTATTTCGATACAAGCTGCCATATCCTCAATTGTATTTTTTCTATGAAAAATAATACGCTCTGCCTGCATTTCCTGTCGTAAGAAGCGAATAGTCAGCGTATTCCACTCTCCCAGTTCACCACTGATATGAATATGACACGGCAGCTTTTTTTGTTCTACCTGGAGTATGAGATTGATATCTGCCAAAATAAAATGCACAAAACCTATCTCTATCAGTTCTTCTATAATTTGTAATGCATCCGCAATTTGCTCTTTTGTATAATACAAAGCATTCATGGCAATCGACACCGGAACTTTGTACTGCTTGCTCCTTTTTTGCAGGATTTTCATATCTTCTAAGGTTCCGGCCTGTACATGATAAAAGAAAACCTCCCTTCTGTTTAGTGGCATGAGATTTCCATACTTTTCATTCCACCATAAAGGAACATAACCACAAAATACTTCATCTGCGCCTGCTTTTACCAAAATCTCATAATCTTCCATACTTCCCATACCGGCTACAATTTTCATCTGTCCCACATATTCCATAGGATGCGAGTCACCCCCCTTTCTTTGTATGTCTGTAAAACATCTGAGTGCGTCATCAACCATTCATCAAAGGCAAACACAGAAGTATATCTGCCAATCAGTGACAGATGCTCCGGGTATAGGCACACGTGTCTTTCACAGTAACCAGGGCAGGTCTTCACTTCGCTTTGTACACCCCTGTCCCCTGTCGTACAAAGTGCATAAGTCGGACAAAATTGTGACGTATTTGTCTGATATAATGGTAACTGCAAGGTACTTCCCTTTGCTCCCAAAGTGCTTATCTTCATTTCATATCCACAAGTCTCATACTCTATTCCGGATATTTGATACTTTTCTAAAAAATGCAGAAAAAAATCGTCCTGTAAGGAATTTTCCATCAATTTTTCCTTTTGTGTTTCAAACCCACATTTGTAGCAATACCGTGGGTCCTTTCTTCTCTTATTTAAAAGAGTTCCAAAACGAAGTATAAAGTAATCTGTTTTATCCTGTACAAGTAAAAGCTGTCCATAGTCGTTGATAACGATTTCTATCTTTTCTTTCTTATCACAACACCAATCGTAAAGAAACTGTAATTGTTCCTTTGTTTCTTCTATTCTGCTTTGTCTTAAATAAGAAAGAACAATGGTTATCTGCAGCTTCCATTGTCTTGCCTTTTCCAATATTGCAAGCAATTGCTCCTTTTGAGGAAATAATAAAGGACAGTAGGCATTACCGATATAAAGTCTCTTCACTTCTCCAAGCATATGCTGCTTACTCCATTCTTCCCGCAAAAATGCCTGATATGTCTCTCTATTTTCTAAAGGCAGAGCAAGCTCAAAGGAAAGACGTTGAAGCAGCTTGCCCAAATCAGTTTTTTTAACAGTAGCTGTTCTTTTTTCCAGCCAGTCATTAAAATCCTTTGCATATATCTCATCCTTGTTGGCAGGATATCCTGCCAATTCTTCTGAAAAGGTATTATCCATACTATTCATTTTTAGTCGGATATACTTTTCATACTGTGTTATCACAAACTGCACCATAGCAGCAAACTGTGCATCCTCTATCTCTATTGTCAAAAGAACGTATTCCTTTTCTTCCCTCCATGCTTCAATGTGAAACTGAGATACTTTACAATACTTGTAAACACCATCCTTTAACGCAAAATAGGCAAACTGCAATTTCTCACAGTTTGCCTGTTGTATTTCCACAAAACGTAATACAACATGTTCAGGTGAAAACTCCTGTATCCCTATTTCCTTCTCATTCCATAAACAGGTGAGTAGTCCGCCTGGAATATCACGAACTGTCATTTCATATTGTTTTTCCATAGCTTATTCTCCTCATCTTTATCATAAAAATGCATACACTTATTCTACCATGCTTTCCCCATACTGCCAGTAACTTTCTCGCTGTTTAATTAACTTTTTACGTAAATTCATATAATTGCATTATTATCTGACAAATTTATGTTATCTTATTAATTTCTTATTTAAAATTGACCATTTAAGTCATTATTGGTATAATAGAGAAAAACGCTTTCCTATAATGGTGAATATATGGTTAATTTTTTTAAATGTATAGATAAAATAAGCCGTGTTTTATCCGGTTGTATTTTTCTTCTTATTCTTTTATTAGCTGTCTATTTGCAATTTCATTATTTTCAAAAAGCTGAAGAGAAAAATGTTATGAATTTAGCTTCATCCTGGACAGATGAAAATGACAAACCTTTTTCTCTAAATGGTTTTTCCTATGCTATTGCCAATGAACACAGCCCCAAAAAAATTTATACTACGATAGCTTCTACAGAAGAGGAGCAAATTCTTCTTTTTTATAGCCGAAATATGTATACCAATATCTATTTGAACGATATTTTAGTGTACGAGGATGAACCACTGACAGATTATCTGTACGGTACCTCTCCCGGTATTCGATGGCATATGATTACTGTTCCTGCTTCCGAAAAGCCAATAACTATTTCTTTGGAAAACAGAAGTGTCTATAAAAATACCAACGGTCTGATTGATAATATCTATTTTGGTACTGCAGAAGAAGTTTTTCAGACAGTTATCACCCAACATTTTTTTGCCTTTTGTATCAGTGTGCTTTTTATTCTGTTTGGTTTAGTTTTATGCGGTTTTTTCATACATTTTATCCGCAAATATCATACAGGTGCCGAGTTCATTTACCTTGGCACTGCTGCTGTCTGTGCAGGTGTATGGTCTGGCTGTGAATCCTATTTACCGCCTTTGCTTTTTGGTAATTCTGAATTATTCCATTTAATTTCCTATCTGTGCCTCATTGCCTTGCCACCGGCTTTTGGCTTGATTGCGATGGCCAAACTAAAAGGAAAAGGAAAAATCACCTCAACCATATACGTACTGCTTTCCTGCATCAATGCCCTCATTACCTGCGTACTGCACTTTGGAAATTATGTGGAATTTCACTACACCCTTTCCTTTACGCACCTTTTACTATTTGCGTTCATACCAGTATCCTTCTTGCTATTGCAAAGTTATCATACACAGGAAAGAAATATCAAACACGATGTTTTACATTTGATTGGGCTTGGTCTCATTGTGTTCTCTCTTTTAACGGCGCTTATTCATTATTATATGGGGACCTCCAATGATTTTTCTTTCTATTTTAGACTCTGTGTAGTTGGATTTCTTCTTTGTCTGATGATTTATCAGATGCTTGTGCTTGTAGAAATGATAAAAAATGGAACAAGAGCAGATACCCTTCACAATCTTGCTATTACAGATATGCTGACACAGCTCTATAACAGAACTGCTTTTCAGGAGCATAGAAAACAATACGTGATGCCAAATTCCGGCCATGCAAAAGTTGGTATCATACAGTTTGATATCAATAACCTGAAAAAAGTAAACGATACTTTAGGACACGAAAAAGGAGATCAACTCATTAAGCTTGCAGCCGAAGCTCTTTCCATGGCATTTCATAAAACAGGAAACTGTTATCGTATGGGTGGCGATGAATTTCTCGTTATTTTAACCGGCAAAAAGCCAAAATCAGATTATAAAAACGGCATGAAGCTATTAGAGGACTTCTGTGAAAAAAATTGTATTTTAGATGAAAACCAACGTGCATCTATTGGTGTGGAAATTGCTCATGGTTTTGTATTTGACCCCTCTCTTACCTTAGATGAGGCTTTACAGCTTGCAGATAAAGAAATGTATAAAAATAAAAAAGAACTAAAAAAATACCATCAAGTTTAAAAAAAACGGAGAAACGTATCTTGCACATAGCTAAGATACTTTCTCCGTTTTTATGTATTGTATTTTACCAAATCCTGTATTCACCGCTCAACGCTAACATAGCAAAAAGATACAGACAGTTATCATAGTATCTTCTATTGCCTGTTCTTAAAGGCGTATTCCAAAAAAGCTCCAGCCACTCCTTACTGGTATCATTCCACGAAGCAAGCACAGATTGTGCTGTCGTCGCAATGATAGCAACAGGATGAAGGACACTATCCACAGCAATCGTGCCATCTAATTCATACGTTGAAAACTGTCCTTTTCTTGCTGCATCTGACAAAAATTTTTGCTGTCTGCCTGCTGCCTCACACTGTCCAGCATCAATGCCAAACCAGGCATAGTCAAGACCAATATTTGCAACCGTACGATAAGAATCGCTAAAAAACCAATCATGTCTATCATCCGTCCAAGGAAGCTTTCTACTCATCGGTGTGCCGTCAAACTCTGCATATTCTGCATTTAATCCTGTTACAGGATGACAAGCTTTCACAAGATAAGCGCGACTTACCTTTGCAGCTTCTTCCCAGAAAGGTCTGTCTTCCTCGTCCGCCCATTTAGAAAACAATTCATAAAAATGTGGAAGATGATAAGAAGGATCTGTAAAATCGATTCCCGGCACAAAGAGAATTTGATGATTTTCAAGATTCCACATAGGAGTTCCCGGTCTTCCATTTTTTCCCTTATGCAGACAGGCACGTAAAATCTCTCTTGCCTCTTTTTCGTAAGCAAAGATTCCTTCACCATCTCCCCATCTATGTGAGGCAAAGAACAACGCCATAGCAAAATATTCCTCTCCGTCCGGTGCAGGACCATTACTGTACTTTGTGCCATCTGTTCCACAGGACCATGCAAAGTATCCTTCATTTTCGCCATCCTGCATCCACATATAAGTTTTCGCCCATTTCCAAATCCTGTCAAACTCTTCTTTCCAGCCAAGCTGCACGCAAAACATCATACCATAAGACATACCTTCTGTTCTGACATCCAGATTTCCGGTATCCGTTATATATCCCATATCCTCACCTACAGGATAATAGATGCGTTCCTCATCACTTCCGTAAAAAATCGTTTTTGCTGTTTCCTCAAGTTTTTTTCTGACATCTACGTCAGAAATACCAATTTCTGAAAAGACGTTTCGAACCATCTCTTTTTCCTCCTGCTATTTTTTGCTTCCTTTATTTCAAGGCAAATGACAAAATGCTTACATTACCGTTTCCTCGATAAGTCAAATAAATTGCCTGTTCTCCATCAGGAATTGCTACCGGAGCTTCAAATTCCTCCCAGATATTGGCAGAACAAACCTTTATTTCTCCTAAGACTTCTCCGTCCCATTTCGTTCTTACTTCAAATACTCCATCACAATAGCCTCTGATTTTTACTGACATGGCTGAAATATTTTTACAGTCAAAATACTTAAAGCCTGCAGTTGCCCTATCCTGCATGTTAGCGACAAAGCCCGGTTCCTCGTCTCCATCTCTGCCATCCTGAATAATCTTTGGGTATCTGTCACCACCAACATATATGGACGGCGTATCTGTAAACAAATTGCAGGCAATATAGGTGTAATATTCACCTTTACCTTCTAATGGACCTCCATTCAATCCACAGGAGGTTATCTCAACCTGTGGGATACTTCCATCTGCAAGTATGGTAAGTTTTTCTGCACATCCTTGCCGGCTGTACCATGTTCCATTCGTATGACGATGATAAAAAATATACCATTCTCCGTTAATTTCCACGATGCTTCCATGATTATTAGCTCCATATGCCATTGGTAAATCAGCCGGCTTATATGTATCAATATGTAAATCGCAATTACTTACAAGGACTCCGCCATATACAAACCCTTTCGTAGGATTTTTACTTGTCGCATAACACAATTCATGCATGACAATAGAAGAATAAATAAAATAATAAGTATCCTCTATCTTTCGAATAGAAGCTGCTTCAAAATACTCATGCCCTTCAAATCCTGTTCCTTTGCTGTACTCACATCCCGGTGCAACAATTACAGGCTCCTCTTCTATCGTAAGCATATCCTCACAAAGTACCGTGACCATAGCACCCGTTCTTGTGTTATCTCCTTTACCACAAAAACCGGTATACAAATAGGTACGATTACCTTCTGTCAGAACGCCCGGGTCAAACTGTGGCTCATCGCCTTTTCTTTCTCCCAATCTTGCTCCGTTTTTGTCATGCACATAACCATAAAACTCATAGTTTCCGGCAGGTGTGTCACAAACTGCAACAGATACTACGGACACCTTATCTAATACATAATACAAATAATATCTTCCATCCGGTCCTACTGTCACATCAGGTGCATACAGACACATTTTTCCATTTTTGTTCAATGGGTCACTACACTTCGGATAAATAACCCCTTCATAACGCCAATCTGCAAGATTATCTGTCGGTGCTGACCAGCATACATAATCACCCAGACAAAATACATGACCATTGTAATAATCATGAGAACCATATACATACACTCTATCACCAAATACATATGGCTCTCCATCCGGGATATACTCCCATGATGGTAAATAAGGATTCACACCTTGTTTTTTCATCCTCTATTCCCCTGACCTTTCTATACCTCTTATTCTTAATCGCATCTTACGACATGTCCTATTATTTCATACTTTCCTTCCAAAAATCCTCTTATCTTCTGCCAGTCAATAATCAAATAATACTATATCTTCTCACCTTACATTTCTTCCTGAAATATGGTAAAATCATGCATAAATTGAGCATCTACAGCAAAGAGCAATATTGGGAGGGTACAAAAATGCCAAAAATTCCTAGTTTTCTGAATGAACACGACATATACAAGGTTAATCTTGATTATACAGGGGATCGTCAGATGACAGATTCTCTTGAAAACGTTGAATTTCACAATAATTCTACCTTACGTATCTGGTACAATGATATTCCTGAATGTTATGACATGCATTGGCATCATGCAATGGAAATCATTATCCCTGTAGAAAATTACTATGGTGTAACCATCAATCAACAAGCCTTTCATATAAATCCTGAGGAAATTCTTTTTATTCCTCCCAGAGAGCTTCACAGCATTCATGCACCTGAACAGGGAGCACGTTTTGTATACCTTTTTGATATTTCCTTTTTGTCAAAACTGAATGGATATGCCGGTATTATGTCCATGCTGACTCATCCTCTTTATATTACAAAAGAAAACTATCCTGCACTTTACCGTGAAATTCTTCAGATTTTTGAAGCAATGAAAAATGAATACTTTTTGAATCATGAATACAGTGATTTTTTAGTGTATTCTCATTTTCTCAAGCTCTGTGCCATTCTTGGGCAGCACCATATCCAGCAGCTTGCTTTACCGGACTCCTCTCAGACAGGAAAAAAACGGGAATATGTAGCCAAGTTTCTATCTATCATTGAGTATATTGATATGCACTATGCAGAAAATCTGAGTCTGGAAATGATTGCAGATGCCTCCGGTTTTAGTAAGTATCACTTTTCCAGATTGTTTAAGCAGTATACCGGCTTTACCTTTTGTGATTATCTGAATTACCGGAGAATCAAGCAAGCAGAGGAATTACTGACACAGCAAGACTATCCTATTACTGAGGTAGCGATTCGTTCAGGCTTCACGAGCATATCTACCTTTAACCGCCTTTTTAAGCAGTTAAAGGGTTGTTCTCCCAGTGAATACCGTTCCAAAAACGATTTTGAACTTTAAGGTTTCCATATTGCTTTTCTTGGCTTATTCACGGAAATAATGTGGCTCTTTTCCAAATTTGCCAAAAGAAGCAGGCGAGCTTCTCCCTCATATTCAGGTTTTATCATATAATGGCAATAGGTATCTACCAGTTGAAAAAGATTGGCAGTTCTACCCTCTATTTTGAAATTATGATAGCCCATAGGAACATATTTTTCCCAAATAGCTTCCGGGGATACATAGGTCGGATACTTGCGTATGGTATGAATGGAGTTATGATCTCCATATTCGCAGTACCATCCGGGAATCGGTATCTTTTTATCTGTTGGATTTTTTCTGTTGAGCAAAGCAGCCCTCTGTTGCTTTGCTATGGTACGATAATGTTCTGCCCTTCTTGGACAATTCGGAATACAGCATGCATTCACAAGGATTTCGCATTTGTCCTTATGTTCTATTTTCTCCAATACTTCAAATTGATTGTTCATGTTGTAATCAAGTACAACAAGCTGATAATCCTTCTCCAATTCCCGATTGATTTCTTCTAACGTACGAAGTTCTTTACAGGTAGAGCTGTTTATTTTGAAGCCCGGATATTTTTTCCTGATATATGCTTCCAATACAGGAGATACCACAAGTACTTCATTCATCCCGTTATCTGCTTCCTTCATACAGAAATTGCAATATGCATCTGACAAATCTTCTTCCGTAAGCAGCGGATTGGTATAGGTATAACGTACGGGAATCCCTTTCTGATTAATATTTTTAATAACCTCTTTGACAAATCCTGCATCGCATTGATCATCATTGCTGAAACGACCACCGTTCCAAAGAGAGGTTGGAAACTCTCCAAAGAAAGAAGCTATTTTTACCCCTTCTCTAAAATACTCCGGATGTAAAGACTGTAATCCTGTAAAAAACATATTCAACGGATAATTATATCTGAGTCCCGGTAAATGAAATTTCACTTCCATAACTAATAACCATGCCTTTCTCACATTTAGTAAACTATCTTCTTCTCTGCTTCATAGCCTGTTGAAACTGATTCAGGAGTCTATCAATCTTTTCCCTGATAAACTCTCTATGTTCATCTTTTACCAGGAAATAGAGGTATGACTCCTTTACAAAATCTATGGGCATACCCCTTCCAACAATTTTGAAATTCACAAAGCCTCTGTCTATATACTCCTGTATTTGCTCATTAGAAATAAAAGCAGGTCTGTCCATACATTCCTTAAAGTTTCTCTCCCTTGTTCTGTTCGGACACGGAAAAGATGTATTGATGTCATACTCTAACTGCATCTGAGACTGCTGCCTGTAATGCTCTGCCCTCTTTGGACATCCCGGATAACAGACTTCATTCACAAGAATTTCAACCTTAGCTGCTTTTTCTTCAATAGCTGATAAAATGCTTTCATCATGGTTTAAATCATAATCAAGGACAACAAGATAATAGTCCTTTTCCAATTCCTGAAGAAGACCTTCCAAACCTGTTATTCTTTTCGTTGTAGAAGAAATACGTTTAAATCCCGGATAATTTTTGCAGATATATTCCTCCAGAACAGGTTGATTTACCAATACCTGATTCATTCCATTATCAGCAAGCTGCATAATTAAATTACAATAGGTATCGTGGACATGCTTTTCCTCTAAAAGAGAATTTGTCCATGTAAAACGAACCGGAATTTCTCTGCTGTTATAAATATTCAGTACAGATTTGATATCATCCTTTCCCGTAATTCCAAATACCGCACGTCCACCATTCCAGATTGCTCCGGGAAAAGTGCCATAGACAGAACCGATACAATATCCGTCACGAAAGCTGTCCGGATAATCCTTCATCAGATTCATAAGAACCTGATTCAAAAGTCTGAAATAACAAAATCCCGGCAAATGCCAATATACCTTTTTTTCACTCATATCCTTATACCTCTTTTACATTAATCCGCTGTATGTGCAATAAGGGCGTCTGCAATATCCTGCGCATACCAGGAAAGATTTTTTCTGTCGAAAATAGCAAATTTTTCTCCGGTGCTATCATAAATTCCATTATCCCACCATACGCAGGTAATTCCGTATTTATTGGTTACTTCCATATAGTCTGCAAGCCAGTTCAGTACATCCTCCCGATTAGATACTTCTATTCCATCTGCATTTATATAGTTTTTATTTACTGCACCAAACTCTGTAATGATAACAGGAACACCCTTCTGAATAAGATATCTATCTACTAACTGCATCGTTGAGATAATATCCTTCTTTAAGCTTCCATCCCATTCATTGATATTATTCTCCTCCGGCTCATAGGTGAAAAAGTATGGTGTATACAGATGTACCGCTACCATAATATGATTATCCGCAGGAATGGTAAGCTCTGTAAGAGAA
>CAMBAN010000044.1 GCA_945864145.1 uncultured Lachnospiraceae bacterium | reverse complement strand
GTCTGAAACATTGACCATGGTAAACCAGGATGAATGGTTAAAGAAAATTGGCGTGACACCGATTTGGCTTGATGAATATTGTCAGAATTATGTAGAATACCAAGCTAATGATACTTTGGTACAGTGTTGGCTGGAGGATGCAGAGTCTATTCAGGTAAAGCTTCAAGTAATGAAGGCACAGGGAATTGCCGGTGTGGCTTCATGGAAGCTTGGTATTGAGGATAGTAAGGTCTGGGATGTCATTGAGGCATATACAGTACAATAAAGAGGAAAAAGCACAGGCTTTCGATGATGAAATTCATCAAGCCTGTGCTTTTTAGTAATGAGCAAAAGGAAAGCTTCGAAGAAGCGATTTTGCAAATGGGCTCTGAATAGTTACGATAATTTATATTGTAGGAGTAGGAAGTGTAATCTCGAATACTTTTGTATAAGTGGTACAATTTTCCGGCTGAAATAAGGTGAGTGTACCTTTATGCATCTCAATAACTTTTTTCGAGATACTTAGACCAAGACCTGTACCTGATTTGCTGGTACGTGCAGAGTCACCTTGTACAAAAGGTTCAAAAATGGTTGCTACGATATCTGATGGGATTGTGACACCTGTGTCGTAAATATCAAGAACTATTTGTTTGGCGTCATGACGTAAGCAAACAGTGACTTTTGTATAGTCTGGATTGTGTTTAAAAGCATTTACCAGAATATTGGTAATGGCGCGTTCCATATGCAGTTTATCTACATAGGCGTAGATATCTGCATCAGGAAAAAGCAGCTCAAGCTCAAAATGTTTCTTTTCAAAGTCTGTGTATAGAGAAGCAATACAGCCTCGTATCAGTTCGCTGTAATTTTCTGTAGTCTGGTGTAAGGTAAATCCTGCACTGTCGAGCCGGACGTATTCAAACATTAAGGTAATGACATCATTCATTTGCATTGCCTTTCGCTGAATTGCCTGCAGATAAAAATCTTTGTCTTTATCTGCAACCTCATTTTGCAGCAAGGCTTCTGCATACCCGGATATAGTGGTAATTGGTGTTTTTAAATCATGTGCCATGTCAGAGAGCAGCAGATATTTTTGTCTTTCATACTCTTTTTGTTTCTGTAATGCTTCCTCGTTGACCTCGTTGACCTTTTTTGATACCAGAATACTAAATACAATGGAAGCTATGATAAAAGGCATAATCCATAGGCAGATAAGCAGAAAAAAGATGGAAATGAGGGACAACGTATAGAGCCTTGTTTCCAAAGGAGTAAGGCTACCGTGCATATGTAAAAAGCGCATAAAAATGCTTTCATCCGTACGGGTTTGAATGTATTTGCTGATAGGCTCTGAAATCATTTGCGGTAAAGCAGAAAAAATACCATTTAGTAAATTCCAAAAGAAACCTTCCACAGATAAAGATAAAATCCTGGAAAGCGTCTGCGTTTCTAAAAGCTTATCTAAGTGAAAGATTTGATTCAGGATTGGAGAAATACATTGAATATAAATGACATTTACCAAAAGCTCTGCCAATCCAACAAAGGTCATGGTAAGTAAAAAAAGCCGGATAAAATAGTAACGTAAAGAAATATTTTTTGACATAAGCTATCCTTTATTTTTCCATGCGGTATCCAAGACCGCGGATGGTTTTTATGTAAGCATTAGGATCTTCGGAAAGTTTTGCGCGCAGTTTGCTGATGCATACCATAATGTTATTGTCAGCGATAATATAGTTATCGCCCCAGCCTTCTTCATAAATCTGTTGCTTCGTGAAAACTTTCCCCGGATTTTCCATAAACAGGCGCATGATTTTGTACTCAATAGAGGTAAGCTCAATAGGAGTTTCGCCCTTGTAAACCATGCAGGCCTCAGTGTCCAGGGTCAAATCGCGCAGCTTTAAATCCTTTATCTGATTTTCCTTTGCACCAAAGGAGTAAAAACGACGGATGTTGGAATTGATACGAGCCATAGCTTCTAACGGGTTGAAGGGTTTTGCAATATAATCATCCGCACCAAGGTCAAGACCGAGGATTTTATCCTCGTCCTGACCCTTTGCGGACAGTATGATTACGGGTACGTTATTTTGGGCTCTGACTTCTCTTAACACCTGATAGCCATTTCGCTTTGGCATCATGATATCTAATAAAATTAAGTCAATATTATGCTTTTGGATAAGCTCCAGGGCTTCTTCCCCATCTGCGGCTTCATATACCTGATAGCCATCCTTTTCTAAATAAAGTCTAAGTAACTGTCTGATTTCTTCCTCGTCATCAGCTACTAATACCTGATATGCCATAGTGTACACCGGGCCTTTCTTTATAAGGTACTGTTATAATCGATAACGTTGTTATTTTCAATCTGTTTGAGAGAGTCATATAAAGCGGCTTCCGTCTGATATACATAAGGTGAAACGTAGAAAATTCCTAAAATACCAAAAGTAAAAGCGCTTAAAATATGCCAGCCAAGGAAGGAAAGGTCAAGGACAAAGGCAGCCCATTTGTTTCCGTCCATCATTTTTTTGCTAAGTGCAAAGGCTTCGTCCATGGTAATCTCGTCATGCTCTGCCAGGATGTAAGGAATCATACGGTATTCATAGGATTTGATAATACCCGGAATGATAAAGAGTAAGCTCCAAAGGAAGGTAAACAAATCCTTAAAGAACATGATTTTTACATTCTGAAGATATTTGGTGTCAAAGCAATAACCAATTTCCTTGATTTGAGCCGGACCATAGAGATTAAGAGTAAAATATCTGCGGCATCCAATAATTAAAGGATTTAACAGGAAAATGGATAATGGAATAGCAATGGCACAAACAATCAGTACAACAACAATAACGAAGACTGCAAGGAAAACAAACATTTCAGGTGTACTATAATCGCGGATATCAACCGGGGACATCATTGTGTTCTGCTCTACCAAATTCTCTATATCCTGTGCGTCATAATGATTAGAAACACTGGGACTAAAGTCACCACCTAAAATAAGGGACATAATAATAGCTACTAAAATACATTTCCAATAATTTGCTTTAAAAGCAATCTTTGCTCTTTCTTTTAAATCTTTTCGATTCCACATAAGAAATAACCTCCTAAAAGTAATTAACGTTTCTTTGATATGTATTTATCATAACGGAACTTTCTTAAGATTGAAATAGATATTCCTTAATTTAACCTTAACAATTCATATAGACAGATGCCTTTGGAATATACTATAAGGAAAATTTACTTTGTGGAGAAATAGTGTGGAGAGAAGAAAAATAGAGCAGATTTTGATTGGAATTCAGGTGTTATGTTTATGTGGCCTGGTGTTTGGTGGTATCTTCCAAAATAAAACAAAGCTTTTACAAACAGGACTGATAAAGGAAGGGGCAAAGCCTTGTGTTGTACTGGATGCAGGGCATGGAGGAATTGACCCGGGGAAAATTGCAGTCAATGGGGAATTGGAAAAGGATATTAATCTGGCAATTGCCAAAAAGGTCAAAACATATTTAGAGGCACAGGATGTCCATGTGGTGATGACAAGGGAGACAGATGAGGGACTTTATAAAGAAAGCGACAGTAATAAGAAAATAGTGGATATGAAAAACAGGCTGCATATTATAGAAGAAAACCATCCCCTTCTTGCGGTCAGCATTCATCAAAACAGCTATGTAACAGAGGATGTTTCCGGTATGCAGGTGTTTTATTACAGGGACAGTTTAAGCAGTAAGGAGGCAGCAGCATGTATGCAGGAGCAGCTTATTACAACATTAAAGCCGACAAAAGAACGGGTGCCCAAAGAAAATGCGACCTATTATCTGCTGAAAAAGACTTCTGTACCAATATTAATTGTGGAATGTGGCTTTTTGTCAAACAGCAGAGAAGCACAGCTGCTTTCTACGGAGGACTACCAGAGTAGAGTTGCCTGGGCAATCCACTTAGGGATTCTGCGTTATATTGGGGCTTTTTAATTGTACGCATTTGTGCTACAATAATGTCGGGTGTGGGCTATAGTATGAAAAGAATTTCTAATCGCTCAGAGCAAAGGCTCTTTCACGAAGAAATTCTAAGTTTCATACAGGAAAAAGCATAAATGCTTTTTCATTACTGGTTGTATCACTGCCAAAACAGTGATATGTTCGTTCTACAAATATTGTGCCTGCACAAGGAAAGCACCTGAAAGTTTGCAGGCTGTGAGAAAGGCATGGTAAATCATGATTACAAGAGTGATACGGGTGGAAAACACTGACAGCACCAAAGAATTACTACAGGAAGCTGGAGATATCATTAAAAAAGGTGGATTAGTTGCTTTCCCAACAGAAACAGTATATGGATTAGGAGGAGATGCTTTAAACAGTCAGTCTTCCAGGAAGATTTATGAGGCAAAAGGCAGACCTTCAGATAATCCGTTGATTGTTCATATAGCAGATTTAGAACATTTAGCACCAATTGTAAAAGAAATACCTGAAAATGCCCTAAAGCTTGCAAAAGCTTTTTGGCCGGGACCGCTCACCATGATTTTACCCAAATCAGATTTGGTGCCGTTTGAAACAACGGGCGGATTAGATACCGTAGCGATTCGTATGCCCAGTCATCCGGTGGCGAAGGCGTTTATCGAGGCCGCAGGAGGCTATGTGGCAGCACCAAGTGCCAATCTTTCCGGAAAACCCAGTCCTACTACCGCAAAATATGTGATACAGGATATGGATGGCAGGATTGATATGATTATTGATGGCGATGGTGTGGATATTGGATTAGAGTCGACGATTGTGGATTTGACAAGTAAAGAGCCGATGATTTTACGTCCGGGCTATATTACGGAAGAGATGCTTACCAGGGTGCTTGGAAGCGTGGCAGTAGATCAGACGATTCTTTCAGACAACTCGAAGGTCGCACCAAAGGCTCCGGGTATGAAATACAGACATTATGCACCGAAGGGTGAGCTTACAATCGTAGAAGGAGATGCTGATAAAGTAGTTGCTTATATCAATGCAGAAACAGAAAAGCACCGTAAAAAAGGAGAAAAGACAGGTGTGATTGGCACAAGCGAGGTAGCAGCACTTTATAAAGCAGATAGTGTAAAAATAGCAGGAAGTCGTGAGAACGAGGAGCTGTTTGCAAGGCAGCTATATACCTTCCTAAGGGAATTTGATGATGAAGATATAGCTTTTATGTATGCAGAAAGCTATAACACAGAGGGGATTGGACAAGCGATTATGAACAGGCTGCTTAAGGCAGCAGGACATAAGGTTGTTACAGTTTAGGATAAATTTTTAGGAGGATTATAAAATGAAAATTGCAATTGGATGTGACCACGGCGGATTTGAGTTAAAGGAAAAGGTAGTAGCACATTTAAAAGAAAAAGGATATGAAGTAAAAGACTGTGGATGCGATAGCAAGGCATCAGTAGATTACCCTGTTTATGGAAAAGCAGCAGCAGAGGCTGTAGCAAATGGAGAATGTGAGAAGGGTATTGTTATCTGCACAACCGGTATAGGAATTTCCATTTCTGCAAACAAGGTAAAAGGTATTCGTTGTGCACTTTGCAGTGATACGTTGTCTGCAAAAATGACAAGATTGCATAATGATGCAAATATGTTAGCTTTTGGCGCAGGAATTGTAGGAGAAAACCTTGCATTTGATTTAGTAGATACTTTCCTGACAACACCGTTCTCAGGAGAAGAACGCCATCAGAGAAGAATAGATTTAATTGAACAGTAAAGAAACACAAAAGGAGGACTGGCTATGGCAAAGGTAGTTATCATGGATCATCCGTTAATTCAGCATAAAATCGGATATATTAGAAGAACAGAAACAGGAACAAAGGATTTCAGACAGACAATCAGCGAAATCGCAAATCTTATCTGTTATGAGGCAACTCGTGACTTGAAGCTTGCAGATGTGGAAATTGAGACCCCTATTTGCAGAACTACTGTAAAGGAGCTTGCCGGTAAGAAAATGGCAATTGTACCTATTTTACGTGCAGGTCTTGGTATGGTAGATGGTGTGTTAAATCTTGTACCATCTGCAAAGGTAGGACATATCGGTTTGTATCGTGACCCACAAACCTTAGAGCCTGTAGAATATTATTGCAAATTACCTGCTGATTGTGCAAACAGAGAGGTATTTGTAGTAGATCCAATGCTTGCTACAGGTGGTTCTGCATCAGCAGCTATCACCATGTTAAAACAAAAAGGCTGCAAGAGCATCCGTTTTATGTGCATTATCGCTGCACCGGAAGGATTGGAGAGATTACAGAAGGATCACCCGGATGTAGATATTTATGTAGGTACTTTAGATGAAAAGCTCAATGATCATGGTTATATCGTACCTGGTCTTGGAGATGCGGGAGACAGAATTTTCGGTACAAAATAGAACATAGTACAGAGGGAGAAAGGGGGAGCTTATGAATATTACATGGAAAAGAATCATTGCTGTTATCATGACAGGTGTGATGTTGTCTGGTGTAGTTTCAAGCTCCTCTTTTTACGTGCATGCAGAGTCTACACTGGAAAAGCTGCAAAAGGCAAAGGAAGAAAAAAGTAAGACAGAGGATGCAAAGAAAAATGCGGAACAGACGCAGCAATCCCTTAAAATAACGCAAAACTCACTGCTTGGTCAGCTGAGCAGCCTGAATGATGATTTGACCGAGGTCAGTCAGAATCTGGAGGATATTGAAACGCAGATTGTTGATAAGAATGCGGAGATTGAAAAAACACAGGCTGAGCTGGAAGAAGCAATTGCAACAGAGGAAGAGCAGTATGCAAATATGAAGCTGCGTATTCGTTCTATTTATTTATCAGGTAATCAGAACTATATAGATTTACTTTTGTGTGCAGACAGCTTTGCAGATTTTATGAATAAAAGTGACTATGTAGAGCGTATGAGTGCCTATGACAAAAAGATGCTGGAGGATTATCAGGCAACAAGGGCGTATGTGGCAGAAGTAAAAGCCAATCTGGAAGCAGAACTGGCAGAGCTGGATGAGCTGAAGGTACAGACTACAGAAGAACAGCAGAAGGTAACACAGCTTGTGAATCATACAGCAAATAGTGTAGCTTCTTATGCAAATCAGATTGCAGATGCAGAAAGTACAATTGATGCTTTAGAAAGCATGATTACAGCCCAGGAGGCTGATATTGCAGCTTTGCAAAAGCAGTATGAGAAGGAGCTTGAACTTTCCAGATTGGCAGCTCAATCGGCCTGGAGAGATATTTCAGAGGTTACCTTTGAGGAAGGAGACAGATATCTTTTAGCCAATTTGATTTACTGTGAAGCAGGTGGTGAGCCTTATGCCGGTCAGGTAGCAGTTGGAGCTGTGGTAATTAATCGCGTGTTAAGCTCGCGATATCCGAATACAGTAGTAGGCGTCATATATCAAAATAAGCAGTTTTCACCGGTAGCAAGTGGCAGACTTGCATTGGCACTTGCCAACAATAAGGCGACTGCAAGCTGTTATAAGGCGGCAGATGAAGCCATGAGCGGTATGACAAATGTTGGACAGTGCGTCTACTTTAGAACGCCAATTGAAGGACTGACAGGTATTTCCATTGGTGGACATATTTTCTATTAAGGATTATAATAGCTGTGCTATTTTTTGTAGCATGGCTATTTTATTTATTGACTGAAATAGTCATATAATGTAGTATGGCTTCTGATGCGTTTTCGAAAGGAAAACAAAGAGAGGCGGGGCTACGATGAGGTATAAAATCGGTATTTTGACAAAAGAGCAGGGATATATAGAAAGATTGGCCATGTATTTGAAACAAAGACATGGTGACGAGCTGCTTTTATATTATGCAGAAAGTATAGAGAGTTTACGGACACAGATAAACCCTGATAAGCTGCAGCTTTTGCTGGTAGATAAAGAGTCAGAATTGCAGGGAAATGTGCTTGGTTTTCCAAGACTGGTGTATTTAGCAGGGCAGCAGGAGAAAGAAACAGAACGAGAAATCTGTAAATATCAGCGTGCAGAGAATATATTTGAATCGATGCTGATGTGGATACATTTTTTTGAAGAGGAAGAAACGCAGGATTTACTGGAGAAAGAAGGCAGGATTGTTCTTCCATACGAAGGAGCGCTGGACACAGCTGCTCTGGAAATCATTTCCTCTATGGGAGAAAACTTGGGATTACTGATACCCAAAGTAGAAAAGCAGGCGTTTGTATATGATACAAGAGGATGTGTCTGCTTGGATGAGTTTTTGAAAAGACCTCATTCAAGGAGTGAAGGCTGGCGCATGGCAGGGCAGCTTTGTACCCTGCTTTCTGAACTTGAGGAATATTTGTTGAGACCGGGTTGTATGCTTTTGGAACAAACACATATCTATTATGAAGAACAAACAGCTTCTTTACGATTTATTTATATGCCGTTAGAAACGGATAGAGAATTATCACAGGAAGCCCTGGAGCAAGTGCTTACAAGTATGTTTGGTACACAAAAAAGGTCTGTAGAAGAAAATAAAAAACAGGAGCTGGAAGAAGCAAGGACTTGTGTATTCCAAAATTTACAGCTGGCAGCAGAACAGTCCAGGGAACGCATTCTACGAAGAAAAGCAGGGGAGACTATTGTTCTAATGGAACGGGATGTGCCTCACTTAATTCGAAAGAAAAATCAGGAAAGAATTGAAATTCATGGAAATATATTTAAAATAGGAAAAGACAAAAAATACGTGGATTATTGCATAAGCGACAATCCGGCAATTAGTAAAAGTCATGCTGACATTGTAAAACAGGGAGATGCATATTTTTTGATAGACCATCATTCTCTGAATGCAACGATATTAAACGGAAGAAAAATTCCACCCAAGGAGTTGATGCCCCTACATATTGGGGATAAGATAACCCTTGCTAATGAGCAGTTTGACTTTTGTCAGTAAGAAGGAAGCATATGAGCAGACATTTTGTAGTAGCAGCCCAAACGGATATAGGAACTGTAAAAACAGTAAATCAGGATAGCCTGACAGTAAAGGTCATAGAAACTGTTTATGGAGAGGTGGCATTTGCTGTACTTTGTGATGGTATGGGAGGACTTTCTCTTGGAGAAGTGGCAAGTGGACATACAGTAAAGCGGTTTGAAATGTGGTTTGAGACAAAGCTTAGAGACTGGTTAAAAGCAGGGATGGAGGAAAGAGCACTGTTTTCCGGGTGGAATACGCTCATTCACAGCTGCAATGAAGAAATCGTTCATTATGAGAAACACATAGATGGCTATATGGGTACGACCTTATTGGTGCTTCTAATGGTTGGAGAATACTATTTTGTAGCACATGTGGGTGATTGCCGTTTGTATGAAATGGATCATGGCATCAGGCAAATCACAAAGGATCAAACCTATGTGGCACGAGAGGTAGCTTTGGGACATATGACACCAGAGCAGGCAGAAACAGATGAAAGAAGAAATGTGCTGTTACAATGTATTGGCGTAAACGAAACGGTGAAACCTGATTTTTTGCAGGGACGTGTGAAGTCAGGTATGAGTCTGCTTCTTTGCAGTGATGGCTTTCGTCATATGATAAGCTTACAGGAGTTGATGCAGTATTGTCATGTGAATTTGACAGAGCAACGTTTGGAAAAAGAAAGCAGAACAGAAATCAATCACGCTATGAATGGGCAACTCCAGTATTTGATTGAGTTAAATAAGAACAGAAATGAAAGAGATAATATTTCTGCGATTTTGATAAAGGTACTTGATTAGTATGTTAGAAATTGGTTCTGTCATAGATGGAAAATATAAAATATTAAATGAAATCGGTCATGGGGGTATGAGTAATGTGTATCTTGCCATGAATGAGAAGGCAAATAAAACCTGGGCTGTAAAAGAAGTCAGAAAACAGGGAGTCCGCAATTTTGAGGTAATTAAGCAAAGCCTGCTGGTGGAAATAGACTTACTGAAAAAAATCAGTCATCCTAATTTGCCAAGTATTATAGATGTAATAGAAGAGAATGACAATTTTTTGATTGTCATGGACTATGTGGATGGGAATACCTTGGAAAAGCTCTTAAAAGAAGAAAAGACCATAAAACAGGAGGAGGTAGTTGATTGGGCAATACAGCTATGTCAGGTGCTGGATTATCTGCATCACTGCACGCCTCCTATTATTTATCGGGACATGAAGCCTTCTAATATTATGCTGAAATCGGACGGTACTGTCATTCTCATTGATTTTGGAACAGCAAGAGAATACAAAACAGAACAGCAAGAGGATACGACCTGTCTTGGTACAAAAGGGTATGCTGCACCCGAACAATTTGGGGGGATGGGACAAACAGATGCAAGAACAGATATTTACTCTTTGGGCGCAACCATGTACCATTTGGTGACAGGACATAATCCGGCAAAGCCACCCTATGAAATGTATCCTATCAGATATTGGAATCCCCAGCTTTCCAGTGGTTTAGAGTATATTATTGAAAAATGTGTGAGAAAGAATCCACAGGAACGATATCAGTCTGCAAGGGAGCTTTTGTATGCATTACAGCATTACCGCACATTGGATGAATCAGCCGTTCTCAGGTATCGCAAGAACAGCAGAATTTTTGCGGGTCTTATGACGGCATCCTTTTTGTGCGTGGCAGGTGCCGTGGGATTTTTTTGTGCAGCACAGGTAAAACAGGCAAGGACTTATCAAACTGTTATCAGTCAGGCTCAAAAAATGACAGATGAAAAGGAAGCGTTAGCCACTTATTTACACGCAATTACCATTGATGCTACAAGGACAGAGGCTTATGATGGCATATATGAAGCGATTGTGGCAGATGGAAGATTTACCAGAGAAGAGGAAGCTATACTTTTAGAGATTAATGCCAGTATGGGTAATTATCTGCAAAGTTTTCGGAGCAAAAATGCGCTTGGGTATGGAGATTTCTGCTATCATTGCGGAAATGCGTACTGGTATTACTATGAGCAGGAGGAAAGCAGACAGTCTCATGGAGTGAGCTGGTTTGAAGAAGCGATTTCCACTTATGAAGGGAAAGAACAAAAGGAGATGGAATACCGCAGAAGTCTTTTGTATGCAGAAATTGGTCGCTTTTATAAAAAAATATTAGCAGCACAGGTGGATGGTACAGATGCAGGTATGTATGGAGAATATTGGAAAGGACTGGTTTCTCTAAAACATATGAATGATGAAGCAAGAGACAGAGATTTTGTGACACTTAGAATGTATCAGGAAATTGTGTCAAAATCTATGGAGTATGCAAGATACCTGAAAGAAGATGGTGTAACGAAGGAGGAAATCCTTGCAGTTTATGAGGAAATGGCACAGGATTTGGAAATGATGAAGCCACATGCTACCAGTGCTGTAGCAGAGGAAATCACTTATGTGGAACAGCTTATGGAGTCTGCACAAAAGCTGCTTAGCTCCAGCTATGCTTAGAAAATGAGGAATAGGATGAGTATTGAACTAATGACAACGGTGTCAGTTTTTCTTGCTGCGGCAGCGGTAGCTTTTGCAGTCATTGCAATCATTTTTTACAGGAAAAAGGATTTGAAAAGTGCCAGGTATGTGCTGACTGGGAAAAGACAATCAAGGGAAAAGAAAAAAAACGTCGCTGTAAAACAGATGGAAAACATAGAAGAAACCCAACCTCTGGAAACTACACAGGTTATGACCGATTTGGTAACAGTATGTATGGATGAAGAAACGACTCTTCTGCAGGAGCAGGAAGAGTCGTGGATTGTTTTGCAGGATATTACTTATATTTCAGAAACTGCAGACCACTTTTTAATGGGCTCTGTCAAATAATCAAATTTATCTTCATAAATGAATTGCAATAAATGGTCCAGGTGCTTTAAGGCGTCTGTGACCTTTTTTGTATCACAGAGCTTTCTTTCTATCGCACTTGCAAGCTCGTCCAAGTCAACGACCTTCACATAGCCGTCCGGGTAAATAATCACGTCTGCCAATAAATCTGTTGCAATTAAAGTATTACTTTTTTCCTCATAGTCATAGTCGACAATGTCACAGTACCAACAGAATAAGGAGTCATCTTCTTTTAAAAATTTACTGACTTTGAATCCTTCCTTTAGAAAATAACAGGAATAACCATGGTGCAAATCTCTTTTAGGACGAAGCGTGTTCCATTTCGTAATAATCATTTCATCATCACACATTAAAATAGTATCATCTTTTAAGAGAACACACTCGTCAGGAATGAGCCTTTTTCTGTATAAAATCAAATTTTCTTTTTCCATCCTAATCTCCATTCCGCCGCCAGACGGCACAAATAGCAATAAAATAGCAGGTTAGCATTATTGTAACGACAACAGGAAAAAGTTGCAACATAAATGTATGATAATAATTCAAAAATATGTTAAACACACTGTAGTATACATAAAAAACTAAAAAATACCAGAATAATAAAAATATGATAAACAGCACGAAAAAAACAGTCACTTGCTAGACAATAAAGAAAAAAATCTGTATAATTATTCTTAGGTATCAAAAAGATGGGGAAAGGCATGGTTACTAGTATGGCAAAAGACGGAAAATATGATAAAACAGTGTATCAATCCTTTGCTTTGGTGACCCAATTTGGTATTACAATGCTCGTTCCCATTTTTTTATGCTCTTTTATAGGATGGTTCTTAGATGAAAAACTGGGAACTTCCTTCCTGTTTGTATTCCTATTTTTTATTGGTGCATTGGCAGGCTTTCGCAATATTTTTGTTCTGAGCAAAAAAATTTCCGAGTCGAAGGATAAGGATGGCTATGAAGCTATCAGGAAAAGTATTCGAGAGGAAAAAACGAAGGCTGCAAAAAGCAACGGAGATGAGAAAGATGAAAGACAATAGACTGATTAGCTGGTTACGTAATTTAAATACTGCCTTGCCTGGTCTGCTTTCAGGAATTTTCCTATTCGGAGTATTCTGCGAGCTTATAGGTATCTTTCTTGTAAACGACATAAAAGATTACAGTATAGGTCTCTGGATAGGTGTACTGACAGCAGTATTTATGGCTTTTCACATGGCGTTTTCTTTGAATTCTGCGGTGGAAAGAGATGTAAAGGGGGCACAGGCACAGGCGACAAGGCAAAATATCATCAGGTATCTCATAGTTGTTATCATATTGGGAATACTGATGATAACTGAATTTGGAAATCCTTTAGCAGCTTTTTTGGGGGTGATGGGTTTGAAAGTATCAGCCTATTTACAACCACTTTTTGAAAAACTGTTTCACAAGAGGAATGTACAAGACAACTAAATATGGAAAAGAAATATAAGGAGGTGAGTTTATGGGAACAGGAATCCTGTTATCCGCAGCTGATGAAATTGATTTCATGGTCCATGGTGTATTTCAATATGAGCTTTTTGGGCAAAAGCTATGGATAACAACGACGCATGTGTGTTTGTTCATTGTCATGATGATAATCGTCATTTTTTGTCTATGTGCAAACAGAGCAGTTAAGCATGCTACAGAGGTCCCTGGAGCTTTCCAGAATGTAGTCGAGATGATTGTGGAAATGTTAGATAACATGATTAAAAGTGTTATGGGCAAAAATGCAACAGCCTTTGCAAATTACATTGGTATTTTATTTATGTTCATTTTGCTTAGCAATATTTCCGGATTATTTGGACTAAGACCCCCAACAGCTGACTATGGTGTCACATTAGCACTTGGTCTGATTACCTTTACACTGATTACTTTTAACAAATTTAAGTATCAGAAGGTAAAGGGCGTTATCAAAGGTCTTTGCGACCCGTGGCCGATTTGGGCACCAATCAATATCATCGGTGATATTGCTGTACCAATTTCACTGTCACTTCGTTTGTTTGCAAACGTGTTGTCAGGAACAGTAATGATGGCATTGATTTATGGTTTGTTGGGCTTTATCGCTACCGCATGGCCGGCAGCCTTACATGTGTACTTTGACTTGTTCTCCGGAGCAATTCAGACGTACGTATTCTGTATGTTAACCATGACATATATTAACAACGCAATAGAGGGATAACCCTCAGATTATTTTAGGAGGAAGAGATTTATGGAATTTAACTCAAACTTTATCTTAGGATGTTCAGCAATTGGTGCAGGTCTTGCAGTTATCGCAGGTATCGGACCTGGTGTAGGTCAGGGTATTGCAGCAGGACATGCAGCAGCAGCAGTAGGTAGAAACCCGGGTGCAAAATCTGATGTTACTTCTACCATGTTATTAGGACAGGCCGTTGCCGAGACAACAGGTCTTTATGGACTTCTTGTTGCTATGCTTCTGTTATTCGTAAAACCACTCGTACCATAAGAGTTGGGAAGATACGAAATTAAAGGAGGTGTAGGGAATGTTGCTTGCAACGCAAACAGAGGGCTTAAGTCGTTTATTCGACTTGGATTTTCAGCTTCTGGCAGATTCAGTGCTGATGATTATAGCCATGTTCTTCCTGTTCATGTTCGCATCCCATTTCCTCTTTGACCCTGTCAGAAACATGTTAAAGGCCAGACAGGATAAAATCAAAGGCGAATTAGAGGAAGCAGCTGCTGATAAACAGTCAGCACAGGAAAGCAAAGCTCTCTACGAAGAAAAATTAGCTACTGCAGATAAGGAAGTAGAAGCGATTCTTGCAGATGCCAGAAAACGTGGTATGGAAAATGAAGCAAGAATTGTCGCAGCAGCAAAGGATGAGGCTTCTAAAATTGTGGAAAGAGCAAAGGTAGAGGCTGAACTGGAAAAGAAAAAGATGGCAGACGAAGTAAAACGTGAAATGATTGCTGTTGCTTCTGTTATGGCTGCAAAAATCGTCCAGGCAAATATTGATGCAAACGCACAGCATGAATTGTTAGAAGAGACTTTAAAGGAAATAGGTGATAGTACATGGCAAAGCTAATCTCCAAAACCTACGGGGATGCGCTGTTTGAACTTGCCGTGGAAGAGAATAAAACCAGTCTCTTTTTAGATGAGGTAAAAGGACTTCTTGCTATTATTCAGGAAAATCAGGAATTTTGGCAATTCATGAATCATCCAAAAATTCCAAAAGAAGAAAAAATTCAGGTGGTTGAGAATATTTTCAAAGATAAGCTTGATAAAGAACTTCTGGGATTTCTGATTACAATAGTAGAGAAAGACCGATATGCTGAAATTGAAGCAATACTTGAGTATGTCATTTCACAGATTAAAGAATATTTGAGTATTGGCACGGCGTATGTAACAACAGCAGTTCCGTTAAAGGCTGATGAAAAAAAGGAAGTAGAAGAGAGACTGCTTGCAACGACAAAGTATAAGACCATTGAATGCAGCTATACAGAGGATAGTGCATTGATTGGTGGAATGATTATCCGTATGGGTGATAAGGTTGTTGACAGCAGTATTCGAACAAAGTTAGAAAGAATGGAACGCGAGTTAATGGCGATTCAGTTGTAAAAAAATTGTCCCCAAAAGCGGACAATAGAAAAGAAAGGTGCGAAGATCCATATGAATTTAAGACCAGAAGAAATCAGTTCTGTGATTAAGGATCAGATTAAGAGATATGCATCAGATCTGGAAGTATCAGAAGTTGGTACTGTTATCCAGGTTGCTGATGGTATTGCTCGTGTGCACGGTCTGGAAAAAGCAATGCAGGGAGAGCTTCTTGAATTCCCGGGCGAGGTTTATGGTATGGTTATGAACCTTGAGGAGGATAATGTAGGTGCTGTATTACTTGGTAACGCAAAAAATATCAATGAAGGCGATACCGTTAAGACAACAGGTCGTGTAGTAGAGGTACCGGTAGGCGACGCATTACTTGGTCGTGTTGTAAATGCTCTTGGTCAGCCAATCGATGGTAAAGGTCCTATTCAGACAGATAAATATCGTCAGATTGAAAGAGTGGCATCCGGTGTTATCACAAGAAAATCAGTTGATACACCATTACAGACAGGTATCAAGGCGATTGATGCCATGGTTCCTATTGGAAGAGGTCAGCGTGAGTTGATTATCGGTGACAGACAGACAGGTAAAACTGCCATTGCTCTGGATACCATCATTAACCAGAAGGGACAGAAGGTAAAATGTATTTATGTAGCAATAGGTCAAAAAGCATCTACTGTTGCTAATATTGTAAAAACACTGGAAGAGTTTGGCGCAATGGCATATACCACCGTTGTTGCTTCTACAGCCAGTGAACTTGCACCATTACAGTACATTGCACCGTATGCGGGCTGTGCGATTGGTGAGGAATGGATGGAAAACGGAGAAGACGTACTCGTTATCTATGATGACTTGAGTAAGCATGCAACGGCATACCGTACACTCTCCTTGCTCCTTCGTAGACCACCTGGTCGTGAAGCTTATCCTGGTGATGTATTCTACTTACACTCCAGACTTTTGGAGCGTGCAGTCAGAATGAGAGAGGAATATGGCGGAGGATCCTTAACAGCACTCCCTATCATTGAAACACAGGCAGGAGATGTATCCGCATACAGTCCTACGAATGTTATTTCCATTACAGATGGACAGATTTATCTGGAAACAGAAATGTTCAATTCAGGCTTCAGACCAGCCGTTAATGCAGGTCTTTCCGTATCCCGAGTTGGTGGTTCTGCCCAGATTAAGGCTATGAAGAAAATTGCGGCTCCTATCCGTGTAGAGCTTGCCCAGTACAGAGAGCTTGCTTCCTTTGCACAGTTTGGTTCAGAGCTTGACCCTGATACCAAGGAAAAGCTGGAACAGGGTGTCAGAATTAAAGAAGTTCTGAAGCAGCCACAGTATAAACCAATGCCGGTTGAATACCAGGTTATCATTTTATATGTTGCAACAAAGAAGTATCTG
The DNA here is from genome assembly GCA_945864145.1 of uncultured Lachnospiraceae bacterium. Classification (GTDB taxonomy): domain Bacteria; phylum Bacillota; class Clostridia; order Lachnospirales; family Lachnospiraceae; genus COE1. The sequence goes on along the minus strand of CAMBAN010000044.1, from coordinate 4,552 downwards.
CTTGATGTAGCAGTAAACGATATTACCAGATTCGAGGAAGAATTCTTTGAATATTTAGATACACAGCATCCTGAAATTCCTAAGGAAATTAAGGATACACAGGTTATTTCTGATGAAAATGAGAAGAAGCTTGTAGCTGCGATTGAAGACTTTAAGAATCGGTTCCGTTAGAAAGGAGTTTTCTTATGGCTTCCATGAGAGATATAAAAAGACGTAAAAGCTCTGTACAAAGTACACAGCAGATTACGAAAGCCATGAAGCTTGTTTCTACTGTAAAGCTGCAGAGAGCGAAGGGACGTGCGGAAAAGACTAAAACTTATTTTTCCTGCATGTACGATACGGTGGTTTCCATGCTTTCCAGAGCAGGAGACATCAATCATCCTTTCTTAAAGTCAGGCAGCTCACCGAAAAAGGCGGTTATCGTAATCACTGCGAACAGAGGTCTTGCAGGCGGTTATAACTCCAATATCGTTAAGTTGGTAAAAAACAGTGATTTAAAGATGGAAGATGTTGTTATCTATTCAATAGGAAGTAAGGGCAGAGATGCGCTGGCTAGATTAGGTTATGAGATACGAGAGGATTATTCCGAAGTAATCGATGAACCGGTTTATGCTGACGCCATGAAAATCAGTAACAAAGTACTGGAGGCGTTTGCGGCTGGCGAAATCGGAGAAATTTATGTCGCTTACACCGGTTTTAAAAATACTGTGACACATGTGCCAACTTTATTAAAACTGCTTCCTATCAAGGTAGAGGACGAACGCTCCACAGAGGACAAGGCAGTTCTGGAATTCGAGCCTGAAACTGAAGAAGCAATTGATTTGATCATTCCGAAGTACATCACAAGTCTGGTGTATGGTGCGATGATTGAGTCTGTTGCCAGTGAAAATGGTGCCAGAATGCAGGCGATGGACTCTGCTACGAGCAATGCAGATGAAATGATTAATCATCTCTCACTTCTCTACAACAGAGCAAGACAGAGTTCTATTACGCAGGAATTAACAGAAATTATTGCAGGTGCAGAAGCGATTTCATAAAGAAAAGCCGGAAAGCACTTTAAAATAACATTAGGAAAGGAAAAAGAAAATGGCAGATAAGACAGTAATGGGTAAAATTACTCAGATTGTCGGTGCGGTTCTTGACGTGAAATTCAAGGAAGGTGAGCTTCCTGAAATTAATGAAGCTATCAGAATTAAGAGAGCAGACGGCTCTGTTCTGGTGGTTGAGGTCGCACAGCATTTGGGTGATGATACAGTAAGATGTATCGCCATGGGTCCTACTGACGGATTGATGAGAGGAATGGATGCAGAAGCAACAGGAGCTCCTATTTCCGTCCCTGTAGGTGAGAATACACTTGGACGTATGTTCAATGTATTAGGCGAACCGATTGATAATAAACCGGCTCCGGACGCAGTAAGCTTTGAGCCGATTCACAGACCTGCTCCTGAGTTTAAGGAACAGGCAACAGAGACTGAATTACTTGAAACCGGTATTAAGGTCGTAGACCTTCTCTGCCCATATCAGAAGGGTGGAAAAATCGGTCTGTTCGGTGGTGCCGGTGTAGGTAAAACAGTTCTTATTCAGGAGCTTATCCGTAATATTGCAACAGAGCATGGCGGATACTCTGTATTTACAGGTGTAGGTGAGCGTACCAGAGAGGGTAATGACCTTTATCATGAAATGACAGAGTCTGGTGTTATTAACAAGACTACCATGGTATTTGGTCAGATGAATGAGCCACCAGGAGCCAGAATGAGAGTAGGTTTAACAGGACTTACCATGGCAGAATATTTCCGTGATAAGGGTGGAAAGGACGTACTTTTGTTCATTGATAATATTTTCCGTTTCACACAGGCAGGTTCCGAGGTATCAGCGTTACTTGGACGTATGCCTTCAGCCGTAGGTTATCAGCCAACACTGCAGACCGAAATGGGTGCATTACAGGAGCGTATTACTTCTACAAAGAACGGTTCTATTACTTCCGTTCAGGCTGTATACGTACCTGCTGATGACTTAACAGACCCTGCGCCGGCAACAACCTTTGCACACTTGGATGCAACGACTGTACTTTCGCGTTCTATTGTTGAGCTTGGTATTTATCCGGCTGTAGATCCACTGGAGTCTACTTCAAGAATTCTTGATCCTCGTGTGGTAGGACAGGAGCATTATGAGGTTGCCAGAGGCGTACAGCAGATTTTACAGAAATACAAGGAATTGCAGGATATCATTGCAATCTTGGGTATGGACGAGTTATCAGAAGATGACAAGCTTGTCGTAAACCGTGCAAGAAAAATTCAGAGATTCCTTTCTCAGCCATTCCATGTAGCTGAGCAGTTTACCGGTTTGGATGGTAAATACGTACCAATTGCTGAAACTATCAGAGGCTTCAAGGAAATCCTGGAAGGAAAGCATGATAGTATTCCTGAAGGTCATTTCTTAAATGCAGGTACCATCGATGACGTGGTTGCAAGAGCAAACAATAAGTAGTCGGGAAAGGGTATGGTAAGAAAATGGCAGAGAAGTTTAAACTGACAATTGTCACACCGGATCGTCAATTTTTTGATGACGAGGTAGACATGGTGGAGTTTAATACAACTGAGGGTGAAATCGGTATTTATAAGGGTCATGTACCACTTACCGTTATCGTAAAGCCCGGGGTATTAACAATTACACAGGGTGAGCTGAAAAAAAATGCAGCACTTCATGCCGGATTCGTACAGATTTTGCCGGAAGAGGTAACCATTCTGGCAGAAATCATTGAATGGCCTGGCGAAATTAATGAAGAAAGAGCCAACGCTGCGAAGGAAAGAGCAGAGAACAGACTGCGCAGTGGTGCAGGCGAAATAGATGTTGCACGTGCAGAGGCAGCTCTCATGCGATCTATTGCAAGAATTAATGCTTACCGTCTTAAATAAAGAAGAAGGGGCTGTTGCTTTAACGGATGAAAATTCATGAAGCGACAGCCCTCTTTTGCGTATAAAAATACAAAATCATGGAATTTATCAGGAATTAAAGGTATATTCTTGCACTTTTTTATTGGTCAATTTTTAAAAAGTGCCTAAAGGAAAAGAATGGAAACGTAGTAAATGAATAACAATAATTTGTTCTGAAAAAACATGTCTGATTAGGAAACTTTATTAACTGATAATTGAAAAATATTTCAAAATAAAGATGGAATTGAAAGGAATTGTATAAATATTCGTATTGCAGGTAAGAGTAGGAAGTGCTAAAATTTTATTAGTAGATAATATTAATTTTACTGTTTTTTAAGAAATAGTAATAGACACAGGAGGAAAAATCATGTTATTCCAAATTAACAGTATGTGGCAAATACTTGGCTGGGTATTAGTATTCGCAGGTCTTGTCATTCTTAATGAGGTTGAACGTCGTACAAAATTTGGTGCAATTCTTTTGTTTGGTGTTGTACTTGGCATTGCGACTATTTATTTCATTGTTATTCATGTAGCAAACATTGATTGCCAGACTATGCAGTATATGGATGGTTGGTTCCATTATGCTAAGCTGTATGCAGCAGTAGCCGGATGTATTGGTTTCTGCTTATTGAAGTATAAAAAAGGAATTGGAGCAACACATGGCTTTAAATGCTTTCCATTTATCATTGTTACCATTAACATTTTAATCGCTGTTGGTTCTGACTTTGAGTCAGCAATCAAGGGTGCGCAGTCTGTAGCAAACGGCATGAACGGCTGGTGGTATTCAAACGAGAAGGTTTGGCTTTGCGGCGGCTGGTGGAACTGGGTAAACGGTATTGCAGGTATTTTAAATATTTTCTGTATGACAGGCTGGTGGGGCATTTACGCATCAAGCGATAAGAATAAGCAGGATATGTTATGGCCTGATATGACTATCTGGTTTATCGTTGCTTATGATCTTTGGAACTTCCAGTATACATATGCAAACTTACCAACGCATACCTGGTATTGTGGTGTTGCTTTATTACTTGCACCTACTTTTGCAAATGCACTTTGGAACAAGGGTGGCTGGATTCAGAACCGTGCTAATACACTTTACACATGGTGTATGTTTGCACAGATTTTCCCATTATTCCAGATTTCAGAGAAGTTCTCTGTACTCCCTGTTCTTTACTCAAACAGCGGTGCTTCTTACGCATTAGAGCTTTGTGATTACACAGCTGAGCAGATGGCAAGCATCATCCCTAACACAACAGCACAGGGAACTGTTTCTATTCTTGCTTTAGTTGCAAACGTAGTTTGCTTATCAGTTATCATTAAGCGTTCTATTGAACAGAAGAAGAACCCATACAAGAACGAAATCTGGACAGGTACAAGAGATTTCGAAGAAGCTATGGCAAGAGCTGAAAGATAAGATATCTTTATATAAAAAAATCTCCCTTAAATGGGAGATTTTTTTTGCAGGAAACGAAGGTTAAACGGTAGGCTCCTGCGGATTTACCTTTCGCATTTCTTCCAGGTGCTTTTTCATTCCCCGTTCCATATCAGATAATTCTGTCGAATACTGCTTAAAGGCATAGGCTGTGTCCTCCGGTATTTCTCCTTTATAGCAGATACGG
>CAMBAN010000043.1 GCA_945864145.1 uncultured Lachnospiraceae bacterium | reverse complement strand
GTGCAGGTTCTACAAGCAGGAATCAGCGACTTATGTTACGTATGGTAACCTCTTACAGTGTTTTTATGGTCATAATCCTTATTCTATCCTTTCTTGTGTACCATTCAACTGCTAAAAATGTACGTAATTCTTATAATAAGAATGTACAATCAGCCTTTGTTAGTAACGTAGAATTATTCGAAAAAGATTTGGATATTATGGAAGTTTATTGCAGACAACTTCTTCAAAATGAAAATTTTCGAAATATTATGCTAAAAAACACCAACTATCCATACTTTTCAGAGCTCGGAAATGCCGTTTCCAACACCCTGGCCATAGATGTGTATCCCGAATCTCTATTACCAATTAAAGAGGTATTTTGCTATCTGAAGAATAGCGATTACATAATTAATCCCAGTTATTTTACATCAAGCAGCCGATATTACAGTTGGGTAAAACGCTATTCGTCAAATAATTATGTAAACTGGCTGGAAGCGCTTACAAATTCAGACTGTTATTATCGATTTTTACCGATGGATGACTTTGCTTCCAACTTCGATAATACCTATTATATGTATATTGTAGACTTAGATGACCTTTATTATTTAAAGACCGATGCAGTAGTATGCTTTGTTATGAATCAAAATGACATTGCTTCTTTATTTAACAGTATTACGGATGAAACCACAGGTTCTTTATTGATTATTGATGAAAATAATGAAATGCTTTTCACTTCCGGTAAGCCTTACGAAGAAGGGTGGATTTCAACAGGAGATGTTACTTCTTTAAAATACAGCAATGAATTTGCTTCTTATTCGGTTAAAAATAAGTCAATTAAGAATATGATTACCTTTGGTTATTACCAGTCTCCTAATACAGGCTATCACTATTACTATAGTTTTCCTGCTTTTGAGACCTCGGGACAGATGTATATCAAAACCTTCCAATATTTGCTTTTAGCTGTTATCGCTTTTTTAGCAGGCAGTTGGCTTATTATCCTTCTTTCAAAGCGTAATGTCCAACCTATTATTGATTTGGGTAACGAATTGGAAGATGCCAAGGTAGCTCAAACCCAACTGCAAGAGGTCGTAGACAATCAAAGACCAATTATCTGCCGCTCTTACGTAAGGCAGCTTTTACTTGGTATGGTTACCTCTGAGGAAGAAATTTCTTATATTCAAAGTTACTTACATCTTCCCAAAGAGCATACTTTCTTTAATGGATTGTATGTAGTCGCCTACAACAATACCGGTATTTCTTCAGAAAATATACCGGTTACTGACCCTTGCGAGGAAAATCTGGAGTTTAATCAGATTATTACAGATGCTTTAAAGCAATTTTTTGGAGAATCACTTTACTATTTTATTCCTGCTGATCGTACTTTTGGTATTTTGCTCAACTGCAGTGAAAGTGAAGAAAATAATTTCCTTTTTGAAGTACACCAAAAAATTGTCCAAATACACAATTATTTATTAGATACTTATGGTATTTGGCTCTTTGCAGGTGTCGGTAAAAATACAGACAACCTGATGAATGCATGGGAATCTTATCAGCAGGCAACAGAAGCAGCCAGCTATATCAGTAAGAATTATTTCTTCTTCCCTTATGAATTTATTAAGAAAGACTCAAGAGCGTTTTATTACCCGCCGGAGCTTTCTACAAAGCTTATCCATTTTATTACCTCCGGTAATACACCGCAGGTTTTGGAATTATTCAATTTAATTCATCAGGAGAATATCGAGGAGCGTTCTTTACCGGTACATATTTTAAAATTCCTCTTATCAGATATTCGAAACACTTTATTAAAGGCTCGTTTTGCTCTGCCTGATACAGTACCGGATGAAGTGTGCCAAAGCCTGGATGAGCAATTTAACCAGCATGTGACCTTTAAACTTTGTGAGGACATCGCTTTGTCCCTTTGTAAACTCTTTGAAACACCTACAGAAGAAACAAATTTAATCGACACTATCGAAAAATACATTGAAGATAATTATCAGGACCCTTCTATGGGCTTAAATAAAATTGCTGATGAATTTCAGATTTCAGAAACTTACTTTTCTCATATGTTTAAAGAAAAAACAGGTGTGAATTTTTCAACCTACCTGGAAAATATTCGTATGAGTGAAGCAGCAAGACTAATCAAAGAAACCAATATCAGTCTAAATGAGCTTTACATTTCTGTTGGCTACAATAATGTCAATACTTTCCGCAGGGCTTTCAAGAAAACCTACGGAGTGACACCAAGTAGCATGCGTGATGGAAAATAGGCAAAAAATGAACAAAAGCACTCGATGTGGCGTAGCTACTACGTCCGCATTGAGTGCTTTTTTCATCATCTTTTTTTATGCCTGATAAACAATTTTTCCGCTACAAATGGTATAGAGGACTTTTCCTTTTAAAGAGGCACCAAGTAAAGGCGAATTTTCTGACTTTGACACAAAGCTATCCGCTGTCCAACTCTGTTCCGGGTGAAAAATAACAATATCCGCTGTTTTTTCAGTCTGCAAAGTACCGCAGGACAAATGATACATATTGGCCGGATTGCAGGTCATACATGCAAGGAACTTACTCATAGAAAGCATTTTTGTGTCCACAAGGTTCATAATTCCCAGTGATAACGCAGTTTCTAATCCAATGATACCGCTTGGGGCTTCTGTAATTGGTTTTTCTTTCTCTTCCTTACTATGAGGTGCATGATCCGTTGCAATGATATCAATGGTTCCATCCTGCAAGCCTTGCAAAATGGCCTGTCTGTCTGCCTCCTCTCTTAGTGGTGGATTCATTTTTGCAAGTGTTCCCTTTTCTATCGTTTTTTCCTCGGTAAAAGAAAAATGATGGGGCGTCGCTTCTGCATGAATATTTTTACCCTCTGGCGTATTCTTTGCCTGTCTTACCAGTTCCACTCCTTCTTTGGTACTAATATGCTGAATATTTAATATAGCACCTGTTCTTTTTGCAATTTCCAAATCTCTCGCAATCAGAGTGCTTTCTGCCTCTCTGGGAGAACCACCAATTTGAAAATGTGCGGAAGCTTTTCCACGATTTACACCGTTGTTTGCAATCAGACTTGGATCTTCCTCATGAAGGCTGATAGGTACTTCACATTTTGCAGCGGCACACATCGCCTGTTCCATCATTGCTTCATCCATAATAGGAATGCCGTCATCTGTAAAACCTGCTGCTCCTGCTGCTAAAAGCTTTGGCATATCGACCAGTTCCTTACCTGCCATTGCCTTTGTTACGGTTGCACAGGAATAAATATGTAAATCCGTCTGCTTTCCTTTTTCCAATACATATTCAAGAGTTTCCACATTGTCTACAGCCGGTTTTGTGTTTGCCATGAGGACAACAGAGGTAAAGCCTCCCTTCAAAGCCGCTTTTGCTCCAGTTTCAATATCCTCTTTATAGGTAAAGCCTGGATCCCTGAAATGTACATGTACATCTACAAGTCCTGGTGCCACTACACACCCTGTTGCATCAATGACCTGCATTTCTTTCGTTTTTTCAATATCCTTTTGTATTTTCACGATGCGGTCTTCCTTCACTAATATATCGCATATTTCATCGAAATTACTTTCCGGGTCAATCACTCGTCCATTTTGAATCAAAAGCATGGTTCTCCTCCTTGGGTTACATTTTGATTCATTATAATCCCTATCCGCTTTCTCTTCAAGTTTTAGTGGAATTCAATCAACTTATCTGCAATCACCTCTATTTTAATGATAATGTATGGATAGCTTGGTTTTTTCACAATTTCCTCTTCTGTTTCCGGGCCAAGTAGTGTTGTGTCCACATAAACAGTCCCTTCTGTTTCGTAACATTCATTTACCTGAATACTATATCCGCACGTTTCCTGCATTCCGTAGCCTATTACCAAATACATATCCTCTCCTATGGTATAGCTTAACTGAAAAGGCTCCTCCTTTTTCTCGTCAATGATTTCAACTAAAGTCTCCGGTTCATTGCCTGCCTCCACTACAGTAAAATCCAAATCTCTAAGTTTTTCATAGTTTTCTTCAAAAGCACTACAACCGCCCAAAAAGAACTGACTGACAATAACTCCCAACAAAATAAAAATACGAAGCATGACTCCTCCTACTTTTCTTTTTTACACATTTTATGGACGTTCTTTTCTTTTTATGCTTAAGTTGCTTTTCTTTTTTTTATTCAGTATAATTTAATCAGTAAAACACAAATGGAAAGGATTTCTAACCCATGTTAAGACTTATTATCACAGTTTTTTTTGTTGTTCTGTTTCTAATTGTAAGTATTCCAATCTTTCTTGTAGAATGGATTATCGGAAAGTTTAATCAAAATGTCAAAGACCGTTCCTCTCTTGCCATTGTACAATGGGCTTTTAAAGTAGTTATGGTACTTTCAGGTGTCAAAGCAACTTATATCGGTGAAGAAAATATACCAACCGACCGGGCTGTTGTTTACATTGGAAATCATAGAGGATTTTTTGATATTGTCACTGCTTATTCTCGCGTTCCCGGCTTAACAGGCTTTATTGCAAAAAAAGAAATAGAAAAAGTACCCCTTTTACGAGTATGGATGCGTTACTTACATTGCCTTTTCTTAGACAGAAGTGACATCAAAGCCGGTTTACAGACAATCTTGAAAGCAATAGACTCTGTAAAAAATGGTATTTCTATTTTTATTTTCCCGGAGGGTACACGTAGTAAAGAAGCAGATACTATTTTACCATTCCATGAGGGCAGCTTTAAAATTGCAACGAAAGCAGGATGTCCTATCATTCCTGTTACCTTCAATAACACTTCTGCTGTTTTAGAAGACCACTTTCCTAAAATCAAAAAGGCTCATGTTATTGTAGAATTTGGTAAACCCATTTATTTGGAGGAACTGGATTCTGATACTAAAAAGCACCTTGCACCTTATGTACAGCAGTTGATTACAGATACCTACTTTAAGAATAAAGAACTGGTATAGGATTTTCCTATTTATGAACTAAAAACAGCACCTAAGTATGATAACTTAAGGTGCTGTTTTTGATTACAATTCAGCAAGGGCAGGTAACAGTTCCTCAAAATGCATACCATGAGAAGCTTTGAGTAATATGGTATCGCCATGAGAAATAACTGTAGATAACCTTGTTTTCAATTCTTCCTTTGTTTCAAAGTAATAAACTTTACTTCTGCTTTCTTTTACCTGATTTGCACCGGCATACATCATTTTTGAAAGTTCACCAACGCAAATAATGACATCTACCTTTTGATAGGCTGCATAGCTTCCTACCTCTTCGTGCATAGCCGCTTCATTTAAACCAAGCTCAAACATATCTCCAAGGATTGCTATCTTTCTGGTATCTGCCATACATAACAAATCAATCGCTGCTTTCATAGAAACAGGATTTGCATTATAGCAATCATCAATGATGGTAACATTATCTTCTTGGATAATATGACTTCTTCCACCAACCGGTTGTACTGATGCAATACCCTTACAGATTTCTTCATCTGAAAGCCCCAGCAAAGAGGCAACGGCTGTTGCTGCCATTGCATTATATATCATATGCTCACCGGGAAGTGGTACGTGTACATGCAGCTCTCTACCTTCTAAATGAATCGTCGCATCGCTGCCGGCAAGCCCATGATTTGTGCAATCTGTCACATAAACAGCATGCATACTGTTCTGTCCAAAAAACAAAGGTTTCTTCCCATGAACCTCAGAAATGGTTGCAAGCTTATCATCATCTCCATTTAAGCATACGCTTCCGTTTGGATTCATAAAATCAAAAATTTCACTCTTTGCTTTTAAGATACCGTCTCTGGTTCCAAGATTTTCCAAATGACACTGTCCTATATTTGTAATGACACAAATGTCAGGTTTTGCAATTTCACTTAAACGATGCATTTCTCCAAATTCACTGATACCCATCTCCAGCACCGCAATTTCAACCTGATCTCTAATCTTTAAAACAGTCAAAGGAAGTCCGATTTCATTGTTAAAATTTCCTTCTGTTTTTAAAACCTGGTAATGAGTCGCCAAAGTACTTGCAATAAATTCCTTTGTACTTGTTTTACCAACACTTCCGGTAATTCCTACGACCTTAATATCTAACTGATTACGGTAAAAAATAGCCATATCCTTCAGAGCCTGAAAGCTATCCTTTACCAATATGTATGGTCCAAGTCCCTCTGCCGGTGCTTTCTCACATACGACCGCAAGTGCACCCTTTTGGAAAACATCAGGAATAAAATCATGTCCGTCTACTTTGTTTCCTTTTGTAGCAATAAAAAGAAAGCCTTTTTCCACTTTTCTGGAATCAATGACAGCACCTTGTATCTCTTCTGTTTCCAGGCCTGCCCCTTCACAAAGCTTGCCCCCAACTGCTTCTGCGATATGAGCAAGTGTCATATTCTTCATAGTTATTCCTTGCCTTTCTCTTAACAATATTTCGCCATGGAAATACGAATAATCTCTTCACACAATGCATGGAAATCCATACCATTCACTGCTGCCTCTTGCGGCAAAAGCGATGTAGGTGTCATACCCGGTAAAGTATTTGCCTCTAAGCAGTAAAATTCAAAATTATCCTTCATACGGAAATCTACTCTGACATATGTCTTTAAGCCAAGTGCTACATACACCTTTTCGGCTGCCTTTTGCATAGCCACAGTTACGTCTTCAGGAAGCTCTGCCGGGCAGGTATCGATGGTTGCTCCTGCCTGATATTTATTTTTATAGTCATAAAAACCAACCTTTGGCGCAATTTCAATAATCGGTAATGCTTTTCCATCCATAACACCGATAGAAAGCTCTCTGCCTTCAATAAATTCCTCAATCAATACTTCTTTTTCCAATGTATATGCCTTTTGCATAGCCTCCTGCAATTCTTTCTCATTATCTACACGATAAACGCCTACACTGGAACCACCACGATTTACCTTGACTATTGCAGGATACTTTGTCCATGTAAAGCTTTCACCCTGTTTTACATGAATACCGGCTGGTGTAGGAATCTGATATTTATAGAAAAATTCCTTGGAAATTGCTTTATCCATAGCAATGGCACTGGATAAATAATCTGTTCCCGTATATTTGATATCTAATAAATCAAACATAGCCTGCACTTTTCCATCTTCGCCATTTTGACCATGTAATGCCAGAAATACAATATCTGCCTGACTGCAAATATCTATAACATGAGGACCGACCTCACAGTTTGGATTATCCTTTCTTAAAGCCTTTACCTGCGATATATCAGGATTCTGTTCGGAAACTGCACCGATTTTTTCGCTCCAGTCTTTTTTCAAAGCAAAAGCATCCTGATAATCGTTTTCTTCATATCCAAGATATAAATCTAACAGAACAACCTCATGTCCGTTTTCTACCAATGCCTTGTAAATTTTAGAACCTGTTACTAAAGAGACATCTCTCTCTGTACTTGTTCCTCCGGCTAAGACTACAATTTTCATAATATCACTCCATACCTTTCTTTGTAAAACTACTCCTCATCATCTATTAACCCACTTAAACAGTTTATGAGAATCCCATTCCAAACAGGTATCCACTCCTCTGTATAAGTATTTTGCGCCCATTCACCGGACATGTTCATCATCTGTATGCCTTCCTGATTACGTCCACCCAGATAATGAATGGAATTCTCCATCACTACCGCATATTCATTACTTGGCGATACATAATCAATAAAACTGATAAGCATCAGCTGTTTCATGTCCTCTGAAAGCTCCGTTGTATACACTAAATAAGGATTTTCCTTTTCCTGTGCACAGATAATCTCTGTCTGGTCTACTAATTCCTGCATTACTCTATGGCACAAATCTCTGTCTGTCCCTTTTTCTGCACTTAAATACAAAACGGAACCAAAAACAGACAAGTAAGACTCTGTCAAATGGCCCTTATTTTCCTGTAAATAATTTACGACAACATTTTTTGCCTGTTCATCTGCATTGGCATAAAATCCTGCCGATGCTGCATAAAAGAAAGCTGCTGTGTTTGTCTTTTTCTGTGATTTCAGCCAATTCCATGACTTCCCTGCTGCCGCTTTATAAGAAGCTGCAAGCGAAGTGTCGTATTTACCAAAGTTCTTTGCGCACAAATTCATGACACCGCAAAATGCTGCAGTTGCCTCATAATCTTCATAAATGCTGCCTTGCTCATCCTGGCTCTCCATAACAATACTGGCCGTCTTTAAAATCCAGGTAACCAAATCACTATCCTTTTCAAAAATGGAACCATGACACTGCAAAGCCATTAAAAAGGAATGCATACCAACTGACAACTCATAGACATCTTTTGCTGTTTTATCATAAGTAAATGCATTGGAGCCTGCTAATAGCCCCTGTAACAGTCTGTGGTCAATATCTTCAGCTATTTCAAACTGATAAGATCTTCCAATTTTATCTGTCTCTATGTAATAGATTCCTGCGTCTCTGAAATCAGAAAAATCACCTTGGCTAATCTCTTTACCCTGTTCAATTTCTCCTGTAAATACTACCTCTTTCGTGATTGCATCGATTATCCGAAACTCTTCTCCCAAGTCATTTCCTAAAAAAAACACCTCTTTATTACGGTCAGTCTGATAACCGTTTCTGTCCACCAGTACATTTACCGTGCTTATCGGTATTTCATAGGATATCTCACTTTCCAGTACAGGAAGCTTGATTTCCTGACTGATGGTAATCGCATCCTCAGCTTCTGTCTGTAATGTCTTTTGGCTACTGCATCCACTACATAGCATTACCACACACAGTATACTGATCCATACCCTCTTTTGCCATATTTGATGCATGTTGAAAACCCCTATACTGATACTGTATTGAACAACGAGCTTTTACCTTTTTTACAAAAAGCTCGCTGTTCTCATACATTGTACACGCATTTCTATAACAAGTAAAGTCAAATATCACGTGTTATTCTTCTGCATAATCAAAGGGGTTTACAGGGAGACCATCCTTGGTCAAAGCCACATACAAATTGCATCCTTCCTCTGTATAATATATCGTTGGTGCTGCAATCTTTCCAATATATGCTCCGGCTTCTACCGCATCTCCCTCCTGGACTGTAATATCTGTCAACTGTCCATAAGTCAGTTCATAACCACTTCCCAGAGAAATGACAACAGTATTACCAGTCATTGCCTCTGTAGATATTTTTTTTACGATACCATCCGCCGCTGCTGTAACCGTTTCTCCCTCCTTTGCTGCTATTGAAACTGCCGGGCTATAACGGTACTGCTGCATCGTTTCAAAATAAACCGCTTTATCCATGCTAAAATTGACTAACACGCTGCCAACAATAGGCCATTGCAGTGTTTCCTCAGGTCCAAAGGTATATACCTTTGTTTCTGTTATCTCTTCCTCCTCAGCTATCACAGAAGCTTCCTCATTGATAACCTCTGGGGAAACCACCTCTGTATAACTTGGTTCTGCATCCATATCACTGTTTTTGGATAAATCTACGTATCTGTTCTCGGGTATCTGAGTTACCTTAGCAAGCTGCTTCTCCTCTTTTTTTTCTTCTACTGTTTCTTCTTTCGTTTCTGTATTTTTAGCAAAGTCTATTAAATTTTCCTCCTGTGGCTCCTCCTTGGTAGAAAAATATACACCTGTCAAGGTCAATGCTGATAACACAAAAACCGAAGCAGCAATGATACTGGCTTTTTCCTTCTGCGCTCCGGTAAAAAATTTACTCTTCTTCATATCAAAACCTCCGTATTCCTATCATTCCCGAAGCGCTCAATTTTATACACCATATTTTCTTTCCAACTGTATATTCTCAAAAAAATATTGCAAAATCTCTTCCTCACTCCTGCCACATTTTGCCAGTTTTAGCGCATAATTTACACTCATACCATATCCATGGCCAATTCCTTTTGTTGTAAACAGGATTTGATTCCCCTGCTCTTCTACAAAAAAACAAGGAGACGGTAATTGAAAAATTTTTTGAAATTCAGAAACATTAAGTACCATGCCTTGCATTTCTATTTCTTCCACATACATTGCGTCGTCTCTTTTCCATTCAAACTCCATGGTTGACACCGCAAAATTTTCTTGCAGTTCATCTAAAAATTCTTCTTTCGACTTTTTTTCAAGAGTGACATAACTGTCGTTTTCTTTATCATCCTTACATATTTTCCCGGCTCTTGTCTCTCCTGCGCTTAAAAAGAAATAAGGCAGATACTTTACTTCTGTGCCAAAGCAAACAATAATGCCCTGAGTTTTTTCTTGTGCACTCAGGGCATCCTTTGTTTCTTTTCCACTTATTTCCTTTGTTATTGCAAGCTTATCCACAGGAAACTCTAATTTTTTCGGAAATTCCGCATCTATCCATGCTTTGTATAGATTAGTTCTGGAAAGAATAATAAGTGCTTTCCAAAATTCCACTCTTTGCTCCTGGGTAAGTTCCCCGTAATCTCTCCAAAAACAGCTATTTTCTTTTTCTGTAGGAAGCATTGCATAAGCCATTTCTACTGCTATCGTTTCCGGGTCACTATAAAGTATCCCTTGTTGCTGTCTCAGTTTTATCTGAAAACCGGCACCGGATATCGTTTCGGATATCTGTATGCTTTCTCTTTCTGTTTTCCAGCTTTTTTCACAAATACTAAAAAAAATGCAACACGCTATGATAAGCAATAATTTTATCCATTTCATTTTACATTTTTATGTATTTGTATCGGAATCTATGCAATATTTTTCCCATTCTTTTTGCATACTATGTATGACTGCTTCTGCAGTTTTATCCTCTATTTCCTGCTTATCTTCCAAAAATACAGGTTCGTCTGCACAGATATCCCATTCTTTATTGTCCTTTTTTTCATATAAAAAATCAAAGACATCCTGCAAATACAAACAAGACTGGTATTGTGCATATAAGCCTGCATCCAAATACTCCTGTCTCATTCTCTTTACAATGACCTCCCAATTTCTCTTTTTGGTAGTTAACTCCTCATAAGACCTTCTGTTTGTACAAAGTCTCTGTGTTCCTGCCATAGATAAATATTTTTTTAACTCTTCAAAAGAACCAAAGGCACTTTGTGCACCATGTAAACAAAAATCAGCATAGCTGCAATAGGCAAACATTTCTAACATGGTTGCATTTTTAGGATTTAGTTCTGTTAAAGAAATTTCATACCTTTCCTGTTCTTTTCCATAATTGGAAAAAACTTCGAGTAATTTTTTTTCGGTAGAAGAGGTATTTTTTATCTGTACCTTCCAAGTATATGTTGTTTTTGTTTTCTGGTCTATCATGAAGGTAACACCAATTACTTTTCGTTCTGATTGATTTCCTGTGATACAATCAGACCTGCGTATTTTTTTTAAATTTTGAAAAATGAGCTTCTGCTCATAAAAATCAATACTTTTTTCCTGGCTTGGCATAATAACGACCCCTTTACTGTGAATAATATATCGTCATTTTGTCAGTCATTCTGAACAGAAAAACTGTGTTCAAAAAAAGAGCAATGTATCTTGTCTTTTCGACAAAATACATTGCTCCATGATTAACTAAGGACTTGCCTTGCCGCAACCCTCTTATATTCCTTTCAGGAATTATCTACCAAACTGAGCGTCGTTGTTTCCTGAATCTGTTGTCCACATTTCAAGCATGTTGATAGGATCGTTGAAGTCTGCTAACCAGCCGTTACGAGCAATGTCATAGTTTCCTGACTTTCTTTCATTTAAGAATACGTTCCAGTCGCATGTCTTGATAGACATTTCAATACCAATTGCAGAGAAATCTGCCTGAAGAGCTTCTGCAACAGCTACGTGTCCTGAAGTATCATTTGTTAAATACTCGAAGGAGATTGGTGTAGCATCAGATAACATTCCGTCATCTGTGAACTCATATCCGGCAAACTTTAATAACTCAATCGCTTCTGCTAAGTTATCTTCATATGCATCTGCTGTTGGATTATAGTAACCAACTGTATCTGCATCCGGATAAGTATAGCTGCTGTCGTTCTCTTTAAAGATTCCACCATTACCATCAGCCATTCCTTCTGGAATAAATGAATTAGCTGGCTTCTGTCCTGTCTGACCAATGTTCTCACAGATATAGTCACGGTCAACTAAAAGTGAGAATGCACGTCTCATAGCGTTAGCCTGAGCTGCTGTCTTTCCATCAAATAATGGGCTCTTTACATTGAAACTTACATAGTATGTTCCAAGGTTATCAGCGATTACGAACTCTGGGTTGTCTAATAATGACTGGATTTCATCTGTTGGAACAGTATCAATGAAGTCTAAGTCACCAGCATTGTAAGCTGCATAAATAGCTGTATCATCATCACTTAACATGAACTGAAGTGTTTCAACAGAAACTTCATCAGCTCTGTGATAATATGGGTTCTTTGTATAAGTCATAGACTCGTCATGTGTCCATGCTGTACATGTATAAGCACCGTTTGAAACGAAGCCTGCATCCTGACACCAGGCACCTGGATTTGTCTGCCAATCAGCTGCAGATTCTACTGCTTCCTGTTTTACAGGATAGTAAGCCGGGAATGCACAGAGGTCAAGGAAGTAAGCACATGGAGAGCCAAGAACTACTGTTAATGTCTGTCCATCTTCGCTTGCTGTTACATTAAGTGCACCATCGTCTGTTCTGGCAATTACATCAAACATGTAAGCATAGTCAGCTGCTGTTTCTTCTGCAACTGCACGGTTCCAGGAATAAACAAAATCGTTTGCATTTAATTCAGAACCATCAGACCACTTTAAGTCTGGAAGTAATGTGAAAGTATATGTCATACCATCTTCACTAACCTCTGTTGTAGCTGCTAAATCTGCTGCAGGATTACCTGTTTCGTCATAAGTATAAAGACCTGAGAAAGAGTTAACTGCTAAACAAGCACCATCTACTGATGAGTTTAATGCCGGGTCAAGCTTATCAGGCTCACTTGCAAGGTTGAGTCTTAATGTATCACTATCTGCATTAGCGAACATAAAATACTTAAATCCATAAGCATTACAATAAATGCCTGTTACATTTGATTTCTGCATATAGATATCATTGTAATAGTAAATTGGTAAAAGTGCTCCTGTTTCCATAAGCATATCTTCTGCCTGATGCATCATAGCTTCACGTGCTTCGTAATCAGTTGTTGTTCTGATTTCATCGATTAATGCATCGTATTCTGCCCAATCATGTGGGTCTACTGCGTCAGCATCGTCTGCGACTGCTGCTTCTGTTGTAGCTTCTGTTGTTGTTTCTGTAGCTACTGTTGTCTCTGTTGTGGCACTGTCAGTTGTTGTTTCTGTAGCTGTAGAACCACAGCCAGCTAAAGTTGTTACAACTAAAGCTGTGGACAACGCCATTGCTGAAAACTTCTTCATGATATTTCCTCCTTATTTTCCTCATTGGGATTTATTTTAATCAGGTCATAGCCTGTTAAAATCATCTGTTATGGCATGCTACCATATGTCCATTTCCCTTGTCTTCAAGACTTGGGCAAATCTCTTCGCACTTTGCTGTTGCATAACGGCATCTGGTACGGAATGGACATCCGGAAGGCATTCTCATAGGACTTGGTACATCACCTGTCAGTACAATTCTCTTGCTCTGTTTTGCAATAACCGGATCTGGAATTGGTACTGCACTTAACAATGACTCTGTGTATGGGTGAATCGGATGGTCATATACTTCATCTGCATCACCAATTTCCACGATTTTTCCAAGATACATAACAGCAATTCTATTAGAAATGTGTCTGACTACCAGTAAATCGTGCGCAATAAACAAATACGCAACACCTAACTTTTCCTGCAAATCCTCAAACATATTGATAACCTGCGCCTGAATGGAAACGTCTAAGGCACTGACAGCCTCATCACAGACAATAAACTGTGGATTTACTGCAAGCGCTCTGGCAATACCAATACGCTGTCTTTGTCCACCGGAAAACTCATGTGCATAACGGGTAGCATGCTCAGCATTCAAGCCAACAAGCTCCATTAAGCCCAAAATCTTCTCTCTTCGTTCTGCTTTATTTGTATATAACTTATGAACATCAAGAGGCTCTCCGATAATATCCTCTACTGTCATACGTGGGTTCAAAGAAGAATAAGGATCCTGGAAAACCATCTGCATATTTTTTCTATGCTCTGCCATATTCTTTGCGGTAATTTCTTCCCCTCTGAACTTAACAGTTCCTGAGGTCGGCTCATACAATCTGAGGATAGAACGTCCTACTGTTGTCTTACCACAGCCTGACTCTCCTACAAGACCAAGTGTTTCACCCGGTTTAATCTGAAAAGTAACACCATCTACTGCCTTTAAAGGAGTAGTCTTAAAAAAGCCTGTTTTAATCGGGAAGTACTGTTTCAAATCTTCCACTTCAATTAAATATTCACTGCTCATTTATTTCTCCTCCTGCTTATTGGCATCCATCATCTGTTTATAGGCAAGCCAGCAGGATGCATAATGTCCGTCCGGCATTTGTACCTGTGGTGGTATCTGGTCTAAGCAAATTTTCATTGCTTCCTCACATCTTGCGCAGAAAGCGCAACCCTTTGGCATATTCAACAGGTTAATCGGTGTACCTGCAATCGGCACTAATCTTTCCTTGCTGCCATCAGCCTTTGGAATAGAACGTAATAAGCCCTTTGTATACTCATGAGCCGGGCGATAGAAAATATCCTCAGCTGTTCCTCTTTCGCATACACGACCGCCATACATAACGATAATTTCGTCACACATATCTGCAATAACACCTAAATCATGGGTTACCATGATAATTGCCATGCCCATTTTTTTCTGTAAATCCTGCATCAGCTCTAAAATCTGTGCCTGAATAGTTACATCCAAAGCTGTTGTAGGCTCATCTGCAATCAAAATATCAGGCTCACAGGCAAGCGCCATAGCAATCATAACACGCTGTCTCATACCACCGGAAAGCTCATGTGGATACTGTTTAATACGTTTCTCCGGTTCGTTTACACCTACAAGCTCAAGCATTTCAATCGCTCTTGCTTTTGCCTGTTTTTTATCTTTATCTGTATGGAGTAAAATTGCCTCCATCAGCTGATTTCCAATAGTAAATACAGGATTTAAACTGGTCATTGGATCCTGGAAAATAATACTACAGCATTTTCCACGGAAATTTTTCATCTGTTTTTTATCAAATTTTGTAATATCCTGACCACGATAAAGCACTTCTCCACCAACGATTCTACCTGTTGAAGCAAGTATCTGCATAATAGAATATGCAGTTACGCTCTTACCGGAACCAGACTCTCCAACAATACCAAGGATTTTTCCCGGTGCAAGATTAAAATTAACACCATTTACTGCTTTTACTTCTCCCGAATCTGTAAAAAAGGAAGTTTTTAAATCCTTGACCTGTAATATGTATTCTTCACTCATAACTAACCTCCACTTGGCTTATCTTATCCATTATTTTTTCAGCTTAGGGTCAAATGCATCTCGTAATCCGTCACCTAAAAGGTTAAAGGAAAGAACGATTAAACAAATAACAACTGCCGGAATCCATAATTTATAAGGATAACTCTGTAAGCCCTCTCGAGCAGCATTTGCAAGACTTCCCAGGGACGGCATCGGTGCAGCTACACCTAAGCCCAGGAAGCTTAAATAGCTCTCTGTGAAAATAGCGGATGGCACCTGTAATGCTGTTGAAATAAAAATAACACTGACACAGTTAGGTAAAATATGCTTTTTGATAATTCTTCCTGTCTTTGCACCGGTTGTCTTTGCAGCAAGTACATATTCATTATTTTTAATGGTAAGAATCTGTCCACGTACCAAGCGTGCCATACCAACCCAGTATAACAAGCCATATACGATAAACAAAGAAATCATGTTGGTACCAAGCTTACTTAATGCAGTACCTTCAATCGCAGCTTTCAAAGTCTCATCTAATACAACAGATAACAAAATAATGACAAGCATGTCAGGTAGCGAATATATGATGTCGACAATTCGCATCATAATCAAATCGACCTTTCCACCTAAATAACCCGATATACTACCGTACAAAAGTCCAATGATTAAAACCAGAACACTTGCAAAAATACCAACAGCCAAAGATACTCTGGTACCGTAAACAACACGGATAAAGTAATCTCTGCACTGGGCATCCGTACCCATGATATGTGGAAATACCTTGCCACCCTCAGCCATGTATTTCAGCTCATTTTCTGAATACTGGAACGGTTTTAAGTTCTTAGCTGTCTTGTCTCTTTTTCCGTTTACTGAAATAATCTGGGAATAAGAATAAGGAACAACATGTGGTGCTACCACAATCACTGCCAGAATAAATACCAATACTACAATACTCATAACGGCAAGCGGATTTTTCATAAGCTTCTTCATACCATCCTTAAAGAAGGTAGTAGACTCACTCATAACATCCTGCTGTCGTTTTTCTTCTTCAGTTGCCTTTTCAAAAGCATTATCGCTAAAATCGAATTTTTCTAAATTAATCTGTGCACTCAATACACTTTTCTTTGGGAGTGTATCCTTTTCCAACTGCTTTTCCATTTTTACCTATACCTTTCTAACGCTTAATCAAGCTTAATTCGAGGATCCACAATACTGTAAATAATATCTGTCAGTAAGTTCATGGTTACCATGATGATAGAAAGGAACATGGTAGTTCCCATAATCATTGTGTAATCACGATTTGTGATACTTGATACAAACTTGGAGCCAAGTCCACCGATTGTGAAAATGTTTTCTACAACCAGACTACCTGTCAGAATGTAGGCAAGCATTGGTCCTACATAGGTAATAACAGGAATTACCGCATTACGAAGTGCATGCTTGAAGATAACCTTCCAGCCCGCAACACCCTTTGCGTTTGCTGTTCTGACATAATCCTGTCCTAATGCATCTAACATACTTGTTTTGGTTAATCTTGTAATGTATGCCATTGGATATAAGGAAAGCGCAATGACAGGTAATACATAATGTGATTCTGTCGCACTCCATACCGGAACCCATTTTAAAGTCAGACAAAATACAGACAACAGAATCGTTGCAAGTACAAAGCTTGGTACTGCCGTTGCAAAGGTTGTTAAAAATACGATAACTCTATCTATAATACTGTTTCTCTTTAATGCGGCAATACTACCAAGCACAAGACCTACAATTGTTGCTACCAGAGCAGCCATTCCACCAAGCTTTGCAGAAACAGGGAAAGATTCTCCAATAACTGTAGAAATGCTTCTTCCGGTCTTTAATGAAACACCTAAATCTCCATGTAAGAAATTCCTGATGTAAATGAAGAATTGCTGATAAACCGGTTTATCCAGATTATATCTTTCCTCTAACACTCTCTGCACCTCAGCACTTGGGGCCTTTTCAGATGCAAACGGACCACCCGGAATTGCATTCATCGTAAAGAATGTAATCGCTGCAATCACAAATACCGTAACAATCGCAAGTACAACTCGCTTAACAATGTACCTAAACACAAGTATTCACTCCTTAAAAATTATTTCTTTAGCACTTACACGTTTTATCACTATCATGTTTTACTGCACTAAAGTGTTTTTAAAAAAATAAACGACGAACATTATCACGTTCATCGTTGTACGTCTTATTGTATACTACAATATTTGTAAACATATGTCAATATGCAAAATTCATGTATACATGTATCCAGCTTCAGATATTATGTTAATGGATAAAAGCAATTTCCATAGCCTGCCTCTTTCAGGATTCTTTAGTAAGCACAAGATTGTATTATTGTATACACAACTTTGTGCTTACTTTTATAAAATCTTTCATTTATGAATCATAATAAGGAATACAAGTCATAAACTGATTGCCATTAGCTTCAAAAAGCTCTGCTGCATCATTCATACCCATTTTACTTACTGTACCATTTTGTGGATTCATGAGGACAACACTTACTTCATTGTAACCAATTAACAGTACCGCACGTTCATCACCTAAGCTCACTATCACAGGAATATCTAAATTAACGTAATAGAGCATGGCATCCAGACTTGCATTTTCCAGTTCAAGTACTTTGTAGTCCGGCAAGTATGTTTCCAGAATTTGTGTTGCCGTTTCCCCTTCATCCAGGAATTTCTGTACCGGTACGGAATAGCCATAATAGTCCATAATTGTCTCCAGACATACTGCCAAATCCTTGGTTTCTGCATCCGCTGCCCTGCCTGTAATTTTCATAATCTGGTTTCTCGTTCTTCTTGTTGTCTTCTTCCATATATATTTACCGTTTTCATCAATGACTGTACCATTATTCTCACTGGCAAGATTGATTGCATCTGAAGGATGGGTAAAGGTCGCATCGATTCCTTCCTGACCATAGCAGTAATATCTTGAAATGGAATTTTCTAAATCCAGTACCAGATATTTATCCCCCTCATACAAAATTTCCTTTGGATTGGTAATCTTTAAGCTCTTTGATTGGATTTCACTCTTTAGTACAATCTGCACAATCTTTTCATAATTTTGCGTCACTACCGTTTCTACTGTATTTTGCCCCTCCTCAGGCATAATATTATTTACAATCTGGTCACTTGTTGTTGGTGTATAGCCATCCCCGGACTCATTTTTCACCACTCGCTCTAATGTAATCAGATTGTCCTCTACAGAACTTCCTGTCACATAAACGCCTGTTTGCTCATAGCTTTTTAAAATATCCCCTTGCTCATTTTGAATATATACCACATACATCGGGAAAGTCATCACACCTGACACATCTGTCATAATATCAGATACATGTGCCACTCCGTAAATCAGGTCATCATTGATAAAGCCAAGTGGCATAATACAATTATTCGCAGTTGTCGTTATTTCTGTTTGTTTACCTGTGTTCAAATTCATCAAAATCAGCTTATTGCAGTCATAGATTTCCTCTGTATTCTGCCAAACAAGCATTTCATCACTGTCTGATACCTGAAAGCTTCCTTCCTGCAGCATAGAAGCAATCTCTGTATAACTTTTCTCAAGCAAATCTACCGCCAAAATATATCCATCCAAGTACAGATATAATATATCGCTTTTATTCACGTAAGAAAGTTTTTCAATGTCTGCTTTCAGCGTTGCATAGGTCTTGTTGTAAGGTATAAATATCTGTTCCTCAATATGATTGAGCATACCATTATATTCATAAACCTGAATACCGATTTCACCTTCATGAATACCTCTGTTCATGTATCCATAGACCATGAAGCTTACATTACCTGTTTCATCAACATTCAAAATCTTGATATCATGATGTGCATAGTAGGTACGAATATCCCTGTCATCATAAAAGCTGAAAATATATGCCATTTTCTTGTCTGCCGCATGATAACAGAAAAGCTGTCCTTCATTCACAAAGGCAAGATTGCTGCCTCCATCACTTTCTGCCATCTGTACCTGGGGATTTCTGATACCAAGCATTATTTTATTACTGGCATATACATTTGCAGTCGGATCAAAAATCTGGTTCATATCTCTTTCATAATCCAGTAAATATATCCTGTCCTTTGAATAACGAATACGATAGTATTCTCTGACCTTATATAGGATATCCTTGTCGTTTTCCGTTGTCTGTACCAAAAAATCTGCATAAATCGACGCTGTGCTTTCGTCAATCTCATTAATCACAAAATCGGTGTCTGTCACCTGTTTTACGGATAAATCTCCCCAGGAAAGCTGGGAAAGATTACAATGAATATCTACATGATTCAACGTCGTATTATCACCTTTGGAATTTGATTCCATATAATCCGAAAGTTCTTTTACTGTTTCCTTATCAAAGGTCTTTTCGTGAAAAGACTTCACAAAAGCAAGCTTTTCATCCGTATAGTAATCTGTCACATCCATAATTCTCGTGCAATACTGAATTTCCCTGTCACCTACCATCAGCTTCAAAATCCAGTTATATTCCACAGCAGGATCTATTAAATCCTTAATGGTCACAGTTGCACGGATTTCATCATCATCCTCCGAAAATCTGGTAACCTGTGTACTTTCTACCAGTCTTGTGCCATCAATGCTACGTACTTCAAACAGAATGTTATTAATGGTGTTTCCATATTTTTCCACAACAAAGGTCAGTTTTCTGCCATCTTCCAAAGGAGTCAGCGTATCCCTTAAAAAGACCCCATCAATATTCTGTTTTAATCCATGCAGCGTATTAAAAGCAATGCCTCCTGTTTCCATATGCACCAACGGAAGCTGTGCCTTGCTCATTTCTGCTGTCATGTCTGTATTTCTTTGATTATATACATTCACAGAAATAAAAAGTGTCACAAAAAACACAAGTATGCATACCGCAAGCTTTATCAAATTCTTTTTCATCTTCTATTCTTCCTTATGACAATCTAATAAAGTCTGTAGAGTTGGTTGAATATGTAAAAATTCCGCAAGTTCCCCCAGCTC
The DNA here is from genome assembly GCA_945864145.1 of uncultured Lachnospiraceae bacterium. GTDB lineage: Bacteria > Bacillota > Clostridia > Lachnospirales > Lachnospiraceae > COE1. The sequence continues at coordinate 1,590 of CAMBAN010000043.1, read as the reverse complement.
CTCCCTGGTCTTTTTGCTCTTTGAGCTTTCTCCCGGCTTATACGCCATACCTGTTCTTTTTACAGCTCTGATTAAAATATTTTTTGGCGTATGCTCCATATCTATAAACTCTAAAATCTGTGTATCATATCCAAATTCTTCTAATAAGTTCGCACGATACGCATCTGTCAGGAGTGCTGCCATTCGTTCCTTAATCAGCCCATATTTGAATACCGGCTCCAAAAGTTCGCAGGACATTTGCTTATTTAACTCATGTTGACAGCATGGTACGGAAAAAATAACCTTCGCATTCCACTTTACTGCTTTTTCTAATGCATAGTCTGTAGCCACATCACATGCACGCAGAGTAACTACCATATCTACCTCATCCAAACCATCAAAGGTGCTGATATCTCCTACATAGAAAGAAAGCCTATCATATCCGTATTTCTTGCTTAAAGCATTACACTTTGCAATTACATCCTCTTTCAGATCCAATCCTATAACACGGATATCATACTGATGGACTTCTGTTAGAAAATAGTATAATGCAAAAGTCAGATAAGATTTACCACAGCCAAAATCTATGATATTTAACGTTCTGTTCTTTGGCAGGCTTGGAAGAATATCTCTTACAAACTCCAAATATCTGTTAATCTGCTTAAATTTGTCATAGTGCGCCTTTACAATTTTTCCATCTGCAGTCTGTACTCCTAAATCTACCAAAAAAGGAACCGGTACATCTGTCGGTAAAACATATTGTTTTACCTTATTATGCTGCATTTTGTCCTGATTTATTTCCTCTTTCTTTTCCTTTTTCTTTCTTTTTACGGTAACCTTCCCTTTTTTACTGATTAAAGCCGTTACCTTTTCTGTCTCTGTATCCATTTCGAGCTGTTTGAAATTATCTTCCATTTTTTCTACGACATAGGAAGCAAGCATATCCATGGAAAAATTTTCATGAAATGCCTTGGTACCAATAAAGCTTTCTGCCTGATACATTCTTTCACCCTTTAACAGCATCGGTCTGATTTTTATTTTACTTCCTTTTTCTTTCTCTCTTGGATTGCTCAAAATAGCCTGTAAAACCATTTCCTTTTTTTGAACAAGTTCCTCTAAATATGCTTTTAAACTTTCCATACCTTACCTCATTTCGCATTTATTCTACCACAACCCATGGGAACCTTTCTACTCCTTGTGCATATATTATTCAGTAGAAAAGGAGGTATGTATCTATGTTTGAAACATTTCATTTTTACCCACTTTACGCAAATATTCCTGCTTTTGCAGGCTGGAACCAGATTTCAGAGCAGCAGATTATGGAAGATTTATCCTATCTGCAGCAAATGTATCCCGCCTATGTAAAAAAGCTTCAAATCATAATGAATGATATGCTTAATACCATGGATTATGAGGGAAGTGTGATTTATGACCAGTATCCGGATAAAATACAACTGGAATATTTTGTTTCCTCCATACTTGCCGCTGTTAAAAAAGAAAATGACGGCAATTCTTCTAACGAGAATATCGAAGCAGACAATACACAGGTTCTTGGTAGTGATGAACGTCTGAGAGAACTGATTACCGTGCTTTTCTATGACGAGCTGTTAA
>CAMBAN010000042.1 GCA_945864145.1 uncultured Lachnospiraceae bacterium | reverse complement strand
GCTGAGGCAATTTTAAAGGCAGTTGCTAAGGCGGATATTGTGATAACAACAGGCGGTGTTTCCGTAGGGAAAAAAGATTTCGTGCCGGCAGTATTAAGTGATTTGGGTGCAAAACAGATTTTTGACCATGCAAATATTCAACCGGGGACACCTACAAAGGCTTCAATATTAGAAGATAAGCTGATATTAAGTTTATCCGGAAACCCTTATGCAGCGCTGGCAAATTTTGAACTCTATTTTTGGAGTGTAGCTTCCTGTTTGCTGCAGCATACCTCCTATGAACCTTTTGTGACAACAGCGATTTTTCAAGGAGAGTATCCAAAAAAGAATAAGCATAGACGTCTGATACGAGCTTATGCAGAAAAAGGATTTGTGTCACTTCCATCAAAAATCCATAGTTCCAGTGTGATTGCCAATATGACAGAATGTAATTGCTTTATTGATTTACCGGCAGGAAAAAATATGAAAACAGGTGATATGGTAACAGTCAGATATATGAAATAGAAGGGGTAGAACAATGCAGCAAATGACAATTGGTATTCTTGCCGGTGGAAAAAGTACCAGAATGGGAAAAAATAAAGCATTATTAGACTATCAGGGAAAAACCTTTTTAGAAAGGATACGAGATGAATTATGCGATTTAGGGGAGGTGCTTATTTCCGCAGCCGACAAAGGGACATATGAAAAGTATGGTTGCAGAGTTCTATATGATGAGCAAACCTCCTTTGGACCGTTAGCAGGCATCTATCAGCTTTTAAATGCAGCTAAAACAGAGTATGTTTTTGTCTGTGCAGTAGACATGCCTTTTCTGAAAAAAGAGTTGGTTTCCTATATGCAAAATTATCTATCTTCTGACTATGATTGTTATTGCATAGTAGATGAGGAGCATACACATCCATTGTGTGCCATTTATTCCAAAAAAATGTTACCTTTGATAGAGGAGCTCATTGCAGAGGACAAGCATCGGCTGATGGCTTTATTGGACAGAGCAGCAACAAAGTATATTCCTTTAGAAATGACTTGTTTTGATAAAAAGGTGGTGCAAAACATCAATACAAAGGAAGAATATTTACAGTTGTGCTTTCCTGTCGTATTTTGTGTAAGTGCTGTAAAGAACAGTGGAAAAACAGGATTGATAGAAAGACTGATGGATGAGTTTATCAGAGATGGCTATCGGGTTGGAGTGATTAAACATGATGGACATGAATTTGAAATAGACCATGAAGGGACAGACAGCTATCGTTTTACAAAACGAGGTGCAGGATGTAGTATCATATATTCAAAAAAGCAATATGCAATCCTTGGGCAAAAAGAAAAGACGATAGAAGAGCTGATAGCTTTTATGAAGGAAGAAAATGACATAGATGTCATAATTATTGAGGGGATGAAAAAGTCGCCTTATCCTAAAATTGAGGTAGTGAGAGGCGAAATTTCGAGTGCCTGTGTATGCAGACCAGAGACTTTACTTTGTGTAGCAACGGATATTGTAGCAAAAGAGGAGGTTCCCTGTCCTGTATTTGCACTAGAGGATACAGCTCAAATTTATGCTTGTATCAAGCAGTATTTTCAAATAGAAAAAGAGTAGGAAGGAAAAAAGTTGAAGGATAATTTAGGAAGAAATATTGATTACCTTCGCATTTCAGTTACGGATAAATGTAATCTGCGCTGTAAATATTGTATGCCTGCAGGAGGTGTGCCACTTATTCCACATGAGGAACTTTTGACATTAGAAGAATTATATCGTGTGGCAGCTATTTTTGCGGGACTTGGTATCAAAAAAATCAGACTGACAGGTGGAGAGCCCCTGGTCAGGAAAAACTTTATATGGCTGGTAGAAAAAATCCATGCGATTTCCGGTATTGAGGAAATTGGTATGACGACGAATGGTGTGTTGTTTGCAGAAAAGGCAGAGGATTTAAAAAAAGCAGGCTTAACCAGTGTCAATATCAGTCTGGACACAAGAGATAAGGATGTTTTTGCAAAGATAACCGGTGTAGATGCTTACGAAAAAGTAAACAGGGCAATTGCTATGGCATTGGAGGCTGGAATCCATGTAAAAATAAATTGTGTACCCTGTAAAGAGTTAAATGAAGACAGTCTTTTACAGGTAGCGGAGCTTGCAAAAAATGCACCGATAGATGTTCGATTCATTGAACTGATGCCTATTGGCTGTGGTAAGGAATTTACAGGGATTGCATCAGATGCTTTGTTAGAACGATTAGAGTATGCTTTTGGTAAAGCACAAAGCTATGAAGGAAAGCTTGGAAATGGACCGGCGAGCTACTATGCCTTTCCTGATTTTCAGGGAAAGCTTGGCTTTATCAGCCCGATGTCTCATAGCTTTTGCAATAGCTGTAATCGTGTGAGATTAACTGCAGAAGGGCGCTTGAAGCTTTGTTTACATTCGGATAAAGGAATGGAATTGAAGCCGTTATTACGAGCAGGCTTAAGTAATGAAAAAATAAAAGAACAAATCGAGGCTGCTGTTTTGGGAAAGCCAAAGGAGCATCATTTTACAGAGGAACAGGCTGAAGCAGATAAGCGGAAGATGTTTCAAATTGGAGGCTAAGAAAATGGGAATTGTGAAGGCTGTTTGTATCAGCGAGAAAAAAGGTACTGCAAAGAAAAATATTGGTGAATGTACCTTTATAGAGAATTATGGATTGGAACATGATGCACATGCGGGAAACTGGCATAGGCAGGTGAGTCTCTTATCTTTTGAAGAAGTAGAAAAGTTCCGTGCCAGAGGAGCTGATGTAGCAGATGGGGCTTTTGGAGAAAATCTGTTGGTAGAGGGATATGACTTTAAAACGTTCCCTGTAGGAACTGTTTTTACCTGCAATGATGTGGTATTGGAAATAACACAGATTGGTAAAAAGTGCCATTCGGAATGTGAGATTTTTCATATGGTAGGAGATTGCATCATGCCAAGAGAGGGTGTATTTGCAAGAGTACTTCATGGCGGTACAATTAAGGTAGGCGATGAGTTACTTATAAAGGAGGATTAGGCATGGGATTTCGTATCGGAATCATTACAGCAAGTGATAAGGGAAGCCGTGGAGAAAGAGAAGACCTGAGCGGACCAACCATTAAGGCATACATGGATGAACAGGGGTGGGAGGTCGTCAGCATGAAGGTGCTTCCTGATGAAGAAGAATTATTGTATCAGGAAATGGTAAGACTGGCAGATGATGAAAAAGTAGATGTAGTTTTCACGACAGGAGGAACAGGGCTTTCACCAAGAGACCATACACCGGAAGCGACACTTCGTGCAGCGACTAGAAATGTACCGGGTATTGCAGAGGCAATCAGAGCGTACAGCCTTACCATAACACCAAGAGCAATGCTGAGTCGGGCGGTAAGTGTCATGAGAAACAAAACTTTGATTATCAACTTGCCTGGTAGCCCAAAGGCAGTGCGAGAATCCCTGGACTATTGTCTTGGAAGCTTACAGCATGGCATTGAAATCATGCGTGGTGATACTGGGGAATGTGGAAATGAAACAAAATAACAAATAACTATGAAACTGCTTACATGCTCTAAATATCGTGCATGGAAAGCAGTTCTTTTTATATTTTCAGGGGAAGAAAGAATAATTATGCAGAAGTTTGTTAAATAATTAATTAAATTGTACGTTGCATAAAAGTATAGTATGATAGGAACTGTGATAGGCGTGAGAATATTTTCTTTATTAGTTGCGATGAATGTAAGCACTTACATAAGGAATAAAATAACAATTAGGAGGTTTTCATGTATCAGAAGAAAATCATACAGAAAAATGAAATGAATGATAAGACAACAAAGTTTGTTGATAAGTTCATGAAGCGTGTCAAGGCGACACCACCGGGAGTATGTCCAATTGCAGTACAACTTTCGTTTTTACAAAGCTCAAGAAGCCAGACGTGTGGTAAATGTGTACCATGTAGAGATGGTTTGGAACAGGTAGAAAATATGATGCTGCGTATTTTAGAAGGTAAGGCAGATATGGAAACCTTCAATAGCATGGTAGAACTGGCAAAGATGATTCAGGATACTGCTGATTGTGCTATAGGATATGAAGCAGCCAATATTGTATTACAAAGTGTAGAGCTTTTCCATGATGAATATATGAGTCATATTCATGAGCACAGATGTCAGGATGAAGTTGGTCAGAAAGTACCTTGTATTTCTTACTGTCCTGCACATGTAGATATACCGGGATATATAGCTTTAATTGGTGAGCATAGATATGCAGATGCGATTAATCTGATTAGACATGATAATCCATTTCCTACTGCTTGTGCTTTTATCTGTGAGCATCCTTGTGAAGAAAAATGCAGAAGAGATTTAATTGACAGTCCTGTCAATATTCGTGGTCTTAAGAAGTTTGCGGTAGACCAGATTGCTGCAAACGAAGTGAAAGTACCTGAATGTAATGTAGCTACAGGTAAAAAGGTTGCAATCGTAGGAGGCGGTCCAAGTGGTTTGACAACAGCCTATTTCCTTTCCTTAATGGGACATAAGGTTGTGGTATTTGAAGAAAGAGATCACTTAGGCGGTATGCTTCGTTATGGTATTCCAAATTACCGCTTGCCAAAGGATAGATTAGATGAAGATATTGCAGCTATTTTATCTACGGGAAATATTGAGGTCAGATATAACGTGACCGTTGGTACAGATGTAACAATGGAGGAACTGTTAGAGGAGTATCATGCAGTTTATATTGCAATTGGCGCACAGACCGGTAAAACAGTAAACGTAGAGGGAGTAAACGCAAATGGAGTTTATTCCGCAGTAGATATGCTTGGAGATATCGGTAGAGGAAATATTCCTGATTATACAGGCAAGCGTGTCGTTGTTGTGGGCGGCGGAAACGTAGCAATGGACTGCGCACGTTCTGCAATCCGTTGCAATGCAAAAGAAGTTACCATTGTTTACAGAAGACGTCAGGTAGATATGACTGCGCTTCCGTCAGAAATTCAGGGGGCAATTGAAGAAGGTGTAGAACTCCTTACTTTAAATGCACCGGGAAAAATTCTTACAGATGAAAATGGAAATGTGCGGGCCTTTTTAACGACACCGCAGCAGATTAGTGTATATGACAGACAGGGTAAACCATCTACTACACCGGCTAATAAGCCGCAGCTTGAGATTCCCTGCGAAGTTGTACTTATGGCAATTGGACAGGATATTGTGTCTGCACCATTTGAAAAATACAATGTAAATCCAAGAAGAAAAACTTTTGAAACAGAAGCAACTACCAGATTAAAGGACTATGAAAAGGTATTTGCAGGTGGAGACTGTGTATTTGGTCCTGCCACTGTTATCAAGGCAATTGGCGCCGGAAAAATCGCAGCATTAAATATTGATGAATATTTAGGCTACCATCATAAATATCTGGATGATATCCAGATTCCGGAACCGAAGGAAAATGATAGAACCCATTATGGCAGAGTGCATCTGACAGATCGCTCTGCAAGAGAAAGAAAACATAATTTTGAACCGGTAGAAAATGGTATGTCCTTTGATGAAGCAATGCAGGAGTGTGGTAAATGCTTAAGATGTGACCATTTTGGATGCGGTGTAGTGGAAGGAGGAAGAGAATAATGGCAAAACTTATCATTGATGGACAAAATCTTACAGTAGAGGATAATTTAACCATTCTGGAAGCTGCAAAGCAGGCTGATATTCAAATTCCTACTCTTTGCTATTTGAAGGATGTAAATGAAATTGGTGCATGCAAAATGTGTGTTGTTGAAGTAGAAGGTAATCCACATCTTGTAACCTCTTGTAATACTAAAGTAAAGGATGGCATGGTAGTGACTACTAATTCTGACAGAGTTGTCAACAGCAGAAAACAGGTTCTGAATATGCTGCTTGCCAATCATGATGTCAGATGCTTCTCATGTGGTAAGTCTGGTGACTGTCGTTTACAGGATCTTTCCAATGAGTATGGCATTACAAAATCATGCTATGAGGGAAGCGCTGCTAAATTTGCAGCAAAAAAAGAGAATCCATTTTTAACCTATTATCCGGAGCTGTGTATTAACTGTCAAAGATGTGTAAGTACCTGTAATAAAGTAGCATGTAATGGTACACTTCACAATGAAAAAATTGGTACAAGAACGCTAATTGATGCTCCATTTGGACCTGATTGGAAGGTCACAAACTGTGAGTCTTGCGGTAACTGTGCAAATGTTTGTCCGACTGGTGCTTTGGTCGCAAAAAACAGAAAAAATTATCAGGTAGGTAAAGTAGAAAAAGTATTAACTACTTGTCCACACTGTGCAACAGGATGTCAGTATAATTTGATAGTAAAGGATAATAAAATTGTAGATGTAGAGCCTGCAAATGGTCCGTCTAATAAAAATCTGTTATGCGTAAAAGGAAGATTTGGCTCCTTTAATTTTGTACATTCACCGGAGCGTTTGAAATATCCACTGATCAAGAATCATGAAACAGGTGAGTTTGAAAGAGCAACCTGGGATGAAGCACTGGATTTGATTGCTTCTAAATTTACCGAGATTAAGAAAAAATATGGTTCTGATGCTTTGGCTGGTTTTGCCTGCTCACGTTCTCCAAATGAGGACTGCTATATGCTTCAGAAAATGGTTCGCTGTGCTTTTGGGACAAACAATGTAGATAACTGTGCCCGCGTCTGCCATTCGGCAACCGTAGCAGGTCTTGCCATGACATTAGGTTCCGGTGCCATGACAAACCCGATTTCTGATATTACAAATGATGTTGATGTTATTATGCTAGTTGGTTCTAATCCTGAGGAAGCACATCCGGTCATTGGTATGCAGATCAGACAGGCAGTAGAGCGCGGTACCAGACTGATTGTAGTTGATCCTAGAGATATCGGACTTTCTAAGAGTGCAGATATTCATTTAAAATTGAAGCCTGGTACCAATGTTGCGTTTGCAAATGGTATGATGAATGTTATCATCAACGAAGGACTTGCCGATGAAGAATTTATCAAAACAAGAACTGAAGGCTTTGAAGAATTAAAGGAAATCGTAAAAGAATATACACCGGAGAGAGTTGCAGAAATTTGCCATATTGACCCAAGTCACTTGCGTGAAGCAGCTTTGATGTACGCAACAGCAAAGAAGGCTCCTATTATTTATTGCCTTGGTGTCACAGAACATTCTACAGGTACAGAAGGTGTAATGTCTATGTCAAACATGGCAATGCTTGTTGGTAAGCTTGGAAAATCAGGTTGTGGTGTTAATCCGCTTCGTGGACAGAATAACGTTCAGGGAGCTTGTGACATGGGAGCTATGCCTGGTGACTTTCCGGGATATCAAAAAGTAACCAATCCTGAAGTTGTTGCCAAATTTGAAAAGGCATGGGGCGTGAAGCTAAGTGATAAACCTGGTATGCATGCAACAGATGTATTCCCTGCTGCAATCAAAAAGGAAATCAGAGGTCTCTTTATTTTTGGAGAAGACCCTGTTGTAACAGATGCTGACCAGAATCATATCAGAAAAGCATTAGAAAGTTTAGATTTCTTTGTATTATCTGATTTATTTATGACAGAGACAGCACAATATGCCGATGTCATTTTGCCTGGTACAAGCTATGCGGAAAAAGAAGGAACCTTTAGTAATACGGAAAGACGCGTACAACGCGTAAGAAAAGCAGTTACTTTAGAGGGTGAAATGAGACTTGATACAGATATTTTCATTGATTTGATGAATCGTATGGGATATCCGCAGCCACATTTGACCTCGGAAGAAATTATGGATGAGATTGCTTCTGTGACACCTATTTTCGGAGGTATCAGTCATAGAAGATTAGATAAGGGAGAGTCCATTCAGTGGCCATGTCCGGATAAAAATCATCCCGGAACTCCAATTCTCCACGTGGGAAAATTCTCACGAGGACTTGGCTGGTTCTATCCTGCACAGTACACACCAAGTGCAGAATTACCGGATGAAGAATATCCATTTATTATGATGACCGGACGTATTTTATATCACTATAATACAAGAGCCATGACTGGAAAAACTCCTGGACTTATGGAGAAAGAAGGACACTCCTTTATCGAGATAAATACCGAAGACGCTGTACGCATTGGTATTGTAGATGGAGAAAAGGTAAAAGTTACCTCCAGAAGAGGCTCTCTTGTAACTACTGCACGTGTTGGAGATAAGGTTTCACCAAGGGAAACATGGATGCCATTCCACTTCCCGGATGGAAATGTAAATATTTTAACTAATGCTGCTCTTGACAAATACGCCAGAATACCCGAATATAAAGTATGTGCTGTCAGAGTAGATAAGCTTGTAGAGTAGAGAGTAGAATTTACCTAAGATGTATGGAAAGAGATTATGGCAGCGTTGCCATAGTCTCTTTTTATATGTGATAGGGGAAGGCATGAGTAGTAGTATGAGTAGAGTAATTTTTAGTATGTTTCTTGGTGTATTTATCCTTGCATTGATGGGTTCCAGCATAGCTTGTTTTTGCAATAAGCGTAAGTATAGCCGGGTATTAATTCATTTATTTGTTTCAGCAATAATAGCCATATGCTTTTATCGTTGTTTTATTTGGTCAAAGGATGAACTCCATGCGACATTGTTCAATGGGTTATATTTTTCCATGACAGACTGGATGTTAGTCTGTATGCTGGATTTTTCCCTAAAGTATATAGATAGAGAAGAAAAATCATTATGGCATAAGTTGATTCCCATTGGCGCCGCTATTGATACCGTTATGCTTTTGCTAAATGTTCACTATGGAATGATGTTCACAGAGACAAAAGCGTATCACGCAGGCTTAAAGACAGAATACTGGAGCACTGCCTTTTTGTGGCCGCATTATCTTCATTTGGGCTTTTGTTATGCGATTGCTGTCACGATTATTGCTTTATTTTGGAGCAAACAACGTAAAACACCAAAGGCATATCACAAAATCTATGTAAATATTATAGGATGCTTTTTGGTGGTACTGCTTATAAATATTTTGTGCTATACGAATGACGCACCGTATGATATTTCTGTGTTGTTCTATGCGATTTTAGCATATACCATTTATTATTATGCGTATTTTTCGATTCCAAGAAAATTGAAAGAACGTACACTGGTACAAGTAATAGGAGCAATTAATAGTGCTATCTTTTGCTTTGACGCTTATGACCAATGCAGATATGTCAATAAAAAGGCAAAGGAACTTTTGAGTGCTAAAGAGGAAGAAGTGTTTCTGAAAATAGAAGAATTTCAAAGACAACACCCTTCCGAAAACAAGAAGAAGGAATACATAAAAGAGAATGAATCGTGGAACGAGGTTTATAGTGGACCGGATGGCAATTATCATTTCCGGGTTGAAATGCAACGTTTAAAAGATAAAAGAGGAAATGACATAGGCTACTTTTATAAAGTGGAGGATATTACTGTAGAAATCCGTGCTTTTGAAAGAGAACAGTATCTGGCGACACATGACAGTTTAACAGGATTGTATAATCGCAACTATTTCTTTCAGGAAGCTGAACGTATTTTGAAAAATGACCCGGATACCCCAAGATATATGGTATGTACTAATATTAGAAATTTTAAACTGGTCAATGATTTATTTGGAGAAAAACTGGGTGACAAGGTTTTAAAAGAGCAGGCAAAAGCATTGCAGCTTGCAAAATATGATACTGTGATTCATGGAAGAATTGCAGGAGATAAGTATGCCATGCTGATTCCCAGTGCGAATTTTAATCCCGAACTTGCTGCAAAAAATACACAAAAACTTCAGATTTTATTGGAAGATTATAATTATAAGCTTCGCATTCTGATCGGAGTATATAAAATTACAAACCCGCAGGAAAGTGTACAGGTCATGTATGACAAAGCCAATCTTGCCATTTCTACATTAAAAAGTGATTATCAAAAAATGTTTGCCTTTTATGATGATATCATTCTGGACAAGCTCTTATATGAGAAAGACATTACAGATGGATTTGAACAGGCTTTGAATGCACGTGATTTTTGCATGTATTTACAGCCGCAGGCAAATATGCATGGAGATATTGTAGGTGCAGAAGCAGTGGTGCGCTGGAATCATCCGCAAAAGGGATTATTGATGCCAAATGATTTTATTGGTATCTTGGAAAAGACAGGATTAATCACCCAAATGGATCAATATATTTGGGAAGAGGCTGCAAAAAAGCTTGCAGAATGGAAACAAAAGGGACTGACAGATATTTCTATTTCGGTCAATATCTCTACGAAAGACTTTTTCTTTCTTGATTTATATCAGCATTTTACAAGGTTGGTGGAAACTTATCATATTGATCCGAAAAATTTGAATTTAGAAATAACGGAAACCGCATTTATGAATGATTGGGAGAGCCATTTGCAGGTTATCCATAAATTGCAGCAGTATGGCTTCTCCATTGAAATAGATGATTTTGGAAGTGGATACAGTTCTTTAAATTTGTTAAAGGACATTCATGCGGATAAGCTGAAAATTGATATGGTATTTTTGCAGGAAACCAGAAATGAAGAAAGAAGCTATTTGATTTTAGAGTCTATCTGTGAAATGGCACAGCGCTTACATATGCCTGTTATTGTAGAGGGACTACAGACCAAGGAACAGTATACGAGATTAAGTAAAATCGGATGTAGTGTATTTCAGGGAAGCTATTTTTCTTTACCGGTTTCTGTGCAGGAATTTGAAGAATATTTGAGGGATTACAGATAAGAAGGGATGACAGATTATGGTTCAGGTATTTGAAAAAAAGGATTGGCCCAATTTAGATGCAGGAGAAAGAAACTGCTATTTACTTACGAATGGAAGAGGCGGATTTCAAAGTCTTTCTATCATTGGCTCTAATGCAAGACAGGATCATGCTTTTTTTATGGCAGCAAAAACGGCACCTAATGTACGCTTTCATTATGTGACAAACCTTTATGAGGAGCTTGTGATTGATGGCAGGACTTATATATTGACGACACAGAAAATGTATGAGGGTGAAGACCTGAGAGGCTTTCAATATCTGACTTCCTTCACGTATGAGACTTATCCTGTCTGGACCTATCAGATAGAGGATGTTGTGTTTGAAAAAAAGATGCTATATGCCAATGGAAGAGAGTTGACAGCAGTTTCTTATGAAATATTACAGGGACAGGAACATGAAATTTCTTTAAAAGTCAAACCACTTTTTCGCTTTACTGCAAAAAATACGGCAATGACGAAAGCTATGTCAGAAGAAATAAAGACAGATGTGTCAGAAAATAGTTTGCAGGTTGGGGAGGATACCTTATACTTTCAATCAACCGGTAAATTGCAAACAGAAGAAAAACAGAACTTTGGACCAATGTATTTTACTCAGGATGAAAGAGATGGCAGAGAGGAGCAGGGATATTGCTTTACACAGTGTCAGTTTCTTTTTGATGAAATGAAGAATAAAGAAAACAGTATTTTGTTTAGTACAGAAGTAATATCTGATAAAGATAGTTTTTCAGAACTTTTACAGGAACGTATGAGTTATGAGAAGGCATTACTCTGTCAGGCAAAGGTAACAAGCGATTTAGGAAAACAGTTGGCTTTGAGTGCGGATGCTTATGTAGTTGACAGAGAGTCTACAAACGGTAAGAGCGTCATTGCAGGCTATCCTTTTTTTGAAGACTGGGGTCGAGATACCATGATAGCTTTGCATGGTCTGACTTTGACAACAGGAAGATATACAGATTGCAAGAGTATGTTGAAGACCTTTGCAAAGTATGAGAAAGAAGGACTTTTGCCAAATCTTTTCCCAGAGGGCGGAAAAGACCCGATGTATAATTCTGTAGATGCACCGCTTTTGTTTATCAATGCAGTTTATGAATACATACAAGAGACAAAGGATGAGGACTTTTTAGAGGAAGTATGGGAAAAACTGGAAAGTATTTTGACACATTATCAGACAGGCACTACATATCATATTGGCATGGATGCCGACGGACTAATTCGGGCAGGAGCAGATATGGAACAGCTGACCTGGATGGACGTGAGAGTAGGAGACTATCTGCCGACACCAAGACATGGAAAGCCTGTAGAAATCAATGCCTATTGGTATAATGATTTATGTATCATGGCAGAACTAGGCAGAAAGAGAAGCGGAAAAGTGACAGAAATGTCAGAAAAAGAAGCGCTTTTGCAACAAGCAGCAGAGTATGAAAAACTTGCCTTAACAGTAAAGGAAAGCTTTCTTGCTCAGTTCTGGAATGCAGAAGAGCAGTGCTTAAAGGATGTTATCAATGGGACAGCAGAAGAAAATCAGATTCGATGCAATCAGATTTGGGCATTGACTTTACCATATACCATGCTATCACTTTCACAGGAAAAGAAGGTAATTGACAAGGTAAGAGAGGAACTGTATACCACAGCAGGACTTCGTACCTTATCAAGAAAGGATGTTGCTTTCCGTGGTATCTATATCGGCGATATGGTAAATAGAGACAGAGCCTATCATCAGGGTACTGTATGGGCTTATCCGCTAGGTGCCTATTATAGGGCTTGTATTTCCTACTTATCAAAAACAAAAGGACAGGATAAGGATTTGCTTTGTCATGTAAGAGAAGGTATGGAAGCTTTAGAAAAGTGGTTAAAAGAAGGCTGCCTTAACCATCTTGCAGAAATCTATGATGGTGAGCAGCCCACGGTTTCTCGAGGTTGTTTTGCACAGGCATGGAGTGATGCAGAACTTTTGCGTGCTGTGCAGGCATGGGAATGCTATCAGGAAAATCAATAAATTCAGGAAGCAGCGTTTGCTGCTTCTTTTTTAGATTTTATAACGGTCTTTTTTCTCCAAAGATTTGTTTTATGAAGAATAAATAAAATTGCAGAAGAAATACCGTTGCTGACGACTACGCAGTACCAAATACTTCGTACTCCCATATGTAACACATTTTCGCAGATGAACAGAGTCAGAAAACGGAAAACCCAAAGTCTGGTAGCATCAATAATCATCGTAACTTCTGTATGTCCGGAGCCCTGGAACAGACCGGTGGTGGAATTGTAGATACCGTTTGTCCAACACCAGAAAGCCATAATACTTAAAAAGTCAGCAGCCATGGCAATTACTTCCGGGTTTGAAGAAAAGATGCTGACAATAGCTGTGGAAATAAAAGGTCTGGACAAAATCATACCACCAACAAAGAGAAAAATGACACTGATACGTCTGGAGAGACGATAGCCGTAATCTGCTCTGTCGTATTGCTTGGCTCCGACATTTTGTCCGACTATAGTGGCAACGGCAGAGCCGATACCATTAGAAGGTAAAGAAATAAGTCCATTTACCTTGTTGCCGATTCCATAGGCAGCCATAGCCTGTGTACCGTACTTATAAACGTTTTTGCTCATTAAGAGAAAGCCAAGCTGCATGGTGCTTCCACCAATTGCAGTAGGAAGTCCGACACGCAGAATGGATAACAACATTTTCTTTGCAAAATGGAAATTCCTGTAATCCAAATGAATGGGATTAGCTTTTTTGGCTAATGAATAGAAAGCAATAAGGGCTGACGGGACTTTTGCAAGCAAAGTAGCAAGGGCAGCACCGGCAATATTCAAATCAAGGGCTATCATCAACAGAGGGTCTAAAATCATATTTATGATAATACCAAAAAAGTTTAGAAGCATAGGCTTCACGGTATCACCCTGAGCCTGATGAATGGAACTGAAAATGTTGATGGTATACAAAAGAGGCATATCCAGTACAACAATACGCAGATAGATATTACCATAGGTTAAGGTATTACCGTCTGCTCCAAGCCATTTTACGATGGCAGGTGTAGTGATAAAACAAATAGTTGCGCAGACAACTGCAAAAAGGATAGCACACAAAAAAATGTGATTTGCCATTTGGTTGGCATTTTTTTTATCCTTGGCACCAATGTATTGTGCAATCAAAACAGAACCGGCAACTGTAATACCGGAGCCAAAGTTTAAGATGATATTTTGAACCGGAGATACCAGATTGATGGCGGCAAGCTGTTCTGTTCCGATTTTGCCAAGCCAAAAGGTATCTGTCAGGTTGTACATGGTCTGTAAAAAAGAGTTAATCACGACAGGAATAGCAATAGCGAGAATCGCCTGTAGCATATTTCCATTCAAAATTTGTTCACTGTTATACTTTGCTTTCATGTATGATACCTTGCTTTCTTTGTGAAATCTATATCTATCATACAGCACAAATACAGTAATATCTACATATTTATCGTCCAATTTTACAAAAAGTACAGATTTTTTGTTGTCAGTATGCTACAATGATACAATAGAAAGGGAAAAGCATATGGATTTTACTTTTAAGATTACGAGAGCAAAACAGGATTATCGTTTTGAAATGAAAAAAGAACATTATCATGAGTACTATGAATGTTATTATTTATTACAGGGCTCAAGAAGAATGTTTATTAATGATAAGGTATATCAGTTGCATCAGGGGGATTTAGTCAGTATTCCCAAGGGAGAAATCCACAGAACTTCTTATTTAATAGAAGAAAATGAAAATCCGGTGGAATGTGACAGAATAGCTGTTTGTTTTAGTGAGAACTTTGTAAATGAACTGATAGAACAAATTGGAGAAAAAAACTTTCTGTCTGCTTTTCAACGAAGAAAATTAACGATTCCTGCTAATCGCAGGGCCTGTTTTGAGGATTTGCTGTTTCGCATGCTCGAAGAAGTTCAGGATATGGATGAATTTTCAAAAATCTTTTGTCAAAGGTATTGTGAGGAAATGTTGCTGTTTCTAATCAGATTACAGAAAATCAAAGACAGTAAGGTGACAAAACAGCCTATTCAAGATGAACAGATTTTGGCTGCGGTTCAGTTCATTAATCAACGATTTCGGGAAGATATAACCTTGCATGAGATGGCGGAACAAGCAGGAATGAGTGACTCCTATTTTTCAAAACGTTTTAAGCTGATTACCGGCTTTGGCTATAAGGAGTATTTGAATACAGTGCGAATCAGACAGGCTTGTAAGCTCTTATTAAATACAGATATGTCAGTGACGGAAATCTCCGGTGAATGTGGTTACATGGACAGCAATTATTTCGGGGATGCCTTCAAAAAAATGAAAAACATGTCTCCAAGAGAATACCGGAAATCAAAAATCATGTGAGTATGTAAACGCTTACATTTTGTTCTAGCTATTTTTGCATAAGTGTGTTATGGTTAAAGTATTATAGTAAAGATAATAGAACTGCCAAAGGGCAGGACGGAGGAGCACATGAAGTACGAAGTAATTTACAAGACATCCACAAGCTTTGTGGTAGAATTAAAGGAAAATGGCTATTTTTCTTCAGAAAAGGAACATGAAATTTATGTAAATGGCACACTGATGGAAAAGAGCAACCGTAATGTTGCATCTGTATTTGGGTTACAGCCTGCAACAACTTATGATTGCTATGTAAAGTGTGGGGAAGAACAGACAGAACAGTTTCAGGTGACAACCTTAGAGGAATATGTGACTTTAAATGTAAAGGACTTTGGTGCAAAGGGAGATGGAGAGACAAATGATACTGCCTTTATCCAGTGTGCAATCAATGCTTGTCCAAAAGGTGGAAGAGTGTATATTCCGGCAGGTGTATACAGAATTTATCCATTGTTCTTAAAGAGTGATTTGGTAATCGAACTTGCCAGGGATGCAAAGCTTTTAGCATTTACAGATAGAGAAAGCTTTCCGATTTTACCCGGAAAAATTACCTGCGTAGATCCGGAAAAAGAATACCTGCTTGGTACATGGGAGGGAGATCCTCTTGATATGTTTGCGGGAATCATTACAGGTATCAATGTAGAAAACGTCGTTATCACAGGTGAAGGTGTGATTGACGGTGGCGCAAGCAAGGAAAACTGGTGGCATGATGCAAAGGTAAAGCGTATTGCATGGCGTCCACGTATGGTATTCTTAAATAATTGTAAGAATGTAGTATTACATGGTATCACGATTCAAAACAGTCCTTCATGGAATATTCATCCATATTTTTCACAGGATTTGAAGTTTATCGGCATTTCCGTACTTGGACCAAAGGATTCCCCAAATACAGATGGATTGGATCCGGAATCATGTAAAAATGTAGATATCATTGGTGTATATTTCTCTGTCGGAGATGACTGTATTGCAATTAAATCAGGTAAGATTTATATGGGAGCAAAGTATAAAACACCTTCTGAAAATCTGACTATCAGACAATGCTGCATGAGAGATGGACATGGTTCTATCACTATCGGTAGTGAAATGGCAGGTGGTGTAAAGAACTTAAATGTAGAAGAGTGCTTATTCTTACACACAGATAGAGGATTACGTATTAAGACAAGACGTGGACGTGGTAAGGATGCCATCGTAACAGGCATTAAATTTGAAAATATTATTATGGATCATGTCATGACACCTGTTGTTATGAATTCCTTCTATTTCTGTGATGCAGACGGACATTCAGACTATGTGCAGTCTAAGGAGTTCCATCCGGTAGATGAGAGAACTCCATATTTGGGAGATTTCCTGTTCAAAAATTTGACAGCAACAAACTGCCATGCAGCAGCATCTTATATGTATGGACTTCCAGAGCAGAAAATCCATGAGGTGACTTTTGAAAATGCACACTTTAGCTTCGCACAAAATCCAACTCCGGGAGTTCCTGCAATGATGGATGGTGTAGAAGAGCAGACAAATACAGGTATTTTTGCAAAAAATATTGAGCATTTTACATGTAAGAATGTATCTGTTACAGGTCAGAAGGGTGAGGAAATCATTTCTGACGGCATTGACAGATTTGACAAATAAAAAAGAGTAAAGAGGTAAAAATGACACGTAATTATAAATTTACAGTAGCGTATGACGGCACAAGATTTTATGGCTGGGAGCATCAGCCCAATACGGACATGACGATTCAGGGAAAACTGGAAAATGTACTTTCTTTAATGACAGAGACAACTGTCGAAGTATTAGGAGCAGGAAGAACGGATGCAGGTGTTCATGCAAAAGCAATGATTTGTCATGCCCATATGGAAACGGAACTGACACCGGAGGAAATCAGGGATTATATGAACAGATATCTGCCGGATGACATTTGTGTCAGAGAAGTTAGAATCGCGTCAGACAGATTTCACAGTCGATATAATGCCATAGGTAAAACCTACTGTTATACGTGTTATATTGGAGAAACAAAGCCGGTATTTGACCGTAAATATGTGTATACACCGCCTGAAAATCCGGATGTGGAAGCCATGAAAAGAGCAGCCTCCTATTTAATGGGAGAGCATGACTTTGCCAGCTTTTGCAGTAATCGTAAAATGAAAAAATCAACGGTAAGAATTGTCGATAAAATTGATATCGTACAAGAGGGAGACTATTTAAAGCTGACTTATCACGGCTCCGGATTTTTACAGCATATGGTAAGAATTATGACGGGCACACTTTTAGAGGTGGGCTTTGGAAAAAGAACACCTGAGAGCATGATAGAGCTTTTGGAAGCGAAGGATAGAAAACAGGCGGGATTTACAGCACCACCACAGGGACTTTGCATGATGCAGGTCGATTATATGTAATAGTATGGAGGAGAACTATGGCAATCGAAATCGTTGAAAAATACGTAAACGAATTAATTGATAGAAGCACAATGGAGGAGCCTGTCTGGAATATCGAAAAAATCAGAGCAGGTAAGAAAGCAACCTGGGATTATATCGATGGCTGCATGATTATGTCTTTATTGGAGCTTTATAAGGTAACAAAGAATGAGAAGTATTTATCATTTTCTGAAAGCTATATTGGCTATCGTGTAGAAGAAGATGGTACTATCAGAGGCTACAAAAAAGAAGAATTGAATCTGGACAATATCAATGAGGGTAAAAATTTATTTACTTTATATGATTTAACTGGAAAAGAAAAATATGCGAAGGCTACTTCAAAAATTTATGAACAGATTTTGGAAATGCCAAGAACAAAGGATGGAAACTTCTGGCATAAAATGATTTATCCTCATCAGGTATGGCTGGATGGTCTTTATATGGCACAGCCTTTTTATATGGAGTATGAAAATCGCTTTAACAATAAGAAAAATTATGATGATATTTTTCAACAGTTCTTTAACGTAGAAAAGTTTATGAAGGATGAAGAAACGGGCTTATACTATCATGCTTATGATTCTGAAAAGCAGATGTTCTGGGCAGACAAAGAAACAGGTCTTTCCAGAAATTTCTGGTTAAGAGCACTGGGTTGGTTTTCTATGGCATTGTTAGATACTTTAGCAATTGCAGACAAGGAATATCAAGGATATGACCATTTATTAAACATGTATCGTGATTTGATTGACTCTATGTTAAAATTCCAGTCACCGGAGGGAATGTGGTATCAGGTACCTAATTTCCCAGGCAGAGAAAAGAATTATTTGGAGACAAGCGGTAGCTCTATCATGGCATACTGCTTATTAAAGGGTGCACGTCTTGGCTTTTTACCGGATTCCTATGTAGAATATGGTAAGAAAGCATTTAAAGGCATTTGCGATACCTATTTGTCAACAGTAGAGGGCGAAATGAGTCTTGGTGGTATTTGCCTTGTAGCAGGACTTGGACCGGAGACAAATTTGAGAAGAGATGGTTCTTACGAATATTATATGTCAGAGCCAATCGTTAAGGATGATGCAAAAGGAACAGCACCTTTCCTGTTGGCATATGCGGAAATGCTTCGATTAGAGGCGTAAGAAAAAGACAAAATTTTTGAAAGGCTGGGTTTTTGAAAAATGAATATCAAGGAGTTGTATGTCTCTGCAAAAGGGGATAGAGAATTCACAGAAATTGGTATGGCATTGGAGGCTGCAAAGGCATATGCGGATGACGAGGTTGTCATTCATATTGCACCGGGAACTTATCGTGAAAGAATCGTCGTTTCACAGGATAAAATCTCTTTGGTTGGAATAGATGCAGAGCGTACGATTATTACCTATGCAGATTACGCAGATGAAATGTTAGAGGATATTGGTGAGAAACGAGGCACGTTCCGAACTCCTTCTGTTTTTATTGATGCGGATAATTTTTATGCATGTAATCTTTCTTTTTGGAATGAAGCAGGACAGGGTGACCAAGTAGGACAGGCACTTGCTGTTTATGCGGATGGGGATCATCTTGTCTTTGAAAATTGCAGGTTTGATGGTCATCAGGATACTCTTTTTGCGGCTCCGCTTCCTTTAAAGGAAATTCAGCCGGGTGGATTTAGAGGACCAAAGGAATTTGCGCCAAGACGTATGGGAAAACATTATTATAAGGACTGTTATATTGCCGGTAATATCGATTTCATTTTCGGTGGAGCAACTGCTTTTTTTGAAAATTGTGAGATTTTTATGAAAAACAGAGAGGGTGATGTAAAAGGATATGTGACAGCACCGTCAACTTTTGAAGAAGTACCGTATGGTTTTGTGTTTGATCACTGTAAATTCACCAGTGATTGTCCAAAGGAAAGTGCTTACCTTGGCAGACCTTGGAGAAATTATGCAAAGACAGCCATTCTTCATTCTGAAATAGGACCTCATATTAAAAAAGAGGGCTGGCATGACTGGAATAAAAAAGAAGCCTGGGAAACCTGCTTTTTTGCAGAGTATGACAATTACGGTGAGGGAGCAAGTACGCAAAGAGCTCCTTTTGTACATATGCTGACAGCAGAGGAAGCACAAGCATATACAAAGGAAAAAGTGCTTGGCTGGTAATTTATTTGGTAAAAGGTAAAGGAATAAAAGGGAATGAACGAGGAAAAGAGAACTCTTTCAATAAAAACATATTATGGTAGTCTGGCAAACATGAAAAAGAAATATGACAGATATGCCAGAAAAGATGGACTTCAGGCAACAGATAAGAAAACTTATGAAGCATGGAAAAAAGAAGCAAGGCAGACTTTAAGCCTGTTGCTTGGCTTAGATAAAATGGATAAGGTGCCCTTAAATCCTATTGTAGAAGAAACTGTAACATTGGATAATGGCATTATCAGAGAAAAAATCCGCATTCAAACAGAAGAGGACGTTTGGATGCCGATTTATATACTCATTCCGCAAGGAGAGACGAAAGAGAAAAGAAAAGTCTTTCTTGCTCCTCCGGGGCATCAGGGCGGTGGTAAATATTCCATAGCCGGTTGTGATGATATTCCTGCGATTGCGGATGCTATCAAACGCTTTAACTATGACTATGGTATGCAGCTTGCAAAAATGGGCTATGTTGCTGTATGCCCTGATTGCAGAGGATTTGGAGAACGCAGAGACGAATATGCGCAAAAGGATGATGAAGAAAGCTTTTTACGTTCCTCTTGTTACAATCTTTCCCACATGGCGGAAGCCATCGGAGAGACTGTAGTGGGTATGTGTACCTGGGATTTGATGCGTCTGCTTGACTATGTGGAGACACGTACAGAGTGGGACACAGAGCATATTGCCTGTCTGGGATTTTCAGGTGGTGGCATGCAGACTTTGTATGTCAGTGCCTTGGATGACCGTATCAAGGCAGTCTGTATCAGTGGATATTTTTATGGCTTTAAGGATTCACTTTTAATTTTAAATAACAATTGCAACTGTAACTATGTGCCCCACTTATGGGAGCATTTTGATATGGGAGATATCGGTGCCCTGATAGCACCAAGACCTGTTATGATACAGTCCTGTAAAGAGGATCATTTGAATGGCCCAAGAGGCTTAGAAAATGTTTATGAACAGATGGATATTTTAAAAGCTGCTTATCGTGTATATGATGCAGAAAATCGAATTGTGCATGATATAGAAGAGGGTGGTCATAAATGGCATGGAGACCATGTGGAAGAGGTATTTCAAACATTTTTTGAACAGATAGAAAACGAAGAATAAATATGGGAGGTTACTTGATATGCAGTTTGGAATCAGATTACATGATGCGGTAGATGTACCAATTGAGGAAAGACTTAAGGTAGTGAAGGAGCAGGGCTTTACTTGTGCACATGTAGCACTATCAAAGGTCATCAAAGAAAACTCTGTGGCAAATAGTGCTTTAACACCGGGATATGCGATGTATTTAAAACGTTTATTTGACAAAAATGAATTGGATTGTGCAGTGCTTGGCTGTTATTTGAATCTGGCTAATCCGGACCCTGAGCAGTTAAAGGAAATACAGGAAAAATATAAGGCAAATATCAGATTTGCAGCACATTTGGGAGCAGGTGTAGTCGGCACAGAAACAGGTGCACCAAATACTGCTTACAAATTTGAGGAAGCATGTTGGTCAGAGGAAGCGTTAGAGCAGTTTATCAATGGATTAAGACCGGTAGTGACTTATGCGGAACAGATGGGTGTACTGGTTGCAATTGAACCGGTAGTCAGACATATTGTCTGCAATCCTGTCAGAGCAAGAAGAGTATTAGATGAAATCAACTCTCCGAATTTACGCATCATCTTAGACCCGGTTAACTTATTAGAGATTTATAATTATGAAAAGCAGGATGAAATCATTGACCAGGCAATAGAGCTTTTGGGAAAAGATATTGCTGTTTTACATGTAAAGGATTTTGTGATTAAAGATAATAAATTGATTTCCGTACCTGTTGGACAGGGACAGTGTCACTGGGATAGAATTATGCCATTTATGAAAAAGGAAAAACCATTTATGCATGCAACCCTGGAGGATACCAAACCGGAGAATGCAGTAGAAGCATTACATTATATCCAAAATATCTATCAGAATGTATAAAAGAGCGTAGCAATTTTCTATTACGAAACAAAAAAAGACAGATGTGTCAAAAATGACACATCTGTCTTTTTATTCCGGCTGACGAACTGTTTCGTCAGGTATTTCTTTTGGAGCTTCTGCTTTGAAGGCGAGCAGATCTTTGGTTGCAGCAGGAATAGAGATATTCGTACCTGCACCGGCAACGCAGCCACCCGGGCATGCCATACCTTCAATCAGACAACCATTCTTTTTACCGGCTTTTGCAAGTAAAAGCATTTTTTTGCACTCTGCAAGACTTTCTGCATGTTCGATATGGATGTCTGTACCCGGATAATATTTTTGGATACAGGTTTCAATGGCACTTGCAACGCCTCCGGCAACACC
>CAMBAN010000041.1 GCA_945864145.1 uncultured Lachnospiraceae bacterium | reverse complement strand
CTGCATTGCACGAGAAAATGGAAAGGTATAGGTTAATATGTCTGATTATATTGTTAGAGCTACTGCGGCAAATGCACAGATTAGAGCTTTTGCTGCAACAACAAAGGAAACTGTGGAAACAGCAAGAACTGCTCATGATACCAGCCCTGTTATGACGGCTGCGCTTGGTAGACTTTTGACAGCAGGTAGCATGATGGGAAGTATGCTAAAGAGTGAAAAGGATTTAGTGACTCTTCAAATAAAGGGAGATGGTCCTGCAAAGGGCTTGACAGTAACGGCAGATGCCAATGCGAATGTCAAGGGCTATGCGATTGAACCACAGGTCATGCTACCACCAAATGCGATGCATAAACTGGATGTAGGAGGCGCTATAGGACAAGGCTTTTTGAGTGTTATCAAGGATATGGGCTTCAAGGATCCTTATGTTGGACAGACACAGCTTCAGACAGGAGAAATTGCAGAGGACTTGACTTACTATTTTGCAACCTCGGAGCAGGTTCCATCAGCAGTTGGTCTTGGTGTTTTAATGGAAAAGGACAATACTGTAAAGCAGGCAGGTGGCTTTATTATTCAGCTTATGCCTTTTGCAGAGGAAGAGGTCATCGAGAAATTGGAGAAAAATCTGGCAAATGTCAGCAGCGTGACCAGGCTTTTAGATGAGGGAAATACACCGGAGCAGATTTTAGAGCTGTTACTGGGAGATTTAGGCTTGGAAATCAATGACACGATTCCTACCGGTTTCCATTGTAACTGTGATAAGGAACGTGTAGAAAAGGCAATTATCAGCATCGGCAAACAGGAAATCGCTGATATGATAGCGGAAGGAAAGCCAATAGAAGTGAAATGCCAGTTCTGTAATAAGGCATATCATTTTGATATGGAAGATTTAAAGAGAATCATTAAACGAAGCAAATAGTATGAAAAGAACTTCTGGAGAATTTCTGGAAATTCTCTTCGCTCAGAGCAATGGCTCTTTCGCGAAGAAGTTCTATGTTTCATACAGGAAAAAGCTAAAGCTTTTTCAGCTTTATTTGAGTAGCCTATGACTGAATGGGATTAGTATAAAAAATAAGAACAATTTTAAAATAACTATTGCAATTAGTTTTTGGCTGTACTATAATAAATTCGTTGAGTGATTTTACAATAAATAAAAGCAAAATATGAAAGAAAGAGAGGTAATAATTATGACTATGCTTTATTTAGAAAACAAAGAACAATTAAAAACAGATGATAGTATGATTACCTCGGTAGCTTGTATCAATTAATGCATAGGATGCGTTGATTGTTCTAATCATTTTCTTTAGTTGATTTGAGCCGTGGCAGTCTGCTGCGGCTTTTTTGATGTCTATTTTTCATGAATTAAAGTCGAAGCGGATTTCCCAATTACCGAGTAACTCATACTGAACAGACACTATTTTGAACCGATTGAATGAGAAAGAGGTATGAGTATGAACCCATTTATTAACAACATAACACAGGATTTTATTATGTCAGAAATGATGAGAAAGCAGACAAATCAAAAATCCACTAATTGTGAATTTCAAAACTGGATTAAATCAGAGAGCGTTTACAATTGTGAAAGAAGCACAAAACGTATGGAAAAAGCGCACATATTGTGTTAACATAATGTTGCATTAAATTTTTCTAAAAAAACTAAGGGAGAAAAGTGATGGAAAAACTATTTAAACTGAAGGAGAACAACACAAATGTAAAGACAGAAGTGCTTGCCGGTATTACTACGTTTATGACCATGGCGTACATTTTGGCAGTAAACCCAAGCCTTTTGTCAGCATCAGGAATGGATGCAACAGCCGTATTGATTGCAACCTGTCTTGCTTCCTGCATCGGAACAATTTTGATGGCAGTACTTGCAAACTATCCGTTTGCATTAGCACCGGGTATGGGATTAAATGCTTATTTTGCTTACACCGTATGTATCAATATGGGATATGACTGGCGTGTAGCATTGCTTGCTGTATTCATTGAAGGTCTTATTTTTGTTGTATTGACACTGACAAATGTCAGAGAAGCAATTTTTAATGCAATTCCAAGTAATTTAAAGAAAGGTGTTAGTGCCGGTATTGGTTTATTTATTGCTTTCATTGGTTTACAGGGAGGACATATTGTAGTAGCAAACAGCTCTACTTTGGTATCTTATGTAAATTTCAGGGGCAATTTCCATACAGAGGGTATTTGTGCCATTCTTGCTTTGATTGGATTGATTATTACCGCTGTACTTTATATTAAAGGTGTTGGTGGTGCAATCTTAATCGGCATTGTCGCAACATGGATTTTAGGTATGTTGTGTCAGGCAACAGGTCTTTATGTTGTGGATGTGGAAACCGGCTTCTATTCTTTGTATCCAAGTTTTGGTTTTACAGACTTTACAGCGCTCGGAAAGACCTTTGGACAGTGTTTCAAGGCTGATTTTTCCAATGTAAGTGTATTAAACTTTATTGTTGTTATTTTTGCATTTCTATTTGTAGATATGTTTGATACGATTGGAACTTTGATTGGTGTGGCTACGAAGGCAGACATGCTTGATGAAGAAGAAAAGCTTCCAAATATCAAACAGGCACTTTTGGCAGATGCCGTTGCAACTTCCGCAGGTGCTGTACTTGGTACTTCAACAACGACTACCTTTGTAGAAAGTTCAGCAGGTGTCGGTGCAGGTGCTAAAACAGGTCTTGCTTCTGTAGTGACGGGTTTATTATTCCTGGTTTCTATTTTCTTTGCACCGGTGTTTACTGCTATTCCTGGTTTTGCAACAGCGCCTGCATTAATCTTTGTTGGATTTTTGATGGTTACTACAGTAACTAACATTGATTTTGAAGATTTCACAGAAGCAATTCCGGCATATCTTTGCCTTTTAGCAATGCCACTTATGTACAGTATTTCAGAAGGTATTGCAGTTGGTGTGATTTCCTATACAATGATTAAGGTTTGCACAGGAAAAGCAAAGGAAGTTAAGCCTTTGATGTATGTGCTGGCAGTTTTGTTTGTATGTAAATACATTTTCCTGTAAGAAAAAACAGATTGATTTTATAGAGAAAGGTGAGGGATTTTATATACCCTTACCTTTTTTATTGTTATAATGGAAGTAAGTAAAAGAAAGGGGAAAAAAGATGTACGAATTACTATGGCTTTTTTTGATTTATTCTTTTTTAGGCTGGATACTGGAATGCATTTATGCAGCCTGCAAAAATAAATCTTTTATCAATCGAGGGGTAATAGGCGGACCATTTTGCTGTATCTATGGTGTGTCTGCCGTATTATGTACGCTATTATTGCCGGAATTAAGAAATTCTGTTTTCTTTTTGTTCCTTGGAAGCAGTATTTTGTATGGTGGCTGTGAATGGCTCTTTGGTAAAATCTTAGAGCGGGTCTACCACAAACGCTGGTGGAACTATGAAAATCACAAATACCATATTGACGGTTATGTCAGTATTTTCTCAGCAGCACTCGGTGGTATTTTGGGTGTTGTCAGCATAAAATGGTGTAATCCGCTATTTCTTTCTCTTATTGGAAAAATCCCTACGGGAATTGGGAAAATTGTTCTTGTAGTAATCGTGATATTACTTTCGCTGGACAGCTGCTGGACGTATTCTTATATTTTGGGATTGCCACAACGTTTTCCTAATACGGAAAAAATAGAAAACCGTGTCTTAAAAGTATCTGCCCGGATGAATAGCTGGATTGTGAAACAGCTAAAAAAGAGACTGGAAAAAGCATATCCCAATATTCAAAAAGAAGAAACGGAGATTTTTGCAGAGGGATGCAGCTTCTACAAATTGTTTTGGCTCTTTGTGATAGGAGCCTTTTTAGGAGATATCACAGAAACAATTTTCTGCCGTATCACTGCCGGCGTATGGATGAGCAGAAGCAGTCTTGTCTGGGGGGCTTTTAGTGTAGTATGGGGACTTGGTATTGCAGGAGCGACTTGGGTCTTATACAATTACAGGGAAAAATCAGACAGCGCATTATTTTTGTTTGGTACTGTTTTGGGAGGCGCCTTTGAATATGTCTGTAGCGTATTTACAGAAGTTGTCTTTGGACAGGTATTTTGGGATTATAGTGAAATCCCCTTTAATTTAGGAGGTCGTATCAATTTACTGTATTGTTTTTTCTGGGGCATTGCAGCAGTGGTATGGCTGAAAAAACTGTATCCACATGTGGCGAAATGGATAGAGAAAATACCGATAAGATTGGGAAAATGGCTGACAGCAGGTATGGTTATCTTTTTAGCGGCAGACGTGATTGTTTCTTCGGCAGCGTTAATGAGATATGATGCCAGAAGCAGTAAAAAACCGCCTCAAAATACTTTTGAAGAGTGGATTGATGAAAAGTATGATGATATCAAAATGGAGAAAATCTATCCTAATGCAAAGTTGACGGAATAGTGTGAAAAGAACTTCTAATTACTCAGAGCAAAGGCTCTTTCGTAAAGAAGTTCTAAGTTTCACACAGGAAAAAGCATAAATGCTTTTTCATTACTTCCTACAGCCCCTATTTCATCAATTCATCTAATTCGTCAATTAAGCTGCTAAAGAGCTTTAAAGCTTCCTCAATTGGAGCCTTGGTAGACATGTCTACACCTGCATCCTTTAAGATAGAAACAGGGTCTTTAGAGCAACCGGCGCTAAGGAATTTTTCCTTGTAATCTTTTACGGCAGGAGCGCCTTCCTTTAAAATCTTCTGTGACAAAGCAATAGCAGCAGAGTATCCTGTTGCATACTGATATACATAGAAGTTGTAGTAGAAGTGAGGAATTCTTGCCCACTCTAAATCGATATATGCGTCATGTACGATATCCGGACCAAAGTAAAGATCAATCAAATCATGGTATACCTTGCTTGCAGTTTCAGCATTGATACTTTCACCATTCTTAGTCATTTCGCTCATCTTCAATTCAAACTCGGCAAACATAGTCTGACGATATAGAGTAGAACGGAACTTCTCTAAGAAGTGGTTGATTAAGTAAGCACGTTCCTTTTTATCTGTTGTTTTTGAAAGTAAATGCTGCATCAATAAGGCTTCGTTACAGGTAGAAGCTACCTCAGCTACAAAGATGACATAGTCTGAGTCAATGGTAGGCTGATTCTTATTGGAAAGATAAGAATGGATAGCATGACCCATTTCATGAGCTAACGTAAACTGACTGTCGATGGTGTCTTTATGATTTAATAATACATAAGGATGAACCTTTGCACCTGCAGAGTAGGCACCGCTTCTCTTTCCTACATTTTCGTATACGTCAATCCAGCGATTGTTGAAGCCTTCCTCTAACATGGCAACATAGTCCTCGCCAAGTACCTGTAAAGCTTCTTTTACGTTTTCCTTAGCTTCTGCATATGGTATTTTTTTGCTTACGTCAGAAAGAATTGGTACATAAAGGTCATACATATGAAGTTCATCAACGCCAAGCAGCTTTTTACGAAGACGTACATATTTGTACATGCTTTCCATATTTTCATGAACTGCTTCAATCAGGTTGTAATATACCCTGGTATCTACTTCAGTAGCATCTAATGCTGCGTCTAAGGCAGAATCGTAGTGTCTCATGTTTGCATTGAATTGCAACTGCTTCATCTGTGCAGCCAAAGTGGCAGCAGAAGTATTTTTATGTGCTTCATAAGTGGAGTAGAGGGACTGGAATGCCTCTTTTCTGACAACTCTGTCAGAATTGGTCATCAATGGAATAAAGCTTCCATGGGTAACCTGATAGGTTTTTCCGGCTTCGTCTTTAATATCAGGGAAGGTCATGTCGGCATTGTTCATCAGGCTGTTGATTTCTCCGGGTGCCTGTGAAAGCTCTTGTGCAGCAGCTAAAATGCGTTCTTCTGCATTGCTTAAAATGTGAGCCTTTTTACGGCGGATACTATTCAGATGTCTCTGATATACCTTTAAGGCAGGTTCTTTTTCATAGAAGCTGTTTAAGGTGTCTTCCGGAATAGATAATATTTCCGGGTCAGCAAAAGCACATGCGCCCATGAATTCTACAAACAGGCTGTTTGCCTGGTCTTTAAATGCCTGATAGGTTGTGTTTTTGGTATCCTGATCTGAAATGCGGAAAGCATAATTGCCAATACTGTCAGCCATAAGGGTTATCTCATCCTGTAACTGCAAAAAGGCTAAAAGTTCTTTGGCATCACTTCCTAAGCGGCCTTGAAAAGAAGAGATTTCCGGCAGTTTAGCTTTTAAAGCTGCGACATCCTTTTTCCAGTCTTCATCTGTTGCATATAAATCTGATAAATTCCAGGTATCTTCCACTGCGACTTCACTGCGTAATGGAATTTTTTTCATTTCTTCACTCATTTTATTTTTGTTCCTTTCGTGTATTTGCTGTCTGTATAATAGGCTATCATTTTTTTTGATTTTATGCAATAATGTTGACATAATGAAAAATGAGGAAATATCAAAGGGGGATAACGCATGGGTTTGCAGTTTTATCTGGGAGCATCAGGTGCCGGAAAAAGCTATCAGGTGTATGGCGATATCATAGAGGATGCAATGAAAAATCCGCAGAGAAATTATTTCATTGTTGTGCCTGACCAGTTTACGATGCAGACACAGCTGGACATCGTAAAAAGGCATCCCAATCATGGTATCATGAACATTGACGTACTGAGCTTTGGACGTCTTACTCACCGCATTTTTGAGGAAGTAGGTGGCGCCAAAAAGCAAGTGCTTGATGATACAGGAAAAAGCCTTGTTTTACGAAAAGTAGCGGCAAACAAGGAAGAGGAACTGGGTGTTTTAAAAAATCATATAAAAAAAATAGGCTATATCCATGAGGTAAAATCAGCGATTTCAGAGTTTATGCAATATGGACTGACGACTGAAAATGTAGAACAGCTTGTGGAGTACGCAAAGAAAAAAGGGGCACTTTCGTACAAGCTAAAGGATTTACATATCTTGTACGAGAGTTTTTTAGCGTATATTAAAAACCAGTATATCACAACAGAAGAGACCTTGGATTTACTAAGAGAAAAGCTCACAAAATCGAGAATTGTGAAAGATAGTGTGATTGCCTTTGATGGTTTCACAGGCTTTACACCTGTGCAGTATAATGTTATGGAAGAACTGCTGCGTCAGGCAAGTAAAGTCATTGTGACCTTGACGATAGACACAAGAGAAAATCCCTATCAAATGGATGGGGAGCAAAAGCTCTTTCATTTGACGAAAAAAACGATTCATGATTTGGAAAAAAGAGCAGAGCAGGCAGGTGTTTCCAGAGAAAAGGATGTATGCATTAAGGAAGAAAAGTCTTATCGCCTTCGTGATAATGAGCCATTGTCGCATTTAGAAAGAGAACTGTTTCGCTATCCAAGTAAAGCATACGATAAACCACAGGATGCTATTCGTATTTTTGAAGCTTCTACGCCAAAGGAGGAGATGCGACAGGTATGCCTTGCCATAAAGCAGCTCATACGTGAAAAGAATTACTGTTATCGGGATATTGCGATAGTTACAGGTGATATGGAGGGTTATGGTTTTTTAGCAAAAGAGCAGTTTGAACTTTTTGAGATACCTTATTTTATTGACCAGACGAATAAGCTGGTCTTAAATCCGTTGGTAGAATTTATCAGAAGTGCTTTGCTTGTCGTGATACAGGATTATTCTTATGAAGCTGTTTTCCATTTTTTGCGTTGTGGACTATCCGGTATCAGTCCACAGGAGACGGACCGTTTAGAGCTGTATATCAAGCGCACCGGTATCAGGGGAAGAAAGAAGTGGAACACCATTTTTACCAGATATACGGCTGATGAAGAAAATAAGGTAGAGGCATTGCAGGCTCTAAATGTAACAAGAGAACGTATTGTGGATATGCTCGAACCCCTAATGAGCAAGGAAAATACGGGAGAGTTTTATGTAAAGGCATTGTATGATTTTATGCTAAGAGCTGATATTGCAGGCAAACTACAAGACTATGAAGATACCTTTACGGCGCAGGGAGATTTGGTGAAAGCAAAGGAATATGCACAAATATACAGGCTGGTTTTAGAGCTGTTAGAGCAGGTCGTAAGTCTGCTTGGCACAGAGAAATTAACAATCAAGGAATTTGCGGATATTTTGGATGCAGGCTTTGCGGAAATTAAGGTAGGAACCATTCCTCAGACTGTAGATAAGGTGGTTTTGGGTGATATTGAGAGAACCCGTTTGTGTGACATAAAGGTATTGTTTTTTATCGGTGCAAATGATGGTACGATTCCCAAAAGTGCAGGGGCAGGAGGTATCATTTCAGACATTGACAGAGAGTTTTTGCAGACATCGGAGTTTGAACTTGCACCGACGCCAAGGCAACAGATGTATATACAAAGACTCTATTTATACATGCTTCTGACAAAGCCGTCAGAAAAGCTGGTGCTTTCCTTTGCAAGAGTCGACAGTGAAGGAAAAAGTCTGCGTCCTGCTTATCTGATACCTGCCTTGCAAAAGCTCTTTCCTTCTTTACAGGAGGTAGAAAAGCCGGAGAACAGACAGGCACTTGAGCAGTTATCCAGCTTTGGAGACGGATTGCAATATCTAATCAGGCTTTTACGTCGTTATACCTCAGACGAGCTTGGCGAGGAAAAACAGCTATTCTTTACACTATATGACACATATGTCAGAAATGAAACCTATGCGCCTATTTTGGAACAGATGAAACGGGCGGCGTTTTTTCAAGATGTGACACCAAGTCTTCCCAAGGAGTTAGCAAAGGCATTATATGGACAGATATTAAAGAATAGTGTCAGCAGATTAGAACAGTTTGCTTCCTGTGCCTATGCGCATTTTTTAAAATATGGTTTACAGCTTGCAGAACAGGATAGCTTTACCTTTGAATCAGTCGATATGGGAACTGTTTTCCATGAGGTATTACAAAGCTTTTCTGAAAAACTGCAAGAAGAAGGCTATAGTTGGTTTGACTTCCCGAAGGAAGTCGGAGAGCGTATGGTAAAGGAGTGCTTAGAGCAATATGCGGCAACCTATGGGGAGACTGTACTTTACAGCAGCAAAAGAAATGAATATATGATAACCAGAATGAACCGCATTTTAAATCGTACGGTAGAAACCTTGCAATATCAGCTAAAGCAGGGAAGCTTTACACCGGCAAGCTTTGAAATGTCTTTCCAGATGACTTCTGATTTAGAAGCAGTGAATATATCCTTATCGGAAGAGGAAAAGATGAAGCTTGTGGGTAGAATTGACCGCATTGATACCTGCAAACAGGAGGACAAGCTTTACGTGAAAGTCATCGATTATAAATCGGGCACTCGAAAGTTTGATTTGGCGGCACTTTACTATGGACTACAGCTACAGCTTGTTGTTTATATGAATGCCGCTGTAGAAGACCAGCAAAAGAAAAATCCTGATTTAGAGGTATATCCGGCAGCGATGCTTTATTATCATATTAGTGATCCGATGCTGGAGACAGCAGGAGAAAGCTTGAGTGAGGAGCAAATCAATCAGGCTCTGCATGAAGAACTGAAAATGACGGGAATGGTTGGTAAGGATGCAGAAATTATAGATTTACTGGATCATGATTTTGACTCAAAATCAACCGTTATTCCGGTAGCAAAGAACAAGAGTGGAGAGTTTTCGAAAACCTCGAGTGTATTATCGCAGGAGGATTTTACGGAGATTTCTTATTTTGTGAATCAAAAGATGAAGGAAATCGGTTCTTCTATATTGAATGGTGAAATTGCCTGGGACCCATATACAAAGACAAGTGGAGATGCCTGCGAATATTGCAGCTACAAGAGTGTATGTGGTTTTGACAAAAAACTTGGAGGCCATTTATTCCATGAGCTTGAGGATTTATCGAAAGAGGAAGCAATGGAACGTATTCGTGCAGAAATAGACAAGAAAGGTGAGGAAAAGACATGGCAGTAACCTTTACCCCTGACCAGCAAAGAGTCATCGATACCAGAAATCGAAATATTTTAGTATCAGCGGCAGCAGGCTCTGGAAAAACTGCTGTGCTTGTAGAACGTATCATTCAAAAAATCTGTGATAAAGAGCATCCGGTAGACATTGACAGATTGCTGATTGTGACATTTACTTCAGCGGCAGCAGCACAGATGCGAGAAAGAATCAGTGATGCTGTGATGAAAAGACTGGAGTCAGAGCCTGAAAACGAACATTTGCAGAAGCAGTCTGCGCTCATTCATAATGCGCAGATTACAACGATTGATTCCTTCTGTCTATTTATCATTCGCAACAATTTTAACGTGATTGGTTTAGACCCCGGCTTTCGCGTGGCAGATGAAGGAGAACTGAAGCTGACCAAGAAGGATGTCCTTGATAAATTGTTGGAGGATAAATTTGCAGAGGCAAGTCCTTCCTTTTTGCACTTTGTGGAATGCTACAGCACGGGTGTGGGGGAGCAGAAAATTGAGGAAGCGATTAATAGGCTTTACCATTTTTCTATCAGTTTTTCTTTCCCTGAGGAGTGGTTAGCACAAAGAAAAGAGGACTATCAGGTAGAAAGTCTCGAAGAGCTGAACCAAAAAGCATGGTTTCAACAGCTTTTAGTCTATTTACAAACAGTGCTTTTGGAAGGATATGAGAAAATAGAAAAAGCATTGGCACTTGCCAAGGAACCTGACGGTCCGGATCAGTATATTGAAAATTTAGAGGATGATTTGGTCATTTTGCAAAAACTTACAGAGCAGAAAACCTATGAAAAGCTGTATGCTGCTTTTCAGGCAGTCAAGTTTTCTACGCTTTCCAGGAAAAAAGGAACAGAGGTAGACCCTGACAGGAAAGAAATGGTGCAGGGAATGCGAAATGAAGTAAAGGATTTGGTAGCTGATTTAAAAAAGAATTTCTTTCAGATACCGCCAGAGACAATGCTTGCGGATATGCAGGCCTGCCAGCCTGTTGTCAGCGAGCTTGTGTCCCTGACTCTGGCCTTTAAGGAAAATCTGGATGCAGCAAAACGAGAGAAAAATATCATTGATTTTTCAGATATGGAGCATTTTGCTTTACAGATTTTATTAAAAAGGGATGAAAACGGCAATCTTGTGGAATCAGAAACGGCAAAAGATCTGCAAGAGTATTTTGAAGAAATTATGATTGATGAATATCAGGATTCTAATGATGTGCAGGAATTGTTGCTAAAAAGTGTTTCAGGAGAAAGCAGTGGTCGTTATAATCGTTTCATGGTAGGTGATGTAAAGCAGAGCATCTATAAATTCCGACTGGCCAGACCGGAAATCTTTATGGACAAATATGACGAATATGACATTTCAGAGCAGGCGGTGCAGAAGATGCGCATTGATTTGAGCAAAAATTTCCGAAGCAGACGGGAAGTAACGGATGCGACGAATTTTATTTGTGGACAAATCATGACAAAAGCTGTTGGTAATGTGGATTATGATGAAAAAGCAGTGCTAAATGTGGGTGCAACCTATTATCCGGAAAAAAAGGAGGAGCAGTTTTTCCAGACAGAGCTTTTACTTGCAACACCAAGAGAAGAGGAAAGCATGGATGCAAAGGAATTAGAGGCTCATATGGTGGCGCAGAAAATTCTGGAGCTAAGAAAAAGCTTTCAGGTGACAGATGCAAAAACAGGAGAGCTTCGACCGGCAAGATTTGGGGATATCGTGCTGTTGTTTCGAGCTACTACAGGCTGGGATGAGGACTTTAGAAAGGTACTTGCTACCTATCATATTCCGGTGCACATTACCAGTAAAACAGGCTATTTTGCAACTATGGAGATACAAGGAATTGTAAATCTACTGAAGGTATTGGATAACCCTATGCAGGATATTCCTTTCTTTGGCTTTCTAAAGCTTCCTTTTTTACAGTTTTCAGAGGAGGAAATTGCAAAAGTAAAGGCGATTTACAAAAGGGAGCATGAGGAAGAAAAAAGAACGGTAGCGCTTTATGAGCAGTTTTGTTATGTGGAGGAAAAATGGCAGAAGGCAGAAGCCGGGCGGGAGTTATATGAAAAACTGACAAAAATGTCAGATTTTCTTGCGGAATATAGAGAAAAGGTTGCGTATACACCGATTAAGGAATTGATACAGGATATTTTGAAAACAACAGGTTATGCGGCATATGTCAGTGCGATGCCTGATGGTGAGCAAAGACAGGCCAATATAGAACTTCTTTTAGAAAAGGCAGGAGCCTTTGAAAAGACAAGCTTTTATGGACTGTTCCATTTTATCAGGTATTTGGAGACAATAAAGGAACAGGATGTTGACTTTGGTGAAGCAAATATTTTGGATGAAAATGCGGATGTAGTACGTATTATGACAATCCATAAAAGTAAAGGTCTGGAGTTTCCTATCTGCTTTGTATGTGGTATGGCAAAACAGTTTAACCAAATGGATATGCGCCAAAGCATCATTATGGACGTGGATGCAGGAATCGGAGTAGACTATATTGACCCGGTGCTTCGTGTGAAAAAGAAAACACTTAGAAAAAATATGGTGGCTTGCCGCATGAAGGAAGATAGCAGAGGAGAAGACCTGCGTGTATTTTATGTTGCTATGACAAGAGCAAAGGAAAAGTTGTTTTTAACAGGCTATCATAAGGATATAATCCAGTATTTACGTACGCATATGCAGATTACTATGGACACCAATCCCAAACTATCCTATTCTGTGATTATGGATGCAGGCTCTTACCTGGATTTGATAGTGCCGGCCTGCATGAGACATAAGGCAATGCGTCCGCTTTTGGAGGAAGCGGGTATTCCTACAGATATCCGCTACCAATTACCGTATCAGGATATTCCGATTGGAGTAACTACATGGCAGTATGCAGACAGCATAGAGCAGGAGGTCGTTGAACTTGGAAAGGCAGCTTTACTGGAGGAGCAGCTTTCCCAATCAGAAAGGTTTAAGAATGAGCAGCTTGCAAAGCACCTTTCCGAACGACTGGAAAATACTTATCAGCATACAGATTTAGTGGGATTAACAGTAAAAACAACAGTATCAGACTTAAAGAAAGCAGCTTATGAAGAGGAGCTTGAGCCTGCACAGGAAGCATACCCTGTGGAAAGACAGGTATACATTCCCAGGTTTATCCAAGAGGAAACGGTGCAGGGCGTACAGTATGGAACTGCTGTACATAAGGTGCTGGAGCTGCTATCCTATGATAAAAGATATGAGGGCACACATACGAGAAAAGAGCTGGAACAGCTTGTAATGGATGAAATGCAGCAGTGGATACAAGAGCAAATTGTGGATGAAGCAGACATTGCTTGTGTGAGACCATATAAAATCGCTGTTTTCTTAGAGAGCAGCCTTGCAAAACGTATGTATCAGGCAAAGCAGCAAAAGATGCTTTTTAGAGAGCAGCCTTTTGTCATTGGGTTGCCTGCAAACAGACTGAAGCCTCAATTTCCTGAAACAGAGACGATTTTAATTCAAGGTGTGATTGACGTCTTTTTTGAGGAAAACGGAGAAATTATTTTGGTCGATTATAAAACGGACAAAGTGTCAGATGCGAAAGAGCTTGTAAAAAGGTATGCAGCACAGCTTGCTTATTATGAACAGGCATTGACACAATTAACAGGAAAGAGAGTAAAGGAAAAGATTATTTATTCTTTTGTCCTGGAACAGGAAATTAATTTATGTAATAGATAATTGCTCGAATGTAGTTGAACCAAGAGTTTGCTGCTGAGCAAACTCTTTTTATAGATGGGAGAAAACATGTTTCAATATTTATTATTTGACTTAGATGGTACCTTAACAGACCCGAAAATCGGTATTACAAAGTCTGTGCAGTATGCTTTGGCAGCACAGGGAATCGAGGAACCGGACTTAGATAAGCTCGAGCCTTTTATTGGGCCACCATTAAAGGAAAGCTTTGAAGAGTTTTATCATATGGATGAAACACACGCACTTCAGGCGGTGGAAAAATACAGAGAACGTTTTACCGTAACGGGCATTTTTGAAAATGAGCTGATTGCGGGTGTTCCAGAGCTTTTGGCAAGAGAAAAAGAAAGAGGAGCTAAAATTGCAATTGCTTCCAGCAAGCCGACAGAGCTGGTACTTCGTATTTTAGAGCATTTTGCTATTGCAGTATATTTTGATGTGGTAGTTGGCAGTGAAATGGACGGAAGAAGAAGTAAAAAGGAAGAGGTGGTAGAGGAGGCTTTGAGGCAGCTTTTACCATCAGAGGAGCTTCCTGACAAAAAGAATAAGATTGCCATGATAGGAGATAGAAAATTTGACATTGAGGGAGCCATTGCGCATGGGCTGACTGGTATTGGAGTGACCTTTGGTTATGCAGCAGAAGGGGAGCTGGAGAAAGCCGGTGCTGACTATATTGTCAATACCATTGAGGAATTGGAAGAGGTTTTACAAAAAGGAGTGTAAAAAGGTATGGCATCAATTCGAAAAAAAAGAGAGACAGCCTTAGAAAAGGCAACTTATATTATCAAGCCTTTTGTGATATATCTTGTCATGAAGACAGTTGCTTTAATTGGCTTATCCTTACTGATTTCTACTTTACCGATTGGCGGATTAGAAAAGCTGGTCAATCAGTTAAATGCAGTGATAAATGCGGCGGCAAGCATTATCGGTGTAAGCTTTGTACTAAGAGATTTTGTCACAGAAATAGATACCAGAGGAGAAGTGTTGTTTGATGTTTCTGTATGGAAACAGCTTGGCAATTGCATGAAAAAGGGATTTCAAAACTGTAAAGGAAAGGGAATTCTGCTGGGTGTCTCTATATCCTTAGGACTGACATCAGCTTTGTTTTTTAATGGATTTATTGTGAGACTTTCTCTTTCCTCCGAAAAATATGATACGGTAGAGAAAATTCAGTATTCTGTTCCTATATGGCTTGGCATCCTTCTATATGGATTAATTTCTCCGGTGGTAGAGGAAATCGTCTTTCGAGGATTGACCTATCATCGTATGAGACGTTTTTTTGGAATACCGGCATGTGTGCTTGTGTCTGCCCTTCTTTTTGGTGGCTTTCATGCAAATCTGCCGCAGTTCCTTTACGGCACAGCCATGGGAATGCTTATGGCACTTTGCTATGAATGGGCAGATACGTTTGCGGCACCATTAGTATTTCATATGGCTGCAAATGTACTGATTTTTTTACTTTCCGGATTACCGCAGGTAGGAGAAGTGATTGTGACAACACCGGCTTTAGTTGTGTTTGGTGTACTAAGTGCAGGATTTATGGTGGTTATGTGGAAGTTAGGGGAAAGGGAATAGAGGAATCTATGAAGTATAAGCTAATGTTGCGTATGATTATAGGAGATTTCATGTTTTTATTAGGTGTTACATCGGAAAGAGGTTATTTCAATTTTCGCGGTGTTAAAATATGGCATTTTTCGGGTTGTTAACACCGGGATTTATAAAATGTGAAGAAATTGTTGTTAATTTTTTAGAAATTTGAAGAAAAATGCACTGATAAATGTTGTAGAAAGCATTCTCGGGGTAATTCATAAGAGAGTAACACCGATATAGTTAGATTTAAGTTATTTCGGTGTAAATTTTTCAGAAGAAAACTAGTACAGCGATTTCTAAATAATTACCCTATATAACTTGCCTGATTTTCCAATTGCACCGTTCCAAAATCCTCGACGTAGCCCGCTACGCCTACGTTTTTGAAACAGCACACTTGAAAAATCATTCTGCGTTATATATGGTACTTATTTGAGAAACGCTGTACTAGTTTCTGACAAAATTTCTAGTATTTCTCACCGAGGAAATTGCCGATGAGAAAAAGAATGGAAAGAGTCAAGCGGAGGTTTATTCACTCCGCAAAGTATCATCTAATACTTCACCCCGCAAAGTATCATCCAATACTTCACTCCGCAAAGTATCAGCGTGTACACATCCTAAAGTATGTGTACACGCTGATATGCTTCGCACAATGTCTAAAGAAAAGAGCCTATAAGGGTGTATGCGAGCATACCCTTACAGGCTCTTTTTTTAGACGCTTTGCTCATTGAGGAAGTCATATTGTGACATGAATAGTTTGTAGTATTCGCCTTTTTGAGCAAGGAGTTGGTCGTGGGTTCCTTTTTCGAGGATGTTTCCTTTATCGACGTACATGATGCAATCGGCATTTTTGATGGTAGAGAGTCTGTGTGCAATGATAAAGGAGGTACGTCCTTCCAGTAAGCGGTTTAGTCCTTTTTGCAGAAGGATTTCTGTTTCCGTATCAATGCTGGAGGTGGCTTCATCCAAAATCAGAATAGCCGGGTTTTGTAAGAGGGCTCTTGCGAAGCTGATGAGCTGTCTTTGCCCTGCGGATAGGCGGCTGCCTCGTTCGTTTACCTGTGTTTGATAGCCATGCTCCATTTCCATGATAAAGTCATGGGCACAGACCGTTTTGGCAGCAGCGATAACCTCTGCATCTGTAGCATCCTGATTGCCATAACGGATATTGTCCATAATTGTACCGGAGAAAATGAAACTGTCCTGCATCATGATACCCATTTGCTTACGAAGTGACGCAAGTGTCACTTTTGAAATATCTGTGCCATCAATCAAAACCTTTCCTGCATTAACATTATAGAAACGGCTGATGAGATTTACAATGGTAGATTTACCGGCTCCGGTCGGACCAACAATTGCGTAGGTCTCACCAGGTTTAGCAGTAAAGCTGACCTTATTTAATATCTGTACACCATCCTCGTAGCTAAAGCATACATCCTGAAAGGTGACTTCTCCTTTGATAGGAGCCATGGGAACAGCACCAGGTGCATCTTTGACAAGGACAGGCTCATCGATTGTTTCAAAAATACGTTCCAGATAAGCAATTGCAGTTAATAGTGAATTATAAAAGGATGCCAAAGTATTAATTGGCTCCCAAAATCTGGAGATGTAGGAGGTAAATGCAATCAAAATACCCACGGTCACGCCATAGCGGTTACCGGAAATCCACTGAATACCTATCACGTAAATGAAAGCGGTAGTAACGGTGGAAATACTGTCGATGCAAGGCCACATGATAAAGTTATATTTTACGGCACGCATCCAGGCATCACGATAGCTCCTGCTTAAATGGTTAAAAATAGAAGTATTTTCCTTTTCCCGTACAAAGGACTGCGTCACACGGATGCCGTTAATGCTTTCTGCAATATAAGCAGTCAGATTGGACTGCTTGTTGCTTTGTATCTGCCAGGCACGACGTTGTCTCTTTTTTACTGCAATAATGACAACCATTAAAACAGGAAGTCCACACATGCAAATCAGTGTTAGTCTCACATGAATGGCAAACATGAAAATCAAAATGAAAATCAGGTTGCACATATCAGTAATGGTATTAATGATACCATTAGAAAGCAGGTCACTAAGGCTGTTTACGTAGTTGACAACTCGCACCTGTATTTTGCCATGAGGTCTATCATCATAGTATGAAAAAGGCAGCTCCTGTAAGTGGACAAAAATATCAGAACGGAGCTGATGGACGATATTTTGTCCGATGCGGCTGGTGATTTTGATTTTCAACCTGATGCAAATGCAGGTATACAGGATGATAATCAATGAAATAATAGTCAATCGTACAATCGATGCAATATCTCCGTTGGGAATATGAGTATCCATGATAGTCATGATAAAAGTAGGGAAAAGCATCGTTAAAGCAGAGGAAGATAACATCAAAAACAATGCAAAAGCAAGTTGCCTGCTATACGGTTTTACATAAGTAAAAAGACGTTTTAGCTGGTTGATGTCAAATTTTGTTTCCATGACTTCATCCATATCATATTTATTTCTTGCCATGCTTATCCCCTCCTTTTTTGATGTATTTCTCGTATTCACCGTATTGATGGCGGAATACAGTTGCATAGTATCCGTTGTTTGCTAAAAGCTCATCATGTGTACCTTGCTCTACAATTTCACCATTATTCAAAACCAAAATCAAATCAGCATCTTTAATAGAAGAAATACGGTAAGCAACAATAAAAATGGTGCACTTGTGGTCAATGGCGTTTAACTGCTTTTGGATATAGCTTTCTGTTTCCATATCAACAGCAGAGGTAGTATCATCCAAAATCAAAATAGAAGGTTCCTTAAGCAGGGCTCTTGCCAAAGAAATACGTTGCTTCTGTCCACCGGAAAGACCGACACCACGTTCACCGACAATCGTGTCATAACCATCAGGCATTGACCGGATAAAAGAATCTGCATCAGCCATAATGGCAGCCTTTTGGACTTCTTCAAAAGGACAATCAGGCTTACTGTACGCAATGTTTCCTTCTACGGTATCTGAAAAAAGAAAGACATCCTGCATTGCCATTCCGATATTTTGACGAAGGTTATATAAATCCATATCCTTGACATTTTTTCCATCTACCAATACTTCGCCGCTTGTGACATCGTAAAAACGACATAACAGGTTCATAATGGTAGACTTTCCGGAACCGGTAGAACCTAAAATACCGACAGTCTGACCGCTCTTTACGTGGAAGCTCACATTACGGATGATATCTTCATCATCAGCACTGTAGGAAACGTTTTTAAAGGCTACATCGCCTTCAAGACGTTTCTTCACATAGCCGTGTTTTGGCTGTTTCACATCAGGCTCTTCGCTGTAAGTAGTGTAGATTTTTTCCACAGAGGTTGTAAAACGCTGGATATCATTAATACGCCAGCCAATCTGTCTAAGCGGATTAGTCAGCATCCATAAATAGCCGTTGACAGTGACATAGTTTCCAAGAGTCATATTTCCCCTAATAACCATAATACTGCCCACAAGCATCAAAATAATGGTAAGCATGTTGGAAAGAAACTCAAACATAGGGACATATTTGGTCCATATGTCGGCGGCTGAAAGCTCAGCATCTCTGTAAGCATCATTTTCCTTATTAAATTTTTCAATTTCATAATCTTCTTTTGAAAATGCTTTTACCACACGATTACCACTGATATTTTCCTGCACAAAGGTGTTTAAGGACGAAAATTGTTCGCGAATATGCTGGAAACGTGGGCGTCCTGTTTTCGTCTGACTGTAAGTAACGGCTGCTGCAAAGGGCAGAATAATCGTCATACATAGTGCAAGCTGCCAGGATACGGTGTAAATCATGATTAAAGCAAAAAAGAAAATGAAAATCATTTCATAGACCTGATAAATAACAAATGCTACGAAATGTCTGATGGCGTCCATGTCGCCTGTCTGTCTGCTCAAAAGGTCACCAGTACGCTTCTTGTTATAGAAAGAAAAGTCCTCCTGCAGCAGTTTGCGATATAC
Source organism: uncultured Lachnospiraceae bacterium (assembly GCA_945864145.1). Taxonomy (GTDB): domain Bacteria; phylum Bacillota; class Clostridia; order Lachnospirales; family Lachnospiraceae; genus COE1. The sequence goes on along the minus strand of CAMBAN010000041.1, from coordinate 3,281 downwards.
CTTATCGCGCATGGAATAAAGCACATCCTGAGAACAGGTCTCAAAAATAACCTGGGACTGGTAGCGTAAAAGACCACGAAGCACGGTAATCAGTATCAAAAGTGCAATCAGCATGGGCAGTTTTTCATACATACCAGCGGTGATGACATCGTCCACAATCAGACCGGATACAATCGGTTTTACGATTGCTAAAACTGATATGACGGTGCACATGACCAGACCAAGAAACATTTTTTTGTTGTGCTTTTTCAGGAAAGAATAGAACCATTGAAAAGCAGTCATAATTTTTCTCCTCTTTGTTTGAAAAATACTTGATTATTCAATTATATACAAAACTTAGCACATAAAAAAGACAAAAAATCTTATAAATTGAGCCAATTATTGTCCTTTTCTATTCAGACATAGTGTTTACTAAAAAAAAGAGAAAATGTGTTCGGCAGGGTATTGATTTTCGAACGTATGTATGATATTATAATGCAAAACAAATGTTCTGTAAAGATGATGTGAAAAGAAAAAACATGCTATTTGTGCCGCCGTTTGGCGACGGAATGGGGATTGGTATGGAAATGAAAACAGTGATGGAAAAATTGGAAATTTTATCGGATGCGGCAAAATATGATGTAGCATGTACAAGCTCCGGTGTGGACAGAAAAGGAAATGGCAAGGATATGGGCAACTGTATCAAGGGTGGAATCTGTCATAGCTTTGCGGCAGACGGCAGATGCATTTCCTTACTGAAGATTTTGCTTTCCAATGAGTGCATCTTTGATTGTAAGTATTGCCTGAACAGAAAGAGTAATGATGTCCCAAGAGCTACCTTTACACCCAGGGAGGTATGTGAGCTTACGATGAATTTTTACAAAAGAAATTATATTGAGGGATTGTTTTTAAGCTCAGGTATTATTGAGAACCCTACCTATACAATGGAATTGATTTTTCAAGTGGTATTTTTACTGCGTACCTTTTATCATTTTCAGGGATACATTCACGTGAAAGGGATTCCTGGTGCAGACCCTGATATCATTCAAAAAACAGGTTTTTATGTTGACAGGATGAGTGTTAATTTAGAGCTGCCTACAGCAGACGGTTTAAAGCTTTTGGCTCCTAATAAGCACAGGAAGAATATTTTAGCTCCCATGAGGCAGATACAAAATGGAATTATCCAGGGTAAGCAGGAAATCGTACAATATAAAAATGCACCGAGCTTTGTTCCATCAGGTCAGTCTACGCAGATGATAATAGGAGCAACACCGGAGAGCGATTACCAGATTATGTCTGTGGCACAGGGCTTATATGACAAATTTAATCTAAAGAGAGTATTTTATTCCGCATACGTTAGTATTAATGCAGATAAGGACTTACCGGCATTGCATACAGGAACGCCACTTTTACGAGAGCATAGATTGTATCAGGCGGATTGGCTGTTACGATTTTATCAGTTTAAGGCAGAGGAATTGCTAACGGAAAAAAGACCTAATTTTAATGTATTATTAGACCCTAAGTGTGACTGGGCACTACAGCATTTGGAACAGTTCCCTGTGGAAATAAACAGAGCAGATTATCATACCCTTCTTCGAGTACCAGGGATAGGTGTGAAAAGTGCTCAAAGGATTTGTGGCGCACGGAGAACGGGAAACCTGAGATTTGAGGATTTGAAGAAAATCGGGGTGGTGTTAAAGCGAGCACTTTATTTTATTACTTGTAATGGGAAAATGATGTATCACACAAAAATGGAAGAAGATTATATTACAAGAAATCTACTGGCTTTACCGGAAAAGCTGCCTTTCCAAAAAGATACGATGACTTATAAGCAATTGACCTTATTTGATGACAAAGTAGAGACTGCGGAATTATTTGGCGGTCAGAAAGAAATTTTGCAAAGGGTTGTGTAAATATGGAAGAATATACCTTATTGTGCGAGGATAGTATAGATGGTATCCTTACGGGAATTTATGAAGCATATCAGATAAAGAAAGAGGAAGGAGTGGAAAGCCATGACCGGATACATTTGTATGCTGGTGAGATGGTGCAGCAGAGACTGTGTATGCATGATATCCATATAAAAACAGATTTGGAAAAAAGCCACAAAGTCATTCGGACACTGGTTGAGAAGCTTAGTGAAGAAAATTATTATGACCTTTGCCTGGCAATGGTATCCGACGGACAGGATAAGGCAGACGCAGTCTATCATACGGTAGTAAGAGCACTACAGACTAAGGATAGAAATATGTTTGCGGGACTGCAAAATGATTACATTCTAAAAGCATTTACTTATCAGAGAAATGCAAATAATGAGTTGATGCATCTCAGAGGATTTTTACGTTTTCATGAGCTGGAGCAGGGAATTTTATATGCAAAAACAGGACCTAAAAATCAGATACTTCCCTTTTTAATGGCTCATTTTGCAGACAGACTTCCTTCAGAGAATTTTATGATTTATGATGAAAAGCATCAGGTATTTGGAGTGCATCAAAAACAGAAAGAGTGGTATCTGGTGCAAAGTGATTCTTTTCAGGAGGAAGAGCTTGTTTTTTCCAAGGATGAGCAGTGTTATGCTGAGCTGTTTTGTCATTTTTGTGAGTCTATAGCTATTCGGGAAAGGACCAATGAAAATCTGCAAAGAAATATGCTTCCGTTGCGCTTTCGTGGATATATGACAGAATTCCAATCTAAATATTAGGCAATTGTTACGAAATTATTTCATGAAATTGCACAAGAAAAGAAGTGGGGAAACGTGAAAAACAATGAAAGTTTCCTAAAATGCAAGAAACTGTTTACAACTAAAAAGAAATGTGTATAATAAGTGAAGATATTAAAAGTAGTTAGTTTTCAATATCGTTTTCCCCAAAACGATATTGTAGTAGGTGAGGTAGTACATGAAAGAGCGTAAAATTAAAATGAGACCAGATGAAGTAAAGGACTTTGTTGACGTTGCTTCCAAATGTGATTTTGATATTGATATTTTCTATAATCACTTTATTATAGATGCAAAATCATTTTTAGGAGTTATGGGATTAGATTTTAATTCCATTTTGACATTGAAGTATGCGGGAGATAATCGTGAGTTTGAAAACTATGTAGATCAGCTCGCAGTTGCATATTAATCTTGGAACGAAAGGAAGGCTGTAGTATTCTTGGATGCTACAGCCTTTTTGTATATCCTAAAATATGTTAACATAAGAGTAAAAGGAAAAAGGTAGGACTGCGTATGGAGATTAGAGTTTCAGTCAGACAACTGGTGGAATTTATTATGCGCTCCGGAGATATCGACAATCGAAGAA
>CAMBAN010000040.1 GCA_945864145.1 uncultured Lachnospiraceae bacterium | reverse complement strand
TAATAGGCTGTACTTTCTTCCGGTTTCAAATAGATTTGCATCCTTTCAATATTTTGTGTGTTTCCCCTCGAAAAGTAATCATTTTTAATACGCTCTACGATTCTATCCATATAGCCTTCCTGGTCTCTATATTGGATACACACCTCTATTTCTCTGCTTTTCTCTTCTCCCATGGTTTTCCTCCTTCTCTTTATATACTGTCTATTTCAACGTTTGTATAATATTGTACTTCTTTTCATATATGCATGTCAATATTGGTTGCAAATAATGACACTTATTGTCAATAAAATCCACGAATAAAATGTTACTTTCCCATTTACATAGTGTGGAAACCGTGCTATAATTTCAAGTACTCGAAAGAGTTTGCTAATTAGCGGAATTCCGGAAAAATTCCCCTTTTACACAAAAACGCTTGGTTACACCAAGCGTTTTTTCTTTCTTTTCTATTCTTCCTGCAAGACTACCTTTAAAAGGATAGGATTGTGGTCTGAAGTTGAAAATCCTGTATCGATTGTTTCAAAAGATTCAAAAGCTACATTATCTGAAATCAAAAAGCCATCTACAAAAGTCACAAAGCTTTCGTTTTCTATATAAGGACTATCTGCATTTCTGCAGGATGGTACAAGCTCATATATTTCTTCCTCCGTCATATACTCCGTCATCACTTTGATTCCCTCCGGCAGCTTTTCTGTAGGAAACGGAACTGCCCAGCTTTGAGAAACTGTTTCCGTTCCAAAAATCTTAGCAGAATTACCCAACATATCCTGATTAAAATCTCCGCCACAGATTATGTAGTTACCTGCTGTATATTCCTTTTCCATATCCTCTGCCAGCATAGCTATCTGTCTGCTTACAAGATCATCCTCTACTGTATAAGCAGATAGATGTACATTGAAAATCACCAATTCCTTCCCATTGCTTGCAGGTATTCTTGTAATCACATAGCATCTGTCCAAATCCAAAAATTTAAAAACACTCTCGCTAATCGGCAGACTTCTACGGAGTGCTGATGTCATTTGATATTTTGACATCGTAAGTATTCCTGAATTAGATGCACCATGTGGCTCTAAAAACGGATAAAGCAAATATGCCGAATGATAATTAAGTGCAAAATTGGTGCTATACTCCGGCAATGCCTGCCGGAATAGAGCTACTTCATCTACATGATGGCTTCTGGTAGAATATTTATCTACCTCTTGTAAAAGGATAATATCAGGGTCGTACTCCTGTAAAACTGTAATATCCTGTCCGATGTTTTTCTTCACTGCCTCTTTGCTATAAGCACGTGAATATTTTCCACCATCCATAAAAAAGCTATAATCTGCAGAATAAGCACCAAATCCTACGTTATACGCCAGTAAGGAAATCTCCTCTCCGGTTTGCAATACTTTTGCTGTATCTGCCTGTGAAATTTCCAGTTCTTCCCCATCTTCAATTCTGTAATAGGTCGCATATAAATAAATCACGTATCCGACAAACGCAAGTACAACAATAAATAATATCAATCCAACAATCTTAAAACCCTTTTTTATTGTCATAGTCAATTTCCATTCCTTATTATTTTCATGTTTATTATACCTTATTTCTCTCTGTTTGAAAAGTTAAGGCAGGCAGTTACAGCATATCACGAATATAAAATGCAACCTGATAGGGAAAACGCTCCTGTGTGCTTTCCAGCTCCTGTCCCAAAATCTCCTTTACCTTCTTTATGCGATATAACACGGTATTCCTATGTGTATAGGTTGCTTCTGCTATTGCCTGGATACTACCATTATACTTCAAATATTCATACAAAACCTCTTCATAAGTTGTATGATGCTCTTCATCATACTTTTTTAAAGGTGCCAATGTTTCTTCATACATTTCGCACAAGATATCCTTATCTTCTACTGAAAACAGTAACTGATATACTCCCATATCCCGAAAGCTGCACAACTGTTTATCCCTTAATTCTGCCATATGCAATGCCGCCTGTGCACGTTTATACGCATGACACAGCTCTGTGATACCATGCACCGGTGTTCCATAGCCCATATGTACTTTGTTATGAATATCTGATATTTTCGTCAAAGCTTCCATACGTTCCAACAGCTTTATCAGTATTTTTTCTTCTAAATCATTCACTATCAGAGCAAAACTTTCCTCATACCAAAAAACAATATATTGGTTCGCAAGCTCTTCAAATGCCTTTTTTAGTTGAAATAGCAAACGTCTTCTCTGCATGGCTTCCATCGTATCTGATTTTAAGGGAGTTAAAATGGCGACCTGAAAGCTGCCCTGCAAATTGAAATTTCTATTTAATACAGGCTGATACACTTCTTGCATACCGGGTGTCTCTATAGCTGTAATAAATGCTTTTATCAACTCTCTTTCATCATTTTCCTGTCTAAAAACTCTGATACAATAGTCCTTAATAAAATCCGCCAAAATGATTTCCCATGGAATCGTCACCAATGGAAAATCATGTTCTTCGCAATATTCAATCACCTCTTCATCTATTTTACTAAGATAAGGTCCCACATTAATAAAGAGTCCTGACGCATTATAGGCAATCAGCTTATCAATCAACGCAATTAAGGCTTCTTTTGTTTGAAATCCAAGTCCCATAGTCACAGCAAGCTCTTCCCCCCAGAAATGGCTGATAATAGTCGTCTCCTCTAGCTGATACACCCAACTTACCGGCTTTATCAGTCCCTTTTTCCCAGCCAGAAGCTTCAACTGATACTGTTTCTTTGTTTCCTCAAATGCATCTTCCAAGATAAATGACATATTTTTCCTCCGTTTTTATATGAATTGCACATTTTCTTTCTTATTTTCCTTTATTATACCAACTTTTTCATCACTTTAAAAGGATAAAGTTGTGCTATCAGCACAAAAACATGAAAAAATATTGGTATTACATCATATAGACTATACCCATAAATCTGCTAAAATAAAGACATAAAGAAGAAGAAAAGTTCAGCAAAATAGATAAATTTTGTTAGAGATGAAAGGAGCGTTTATTATGTTGATGAGTATGAATGAGTATTATTTTACAAATATGGACGCTACAAACGAGCTTCCATCATGGATGAAACTGGAAAAATATTACAATTGTGAAGATTTCCTTGGCAGTCTCCATAAGGTTGCAAAAAAATTTTTCAAAAAAAGTAAATAACTATTTTTTGTGATATAACATTTCCTCATACAAAAAGCCTGACTGATAACAGTAGTCAGGCTTTTTATTTTGCTTCCCTTATGCTACTTTTTTCTGCTGTTTACGTTGCATTTCCGGCAAACTGCGTCATATACAACTGATAATATATTCCCTGTTTTGCAAGGAAAGCTCTTGCTATGGAAAGCAACTGTCTTTGTCCCTGAGAAAGATTTTGTCCTGCTCCACTTAACACTGTCTGTAACCCCTTAGACAAATGTCTGACCATGTGATAACAATTACTTCGCTTCATCGCCTCTTCTATTTCTTCTTGCGTCGCATTTTCCTTAGAATAACGAAGATTATTTTCTACAGTGTCTGTAAACAACACCGTATCCTGTAAAACAATTGCTGTATTTCTGCGAAGAGCATCACATGCAATATTTTTGATATTCGTACCATCAATCAAAATACTGCCACTGTCTACATCATAAAATCTCATTAGTAAATTAACAACTGTTGTTTTTCCACTTCCTGTAGAACCTACCAATGCAATTTTATGACCATTTTTCACCTCTAAGCAGAAATCATAAAGCACCTGTTTTCCCGGTTCATAGGAAAAGTTTACATGGTCAAAGATAATAGTTCCTTCTGATTGTTCCATATTTTCACTGCCGGACTTGTCTTCTAATGGCTCATCCATTACCGCAAACACACGCTCTGCTCCAGCTATGGCTGTCTGAATTTGTCCATAAATCTGTGCCATTTCGTCAATTGGTCTGCCAAACTGTTTTGCATACACAATAAAAGCTGATATTACACCAATGGAAATAACACCTTTGATTGCAAAATATCCTCCAAAGGCTGCAATAATAACAAAGCTGATATTATTTATGATATTCATAAATGGTAGCATGGAACATTTCGCTTTTCTGTAATGCAATTGCTATTTTATCCCGAAGTTCCTGCAGTTTATAATCTCTGACATCTATGGCATCAACCAATACTGCTCCCTCTGTCACATCATAAAAACGTGGAATCAAATTTACAAGTGTCGTTTTTCCACATCCTGTTGCACCAAGAATCGCAAAGGTTTCACCCGGATGTATTGTCAGATTGATATCATCCAGCACCTTGCTGTTCTGCATGCCCGGATACCAAAAGGACACATGACGGAATTCAATTTTTCCATTGGTTTTCTCCGGTGTTTTACTTTCAACCGCATCCTCAATAGCCGGCGTACAATCCAAAATTTCCTGAATACGTTTTCCGCTTGCCACACCTCTTGAAACTGTTTGGAAAATCATAGACATTCGCATAACTGCATTTAAAATCTGTGAAGTATACGTAATCGCTGCCATCACATTTCCCGGTGTAATTGCACCTGCCTGCACTTCTATTGCTCCCACCTTAATGATGGCAACCACAGAAACATTCAATACAATATTCATAATTGGTGTCATATAAGATAACAGCAGCAACACATCAAGTTGGGTAGATACCAACTCATCATTTGCCTTTCTCAAGAAAAAAATCACAGTAAACATTACTAATGGCAATGCACAGGCAATCACTACTCCAAAGCTCAAATTAAGAGAAAGCATACAAAAAATGCCCCCTCCAAATAAAATAAAGGTTCGCACAAAACCACGAATACACTGCATCACAAAATTTTGAAGCTGTGTAATATCATTGGTTACTCTCGTAATCAGCGAACCTGTTGTAAACCGGTCTGTCTGTTCAAATGACAGGTGCATAATTTTAGAGAACGCATCTTTTCTGATATCATTTCCAAAATTCTGTCCGCATAAATTTGCAAATACACCTGACATTACACCACAAAACCCACCAAATGTAACAAGCAAAATCATTTCCAGACCGGTACGTATGACGATGGATAAATCTCCAACATGATTGTTTGAAAGTCCCAGCACACCTTCGTCCACAATCGTGCTCATAAGACGTGGCTGTACTAAGTCCATACCTGCTTCCCCAAGCATAAACAAAGGTGCAAGTATAGCAAAAAACCAGTATTTTTTCAAATATTTCAACATAAGCATCTTCCCTTTCTTCCTGCTTATGTTAATGTTACCACATTTTTTCTATACTTTTCTAATACATTTTTTCAATTTATTCATACAAAAAACTAATTCAATTCTTCACTCGTATTTTCATGCAGTATTCTCTAGGTGATACTCCGATTTGTTTTTTAAATTGCTTAGAGAAATAACCAAAATCAGAAATTCCCACCTGTAATGCCACATCAGAAACTGACATCTGTGTCGTATTAAATAATCTGACTGCCATACGAATACGCTCGCTCTGTACAAAATTAGTTAGCGGAATCCCTGTTTCCTCATGAAACTGCTTTGACAAATAAGATGGATTTTTTTCAAAACGCTCTGCCAATGCTGCCAAAGTCAGGTTTTCATCTAAATGCAGGGTAATATAATCAACCACCTTTTTGATGAGATAGGAATATTCTTCATGATGATGGTTTTTTATTAATAAACAGTATTTATGCAACATATCGTAAGGAATTCTCTTACAGGCATTCACGGAGCTGCAATGTCTTATCATATCTTCCATACCTTGGTATACCTGCATACAGTAATAGGGATGTACATATTTTCTCGAAAGCTCTACTGATAATAGCACATTCAATGTGGAAAGCATCTTTTGCAGTGCCAAAACAGAGTATATATTGTCTACCATTATCACTTCGGCAAAGTTCTTATATTTATCAAATGCTTCAGATACATTACCGTTTGGCACTGTTTCCAACAATGCCTTAAGCGCCTTTACATGCTCTTCTGCATGCTCTGCCGTATATTGTCCAAGCATAGTGACATCCAGGTCTATTTTATTTTCCGTTTCCGAAAAGAGAAGATAATCCGGTTGTATATTATGAAAATGAGGCTGGAAAAATTCCAGTAAATGTCTAAAAGTCACCACAACACTTTCTGCCTGTACTTGTGGAATGGAAGTATAGAAATTTTGCAGCATATCAATGTTTTTCAACATTAAGTTATTCTCTTGCATCACATCATTCATAAAAGCTGAAGTCACCTCTTCCTCACGAAAAGGTCCAATCGTTATGATTTTATCATAATCACCATCCGAGGCAAACATTGCCAACACATTTACAAAACGCAATGTACTCTTTACCACAATAATCCTGTCTCTTTCCTGCTGAAAAAAATGCTTTGTATCTGTATTGTATTGCCCCCATACCATTTTACGAAACCCTCTGTCTATGATGGTCAAATCCCTAAAGGGAGCCTCAAGTAAAAAACAGTCTGCATTATAAGCATCTCTGATATTTTGCTGAATGAGTGGGAAAAACTCCTTAATTTCCATCCGTTTTTCTTCCATAGCTATCCTCACTTGTTCTTTTTTCTCTTGTTATTAAAATAGCACAAAAATTTTACAAGTACAACAAAAAATTAACAAGTACATTCTACCATCGGCTGTTATACTGACACCATCAAAGGAATCAAGGAGGTAACCTATGGCTGCGAAAAAAGTATGGAATACAGATTGGAAATTTACTAAATCTGATATTAACGTAATTGGTAATTCATCAATAACTGAAACTGGTGAATGGGAGATTTTAAATCTGCCTCATACCTGGAATGGCATTGACGGACAGGACGGTGGTAATGATTACTATCGTGGAACCTGTTACTATGCAAAAAACTTATCAAAAGCTGATTTGCCTGACGGCGAAGAAATCTATATTCAGTTTGAAGGTGCCAACTCATCAGCAGACCTTTATGTAAACGGTAAAAAATTAGCTCATCACGATGGAGGTTACTCTACCTGGAGAGTCAATCTGACTGCAGAGCTTTTAGAAGAAAATGAAATTGTTGTTGCTGTAGACAATAGCAAAAATGAAACTGTATACCCACAGAATGCCGACTTTACTTTCTATGGCGGATTATACAGAGATGTTACCCTAATCGGTACAGGCACATCCCGTTTTAATCTGGACTACTACGGAACACCGGGTGTTGCTGTTACTCCAATTGTGGAAGGAACAAAAGCAACTGTCACTGTAGAGGCCTTTTTAACAGGTATAAAAGCCGGACAAAAGCTTTCTGTTTCCATCATCAATGACGGTAATGTCATTGCTTCTAAGGAGCAGGATGCTTCTGAAACAAAGGCAGTTTTTGAAATCGAAAATCCACATCTCTGGCATGGTCGTAAAGATCCTCATTTATACATCACAGAGGTAAAGCTTTTAGAAAATGACACTGTTTTGGATGAAAGAACTATTCGTTTCGGTATCAGAAGCTTTGTGATTGATGCACAAAGAGGATTTATTTTAAACGGTGAGGAATATCCTCTTCGTGGTGTTTCCCGCCATCAGGACAGACCGGTTGTCGGAAATGCACTTTCTCATGAGGATCATATTGAAGATATGAACTTAATTTGTGAATTAGGTGCTACCACCATTCGACTTGCACATTATCAGCATGACCAATTCTTCTATGATTTATGTGATGAACGTGGTTTATGTATTTGGGCAGAAATTCCATATATTTCTTCCCATATGCCAAACGGACGTGAAAACACAATTTCACAGATGAAGGAATTGATTGTTCAGAACTATAACCACCCTTCTATTGTTGTTTGGGGACTTTCCAATGAGATTACCATGGGTGGAAAATCTGATGCTGACTTAATCGAAAATCATCGTATTTTAAATGATATGTGTCATGACATGGACAAGACCAGACCAACTACTATGGCCATTGTATCCATGTGTGACATAAATGACCCATATGTCAGAATTCCTGATACGCGCTCTTGGAATCATTATTTTGGATGGTACGGCGGAGATACTTCCATGAATGGTCCCTGGCTTGATGATTTCCATGCAAAATATCCGAATGAACCGGTCGGTATGTCCGAGTACGGCTGCGAAGCCTTGAACTGGCATAACAGTAATCCAAAGCAGGGGGATTATTCCGAAGAATATCAGGCTTACTATCATGAGGAATTGATTAAGCAGCTCTTTACCAGAAAGTATTTATGGGCTACACATGTTTGGAATATGTTTGACTTTGCTGCAGATGCAAGAGCCGAAGGCGGCGAGGATGGAATGAACCATAAGGGACTTGTTACCTTTGACCGTAAATACAAAAAGGATGCTTTCTACGCTTATAAGGCCTGGCTTTCTGATGAACCATTTGTCCATATCTGCGGAAAACGCTATGTAGACCGTGTTGAAGATGTTACAAAAGTTACGGTTTATTCTAACCTTCCGGAGGTTGAACTTTTTGCAAACGGTATTTCACTTGGAAAACAAACAAGCGATGTACACTTCTTCTACTTTGAAGTGCCAAATACCGGAAGAACAACCTTAAAGGCTGTTGCAGGACAATGCAGTGATATGAGCACCATTATCAAGGTTGATGAGCCGAATCCTTCCTATATTTTAAACGACACCATTGGTGGTGAAGTTCTGAACTGGTTCGATATTGAAACACCTGACGGATATTTTAATATCAATGATACGATTGCCGACATCATGGCAAATCCACAAGGACAGGCTTTCTTTGGAGGATTGATGAAACAAATGATGCCTTCTAATCCCGGTGGAATGGATATCAAACCAGAACAAAGTGAAGGTCTTATGAAAATGATGTCAGGCTTCACAGTAAAACGTATCTTGTCCATGGCAGGTACAATGGGAGGTCCTATTATTACCAAAGACCAGATTATTACCTTAAATAAGCAGTTAAATCAAATAAAGAAATAATCCTGCGTAATAAAAAGTGTGAGAATTAATAATAAGAAATGAGGATTTTAGTAGTATGAGTGAAAAGAAAGTACGTCCATTTGGATTTCGTGATAAACTCGGTTATCTTCTTGGCGATTTAGGAAATGATTTTACCTTTATTTTCGCCAGCTGTTATGTGTTAGTATTTTATACAAAGATTATGGGAGTATCTGCTTCTATTGTAGGAACCATGTTCTTAGTTGCAAGATGTATTGATGCCTTTACTGATATCGGTATGGGACGTGTCATTGACAATAGTAAACCAGGTAAAAACGGTCGTATTCGTCCATGGATTTTAAGAATGTGTGGCTTTGTTGCCCTTGCTTCTTTTATGATGTATCAATCCTTCCTGGTTGATGCCTCTATGGGTGTAAAAATTGCGTATATGTTCATTACCTATATTCTTTGGGGTTCTGTATTTTATACCTCAATCAATATTCCTTATGGTTCTATGGCTTCTGTCATTTCTGCAGAGCCAAAAGACAGAAGTTCGCTTTCTGTTTTCCGTTCCATGGGTAGCAGTATTGCCGGTATTTTTATCGGTGTTGTCGCACCACTTATTATATATAAGACTGATGCTTTAGGAAATCAGGTCGTAAGCAGCACACGTTTCAGCATGATTTCCGGAGTATTCTCTGTATGTGCGGTCATCTGCTACTTACTCTGCTACTTCCTCACAACAGAGCGTGTGGAAACAGCACCTAAAAAGCAGGAAAAGGGTACTACAAAAAAAGCTTTGAAAGCGATTGTAACAAATCGTTCCATGATTGGTGTTATTCTATCTGCGTTATTAATGATTCTTGCCTCCTTAATGACACAGGGTATCAATACCTACTTATTTGCAGACTATTTTAGAAACACTGCCGCGCTCTCTGTCTACTCAATGCTTACATTGCCTGCTATGTTTATATTAGCAGCCCTTTCTACTAAGCTTGCAATGAAATTTGGCAAAAAAGAATGCGGTGCTGTCGGTATGTTATTCTCCGGTATTGCCTATATCCTTCTTGGCTTCTTAAAAATCAAGAATGTATGGCTCTTTGTAGCATTAATCTTTATCGCAATGTTAGGTATGTATTTCTTTACTATGCAGTGTTACGCATTAGTTACTGACGTTATTGATGATCTAGAAGTAAAGAATGGAACCAGAGATGATGGTACTGTTTATGGTATCTACTCTTTCTCTCGTAAAATCGGTCAGGCTATCGCCGGTGGTCTTTCAGGATGGGCACTTAGCTGGATTGGCTATAATGAACTTGCTGCTGGTCAGACTGAAGCTGTTGCAAACGGTATCTATGATTTAGCAACCTTTTTCCCTGGCGTAATTTACCTTGCTTGTGGACTCGTTCTCATCTTCATTTATCCATTAAGTAAAAACGTTGTTGACAATAACGTTGCTACTCTGGAAACCAGAAGAAAAGCACAGTAATCACATAAATAACAACATACAATAAAAAAACTGCTGCTTCCATATTTTGAAGTGGCAGTTTTTTTATTTTGCTGTCTCTTTACAGACTTAACAGCCTGTTTTTTCTATATCTGCGGTTTCCGTGCGAATAACCTTATATTTCAAAATCCTATTCCTCCCGCAGCATCTGTCTTAAATCATCAAAGGTCTCGCTTATCAGTGCTACTCTTCTGAACATTTGACACCGAAATAGCTCAAATCTAACTATATCGGGGTTACCCTCTTAAGAATTACCCCGAGAATGCTTTCTACAACGTTTATCAGTGCTTTTTTCTTTAAATATAAAAAAAATTAACAACAATTTCTTCACATTTTGTAAATCCCGGTGTTAACAACCCGAAAAAAGCCATATTTTAACACCGAGAAAATTGAAATAACCTTTTTCCGGTGTAGTCTCTAATAAATCACCAGTATTTTTGCCATTACCACACATGTACCCCTTAACTAAATGACATTGCCCTTAAAAGTGGTTTTTTAACTAAAAACGATGCCTGTATATCACAAGCATCGTTAGCTATTTGTGCGGTTGGAGAACCGTTCGTTTCCTCCGCTTTTAGTGGACCAGACGGGAGTCGAACCCGTGTCCAAAAAACTATCCCATGTACTTCTACAAGCTTAGTTCATTATTGCGAGCTTCTGCAGCTCTGTTCCCTTCCAAACAGGAGAATGAACACCCCTGCATGGTCAGTAGCTTCATAATACGCCCACATACGCAAAGCTTAGTATGTGTCGTTTCCTACATAGTCGATGCCTGGTTCTTAATGTGTAGGTGCACTAAGTCAGACAACTGCCATTAGGCAGCGTATGCTAAATTATCTTCAGCGTTTAATTTTAATTTTGGAATTAACGCATGCCTGCGACTTGCTTCTCCATCTTCAAATTCCCTGTCGAAACCTTTACTAGCCCATAAAGAAATAAGATGTATATCATATTATAGGCAAGTACATTTACTATGTCAACATTTTTTTACAGTTACTTATTACTATCAAAGTAGATTCCAACGATTTTATAGTCCTCGCCCTTTATTTTTACAAGATCATGCAATTCTTTTCCAATAAAAGGATTCTTGTTATCTGAAATTTTCATTTCAATTTTTTCTTTGGTTTTTACATTCTGTACTTTGATTTTATTACCTCGTACGACACCGGTAGGTTTTTGAGGCTTTTTCTTAAAGTTCTTCTGCTGCCATTTTGGTTTTTCCATTATCTATAGTTCTCCATTTCTTTAATACAAATTCTTAACCTTGAACTCTCGCTCTGTCTCACGCCTTGCGTCTTTTTTGGCAATGTCATCACGCTTATCATAGAGCTTCTTACCTCTTGCAAGTCCAATTTCAAGCTTTGCCTTTCCATCTTTAAAATAAACCTGTAATGGTACTAAAGTATATCCTTTTTCTTTGATTTTTCCAAGCAGCTTGTTGATTTCATATTTATGAAGCAACAGTTTCTTTACACGTAACGGGTCTTTATTAAAAATGTTTCCTTTTTCATAAGGAGAAATATGCATGCCATAGGCAAACACTTCTCCATTTTCAATACGGATAAAGGACTCCTTGATACTGCATTTTCCCATACGCAAGGATTTTACCTCTGTACCATGTAATGCAATACCACACTCAATTTTATCCTCTATAAAATAATCATGGTATGCCTTTTTATTATTTGCTACCAGCTTCATTGTTTCTTTTGCCATAATAGATTTTCCTTCTTATCTCATCTATCTGCTTTCGCAGATTTATCATCAATTTCCTCTTCTAATTCCCAATCCTCAGGGATGACAAAATCAATTGTTCTTGAAATCTTGTCTGTTGCATTTACTTTTACCTTGATAGTTTCACCCAGCTTATATTTTCGACCGGTTGCTTGTCCTACCATTTCGTAAGCCTCTTCATCATAATAGAAGTAATCTCCGGGAAGCATTGACACATGAATCATACCTTCAATCGTATTTGGTAATTCCACATAGACACCCCAGGCTGTAATAGAAGAAATAACACCTTCATAAATTTCTCCAATGCGTTCCTCCATATACTCTACCTTTTTCAATTTGTCCGTCTCACGCTCTGCTTCGTCTGCACGTCTCTCCATTTCAGATGCATTCTTTGCTACATCAGGTAAAATATCGTTGTAATGAGCAATTCTGGTCTCATTCAGTCTACCACGTAACTGCTCCTTAATGATACGATGGATTTGTAAATCCGGATATCTTCTAATCGGAGAAGTAAAATGACAGTAAAACTGACAGGCAAGTCCAAAATGCCCTGTACATTCTACCGTATATTTTGCCTGCTTCATACTACGCAATGTCAGTCTGCTAATCAATGCTTCTTCCGGTGTGTCTTCAATGCTTGCTAACAATTTCTGAAGCTCTTTCGGATGCACCTCTTCCTGTTTGCTCTTGATACTATAACCAAAATTGCGAATAAAGGTACTCAACTTCGCAATCTTTTCCGGGTCCGGATTATCATGGGTACGATATACAAAGGGTAATTCCATCCAGTAAAAATGCTGAGCAACTGTTTCATTTGCAATCAGCATAAAATCTTCAATGATTTTTGTTGCTACATTTCTATCATAAGGTTTGATTTCCAAAGGATGTCCCTGTCTGTCCAAAATGATTTTTGTTTCCGGAAAATCAAAGTCAATAGAGCCTCTTTTTCTACGCTTTTCACGTAAAATACCTGCCAACTCCTTCATTTCTTCAAACATAGGAACCAACTCTTCGTATTCCTTACATTCTGCCTCATCCCTGTCCTCTAAAATCTTTTTCACACTTGTATATGACATTCTGCGGTCTACCCTGATAACTGACTCACAAATATCATGCTCTACTACCTCGCCCTTTTTGTTAATGGTCATTAAACAGCTTAGAGCAAGTCTGTCTACCCCTGCATTTAAAGAACAAATTCCATTTGAAAGCGTATGTGGAAGCATGGGAATCACTCTGTCTACCAAGTATACACTGGTACCACGTTTTTTTGCTTCCCAGTCAAGTGCAGAATTTTCCTGTACATAGTTTGTAACATCTGCAATATGCACACCAAGCTTGTAAACATCGCCCTCTTTTGTAAGACTGACTGCATCATCCAGGTCTTTTGCATCCTCACCATCGATTGTGACCATCTGTACTTCTCTCAGGTCACGTCTGCCTGCCATGTCTGCTTCTGATACGTCATGTGCCACATTTTCTGCCTGATGTAATACCTTTTCGCTAAATTCCGTAGGCAGCTCATAGCCACGTACAATCGACATGATGTCCACACCCGGGTCATTGACATGTCCTAAAATCTCAACAATTTTACCCTCTGGCTTTCTGTTATTTTTTCCATAATCTGTAATTTCACACACTACCTTATGACCGGAAACTGCACCTTTTGAACGTTCAACCGGTACAAAAATATCATTTCCTATCTTACTGTTATCAGGAACCACGAATCCATAATTTTTATTGCTTTTATCAAAAATACCTACAACCTGCTTCATTCCTCTTGCAAGTATTTCTATTACCTGTGCTTCCTGCCTTTTTCCATTTTGTGTAGACAGCAATGCTACCTTTACTGTATCCTTATGAAATGCACCGTTTACAGCATTTTCAGGAATATAAAGGTCATCCTCCCTACCCTCTATTTCTACAAATCCAAATCCTTTTGGATGACTGATAAAGGTACCGATGAGCTGATCCTGGGATTTCTTTGCTTTGATGAACTTTCCCTTTTTGGTCAGGGTCAGTTTTCCTTCTGCAAGCAGTTCATTCAATATACGATTTAATTCCACTCTGTCCTCTTTGGAAACCTGCAGCATAACTGCAAGCTCTTTCTCTTTCATAGGAACATAGAATTCTTCTTCCATCAGGTCCAATATGATTTTTTTTCTCTTGTCTGCTTCCTTGTGTTCCATACTTAATTCCTTTCTGCCGCATATCCCTATTATATAATTTAACTATTCAGAACCCATTCGCAAAATCGCTTCTTCGAAGCTTTCCTTTTGCTCATGTATGGCTTCTCGCCATATGAATTTATGAAATCAGTCCTATGTAAGCAAGCTTACTCGGACTGATTTTCATAAATTCGCATGGTTCTGAATAGTTACAAAAAAACACTCTTTTACAAGAAAGAGTGTTTTTCATTCGTTAAAAATTCAAATTTAAAACTAAAGCAAGTAGGATAAATGCAATTCCTAAAACCTTGGTAAGTTTTACAAGTGTGCCCTCCATGGAACGACCCTTGTTCTTACCCCAGTAAGTTTCTGCTGCTCCGCTGATAGCTCCAAGTCCAGCAGATTTTCCTTCCTGCATTAACACAATCGCTGTAAATACGATAGACACTAATATTAATAAAATGGTAAGGACTGTTCTTAAAACTGCCATTTCTACACCTCCTTATGCATGTATCCAAGCTTGGGTGTCAATGTCTATCCAAACTCGTCACGAATATGAGTGTAACATAAAATACCCTACATTTCAATAGGTACTATGTATTTTTACCATATTTCAGCCATTGTAACCACATTTTTTCTATATTATTTGATTAAGCATTGAATCTTGCCGTAAACCTTAAGAAATCCTCTGCGACGATAGGTTTTGAGTAATAATATCCTTGCAGATAATCACAGCCTAATTCATTCAACGCCTGCATCTGTTCCTCGCTTTCCACACCTTCTGCCACGATTTTTCTTCTTACATCGTGGAACATAGAGATTAAGTTTTTCATAGTAACATAATTATCCTGTACATGAAAAGCGCTCCATACAATGCTCTTATCCAGTTTAATCATATCAACCGGATACTCCAATACTCTGACTAAATTAGAATAACCGGTGCCATAATCATCCAAAGAAAAACTAAAGCCTAATTTCTTAATGTCAAAAAGTTGTTGTCTCAATCTTTCTTCGTCATAATTGGTTGCCGTCTCTGTAATTTCAAGATTTACAAATTTGGGATTGATTTCATACTTTTCCAAGAAGAATTTTAACTTATCCGGCAATTTTTTATCCATGCATTGAATCATGGATAAATTAACTTCAATAAAATCAAGTCCCAGCTTCTCTAAATCATTTTCCTTGATAAAACGGAAAACACTATCTATAACATAGTCACTGATTTCAATGATTTTTCCATTACTTTCTGAAATAGGAATAAACTCTTCCGGCGAAATGAAGCCTAGCACTCTGTCATTTAATCGAAGTAATGCTTCAGCTGATACTATCTTCTTTGTTTTTGTAGAAACAATCGGTTGATAAAATACCTTGAATTCGTGCTCTACTAAAGCTCTTTCGATAGCTTCCTCCACTTGATGATATCTTTGGAGCTGGTCTATACCGAAATTATCACCATGAATGATTTCCAATAAATCATTGCTCCTATATTTCATTTCATCACAGGCCAAATAATATTTTGTAAAGTTCGTACGGTTAATTTTGCCATTCTGTAAATTCATGATAGCAATAAATAAGGTCAGTTGAATACTGGCACCATTTACATCAAAAGGAATGCAAAATCTTTCTCGCAATCTCTTTAAAAACTCTTCCTCTGTAAACTTAGAATGTTTTGGCACAATAACCGTAAATTTACCTCCACCAAGATAATAAATTGACGGCAATTTGGAATATTTTCTAATACATTCTGCCAACTCTCTTATCGTACTTTGCAGCGGAATTTCATGACAGTTTTCCTTCAGATACTCATAATTTTTCAATTTAATCAAATAAACTGTTTTATCGTTTCCTTTGCCAATTTCCTTTTTCACATATTGTTCAAAAGCTTCTTTGTTAAAAAGATTGGTGGTAGTATCCTTATAGAAATCAACGGTAGTTAAGGCAAGCATATAGATGACGATACCGACTAACAAAGCAACACTCAATAAAATCTCATCCTGCGTAATCACATAATTTATATAATGTATAAATGTCAGTACCAGAACCAATACTACACATTCTCCAAATACCTTCGGAAACAGTTTTCTCTTTCGAAATGCATGAAGCGAACCAAAAATGCCATAATACATAGCCACTAAAACTCCAAATGTATAGAAAATTCCTTTATAGGTTACTCCATTTTCTACATAGAAAATCCAATGTGTCCAAGGTGAAGTAATGACCATTATGGAAATAATAACTGCAGGAAGCAGAAATAGCAGGATTTTCCATTTTGGATAATACTGAAATTGGTCAAAAAGGCATAAAATAAAGAAAGCATAAGCACAGAATATCCCAAATATCAGATAATAATAAATCATTCTTTCCAAAGTAAGAAAGACATCATTACTTTGGATCACTCCTTTTTCTAAAAGAAACTGAAACACTCTATTGGTATATAAGAGTGCCGCCATTACCATAATGGAAAAAAAGGACGTTCTATAATATGCTTTATATCTTGTACTTTCATGGAAAAACCACATACATACGAATACAATTGTAAAGGTTAAAAGTATATATCCTACTCTCATGCCCACCAAAATCTCCATCTCCTTATTTTCTTTTCCGAATTGTCCAAGAAACTATACACCTATATTATATCATCATTTTTTCAGAATTGTTTAAATATTTGTCCGAATTGTAAAATATTTTTAAATTTTTATCTAAAAAAACTTGATTAAGAGATTTTTTTCACCAGAGACGAGCACTTTTCCATTAAAATAGCGTAGTAGCCAACAAAGACTACTACGCTTAAAAGTTTCGCTTTTTGGAATCATCACAGATGAATGACTCACATACTTGCTTCTTATACTTATTTTTTTATTAATAATGACTTTCCTGTCATTTCTACCGGCTGCTTCATTCCCATTGTCTCAATTAAGGTTGGAACAATATCTGCAAGGCATCCATTCTCTCTTAATGTATAGTTCTTATCATAGTTTACAAGAATAAATGGAACAGGATTTGTTGTATGTGCGGTAAATGGAGCGCCTGTTTCGTAGTCTACTAACTGCTCTGCATTACCATGGTCTGCACAGATGAACATTGTACCATCAACAGAAAGTAACGCATCTACTGCCTTTCCAACACACTCATCTACTGCTTCGACTGCCTTAATAGCTGCTTCTTCAACACCTGTATGTCCAACCATGTCAGGGTTAGCAAAGTTAATGATAATCACATCATATTTTCCTGATGTAATTGCCTCACATAACTTATCGCATACAGCATAAGCACTCATTTCAGGCTTTAAATCATAAGTAGCAACTTCCTTTGGAGATGGAACAAGCACTCTGTCTTCACCCTTATTTGGTTCTTCCACGCCACCATTGAAGAAGAAAGTAACATGTGCATACTTTTCTGTTTCTGCAATTCTTGCCTGAGTCATATTGTTTGCTGCAAGCCACTCACCAAAGGTATTGGTCACTGCAATCTTATTGAAGGCAACTGTTTTATTTGGAATTGTTGGATCGTACTCTGAGAAACATACGAAAGTAAGGTCTAATCTCTTTCTGTCAAATCCCTTGAAATCATCATCACAGAAGCTTCTTGTAATTTCTCTTGCACGGTCAGGTCTGAAGTTAAAGAATACAACAGAGTCTCCGTCTTTGATAGTTGCTACAGGCTTACCATTTTCTACTACTGCTGTTGGTAATACAAATTCGTCTGTTTTATCATTGTCATAAGAAGCCTGAATTGCTTCCGGTGCAGAAGCTGCTGTATTGCCTTCTCCCTTTGTCATTACATCATATGCCTTCTGTACACGGTCATAATTATTATCTCTATCCATTGCATAGTAACGTCCCATAACAGATGCAACCTTACCTACGCCAATCTTTTTCATTTCTGCTTCTAATTCTTCTACAAAGCCCTTACCTGATGCAGGTGGTGTGTCACGTCCATCTAAGAAAGCATGTACATAAACATTTTCCAGACCATTTTTCTTTGCAAGCTCTAATAATCCGTAAAGATGTGTATTGTGGCTGTGTACACCACCACTTGAAAGAAGTCCGAATAAATGTAAATCTGAGTTCTTCTCCTTACAATTCTTTACTGCTCTTAAAAGCTCCGGATTTTCAAAGAAAGTACCATCCTGAATTTCCTTTGTAATTCTTGTGAGCTCCTGATATACAATACGTCCTGCACCCATATTTAAGTGACCTACCTCAGAGTTACCCATCTGACCATCCGGAAGACCTACTGCCATACCACTTGCATTACCTTTCACACAAGGATATTCTTTCATTAATCTGTCCATAACAGGTGTATTTGCCAATGCTACTGCATTGTGTTCACGTTTTTCATTTAATCCATAGCCGTCAAGAATCATCAGGACTGTAGTCTTTTTACTCATTTTTTCATTCTCCTTTTTTCATGTATATCTTTATGCCTCTATGGCACAAAAAGCCTAAATACACCATGATTATAACTGTTTTTGTATCAATTCGCAACCTACTTATTGCCAAATATTAAGTGACTTAGTGCTTATCTGAATGCAAATATGCATCTGATTACTACATAACTGTTGTAAGAAAATTCAAAAAAATGATTGACATAGAATAATAATAGGCGTATGGTAAATATTGTAACTGATTAGAACACATAATTTTAAAGAAAAGGAGGTAAATTTATATGATTAATTTAGTATTAACAAATGGCGTTGTAGTTAATTGCATAAAGAGAAAATGTAGAATTACCTCTGGGCTTATAGAAGGTTGATATTTCGTTGTTTTTGAAATGAAATAAGACAATCGTGCCACGGTAGTTTTACCGTGGCATTTTTTTGTGCAAAAAGGGTTTGTTCATCAGCAAACCATGCCTATAACCCAGAGTATATACGAATAAAGAAAGGCAAAGGAATCTATGAAAAGGAAAAAATTGAAAACCTATATTTGGGAAAATCGTCATATCTATATCATTGCGATTATTTCCCTTCTACTTAGTGTCTCACTTGATATGCTGGCTCCTATGCTTACCATGCATATTATAGATGATGTTATTTTAGGGGGTGAGCTTGCAAAGCTGCCCTATTTACTGGGAGGTATTTTATGCGTCGGTGTTGGACGTTGTATTTTCCAATACACAAAGGAGTATAACTTTGATAAGGCCGGTTCTTTGATTGCAACGCAAATGCGTAAGGAACTGTTTGACCATATACAAAGTCTCAGCAGTAATTATTTTGATAAAACAAATACCGGAGAACTTATGGCTCGTGTCAAGGATGACATCGATAAAATATGGAATACGCTTTCTTATGTCGGTATGCTGGTTCTTGAAGTAATTTATCATACCACGATTGTTTTGGTATGCATGTATACCTTAAATCCCGGTTTAGCCGTCATCCCTACGATTGCTATGATTGTCTGTGGTTTTATCGCAATCAAAATGGAGCAAAAGCTCGGCTATGTCTACGAACAGATAAGTGAAGAAAATGCTGTTCTAAATACCGTAGCGGAAGAAAATCTGGCAGGTGTACGTACAGTAAAAGCCTTTGCAAGAGAAAAATATGAAATTCAGAAGTTCTTATCGCACAACAAAAAATACTATGAATTGAACATGCAGCAATCAAAGGTTTTTATCAAATATCACCCCTATATCCAGATAATAACAAAGCTTCTGCCTATTACAGTTTTAATTTTAGGCGGACGTCTGGTTATGAAAGATGTTATTACCCTTGGTGCTTTGGGTGCATTTTTGGAATATTCCAACAACATTATCTGGCCTATGGAAATGCTTGGCTGGTTATCTAATGATTTCTCAGCAGGTATTGCTTCAAATAAAAAATTGAATAAAATTTTTGCTGAGGTTCCTTCTATCAAAGAACCTGACAAACCTGTCATATTAGACCGGATAAAAGGTAAGATTGAATTTTCTCATGTTTCTTTCCACAAAGAAGATATGCATGAAATTCTACATGACATTTCCTTTACCGTTGAACCCGGTAAAACAATCGGTATTATGGGCGCGACCGGTGCAGGAAAGACTTCTGTTATCCAACTACTGCAGCGCCTTTATGATGCAACAGACGGAAAAATCCTATTGGATGACGTAGATATTACACAATTATCTCTTGCACAGCTTAGAAGTAATATTTCACTGGTTATGCAGGACGTATTTCTCTTTTCAGACACGATTACTGAAAATGTGAAACTGGGAAAAAGAGAAATCATAGATGCCAAGATGGTAAAGCTTGCCTCTAAGGCAGCACAGGCAAGTGATTTTATTGAAGCAATGGATGATGGCTACGAAACCATTATCGGTGAACGTGGTGTTGGTCTGTCCGGTGGGCAGAAGCAACGTATCAGTATTGCCAGAGCACTTGCAAAGGAATGTCCGATTCTTGTTATGGATGACTCTACCTCTGCTCTTGATATGGAAACAGAACATGAAATTCAAAAGACACTACATCAGTTACAAAATACAACCAAAATTATTATTGCTCACCGTATCAGTGCTGTACGTCATGCAGACGAAATCATCGTGTTAGAAAATGGAGCAATTGCAGAACGCGGTGTTCATGAAACACTCATGGCTCAAAAAGGACTCTATTATTCTACTTACGTATCACAATATGGTGACAATTTTGAAAGAAAGGAGGCATAATATGCCTATTAACTCCTTTAAAGAGGATGAAAACACCGCCGAGGTCAGTAAACTAAAAACCCTCGGACGACTTTTCTCCTATTTACTCCAATATAAATTACCTATTTTAGGTGTTTTACTCATCATGGCTTACTGTGTTTTTGTAAGTCTTGTCAATCCGCTTTTGATGGAAGCCGCTATTGATGATTATATTGCTGTCAAGAATTTTACCGGTCTTTACAAGCTGGCTATTCTTGCACTTACCTTAAATCTCGTCCTGATTCTTTTAGTAAAGGTCAGAATGTATGTCATGGCAAAGGTTTGTAATAATGTGTTGGTAAATATCCGTCAGGAGCTTTACACACATATCCAGACTTTAGACTTTAAGTTTTTTGACAGCAGACCCACCGGTAAAATTCTTGCAAGAATCATTGGTGATATCAATGCCTTAAAGGATGTACTTTCCAACAGTGTTACTACCTTAATTCCTGATTTTATTACTGTATGCGCTGTTGTTATCATTATGTTTATTAAAAATCCTATTTTAGCTGCTGCTGCTCTTTGCAGCACACCTTTTATGATACTTGGCGTTTTCTTTATTCAAACTCACTCCCATGTCAAGTGGCAGATATTCAGAAAAAAATCATCTAATCTGAATGCCTTTGTTCATGAAGATTTATCAGGTATCCGTATTATCCAAAGTTTCCATGCTGAAAGTGAAACTAAGGAAACCTTCCATCAGCTTGTTACTGAGCATCGAAAATCCTTTATGGATGCAGTTCTTTTTGCAGATGCATTCGGCTCTGTGGTAGATTTCTGTTGGGGCTTTGGTAGTGTTGCACTTTGGTATACCGGCATCGTTATCTTAGGCGTCGATAAAGTTTCTGTCGGAACCCTAATTGCCTTTGGTACATACATTTCCATGTTTTGGCAGCCTATTATGAACTTAAGTAATTTCTACAACCAGCTCATCACAAATATTTCCGGTGCCGAGCGTATTTTCGAAATCTTAGATACAAAGTCAGGTATCGCAGACGGCGAAAATGTGACAGAGCTTCCTGAAATATCCGGTGCAGTTGACTTTGACCATGTTAGTTTTTCCTACGATGACCACACTAAGGTTTTAAATGATATCAGTTTTCATATTAAGCCAGGAGAAACCATTGCTCTTGTTGGTCCAACCGGTGCAGGTAAAACTACAATCGTTAACCTTATCAGTCGTTTTTATGATGTGGAAGAAAACAGAATCAAAATCGACGGTTATGATATCAAATCTGTTACTATCGAATCTCTAAGAAAGCAAATGGGTATCATGACACAAGATAATTTTCTGTTTACCGGCACCATAAGAGATAATATCGCTTATGGAAAGTTTGATGCTACAGAAGAAGAAATCATTGCTGCTGCAAAAGCTGTTCATGCACATGATTTCATCATGAAACTACCTGATCAGTATGATACCATGTTAGAAGAACGTGGTGGTGGCCTATCTGTTGGTCAAAAACAGTTGCTTGCTTTTGCAAGAACTATGCTGAGCATGCCAAAAATTCTCATTTTGGATGAAGCAACCTCCAGCATTGACACCAAAACAGAATTGCTTGTTCAAGAGGGCATCGAAGCATTACTCAAAGATCGTACTTCATTTGTTATCGCTCATCGTCTTTCTACAATTAAGAAAGCAGACCGTATTTTTGTCATTGATAAGGGTGGCATTATGGAAGAAGGCAATCATGATGCACTCATGGCAAAGAAGGGCATCTATTATCAATTACAAATGGCACAGCTTCAGGATGTTATCTAGTCATATAAAAGGACTGCAAAATTTTTGCAGTCCTTTCTTCATGTATTCTATTCAATAATAAATTTTTCTACTTCTTTTACCAAATCAGATGCCAATTCTTCAGCAGATGCCATGGAGTGTTTGACTTCGACAGCTTTTTCACTAACAGTAGCAGTTTTTTGGGCAATATTTGTGGTACCAATGGCACCTTCCTGTGTAGCAGTAGATACGCCGGAAATCGTATTTACCACACTTTCAATAGAAGCGAGTAATTGTTCTGAGGTAGCACTAAAGTCAGTAACCAGATTATCCATATAGCTTGCATCCTGACTATATGCATCAGCAAGTTTTCCAAAACTTTCAAAGCTTTCAGACACATCTTTTTCCACAAATTGTAGCAGGCGATTAGAATCTGTTGTCAGATTTCCAACTGCTAAAGTAACGCTTTCCGTAACCTGCTTAATATGCGTAACTGCCTCTTTGGATTGTTCCGCTAATTGTCGAATTTCGTCAGCTACAACAGCAAATCCTTTACCTGCTTCCCCAGCTCTTGCAGCTTCAATGGAAGCATTAAGAGAAAGAAGATTAGTTTGTGCAGTAATAGCCATGATAGATTCGGCAAGTACTTCTATTTGTTCTACAACTTTTGCATCTTCCAACGCTTTTGAAAGACTTGTACTAATCTCGTGATGAATTCGTTCTGTCTTTTCACTATTCTCTGCCGTTTCCTGCTATGTATGTTCAGATCTCTTAT